>JAFGTG010000481.1 GCA_016934255.1 Sedimentisphaerales bacterium
ACGCTGTACTGGAAGTTCAGCTATACCATACACTTGGAGATTTACCATTACCGAAAACAACCCACAAATTCTGTTGAGGAATCTTTTATATGAACCCCGGTCATGTATCAACGTGCTGACGCATCCGGGGGTTGATTTAATCAGAAACGTCCTCAAGTAGCTTCTGCAAGATTTCCGCGGATTTCTTGAGCCCTTTGTTTTCAGCGGCGGAAAGCTCGGTATCGATAATCCGCTCGACGCCGTTTTCCGCCACAACACACGGAACGCTCAGGCATAAACCGCTTAAATTATATTCCCCTTCCAACTCGACCGAAACTGTTAAAACGCTGTGTTCGTCACGTAATATCGCCTGAGAGATTCTCACGAGCGACATGCCGATGCCATAATAGGTCGAACCTTTATAGTCGATAATATGATAGGCGGAATTACGAACCTGCTCAGCGATCCGCTTGTGTTGCTGTTGAGCATCGCAGCCTTGACAGAGCTGGCAATAGCGTTCAATCTGAACACCGGCAATATGAGCCATACTCCACGCAACCATTTCACTATCGCCATGCTCGCCCAGGACGTAAGCATGTACGTTCCGGGCGTCAATACCACAATGCCGGCTGAGCATATATTTGAGTCTGGCCGTATCCAATACCGTTCCCGACCCTATCACGCGCTGCCTCGGCCAGCCGAGATTGTGCAGCGCTATGTGAGTAAGAATATCAACGGGATTGGTGACCATCACCAGAACCGCGTCGGTCGAATGTTCTTTGATGGACTCGCAGATCGATCGGATAATAGACGCATTATTTCGGACCAGGTCCGTGCGGGATTGGCCGGGTTTTTGCTTGGCCCCCGCTGTGACCACGATTAAATGGGCGTTCCGACAATCCGAATAATCGCCCGCATGAATAGAGACCGGCGGAATAAACGGTAGCCCGTGGGATAGGTCCATCACTTCACCGGCCACAGCTTTTTCGTCGATATCAATTAAAGCGATCTCCGACGCAAGGCCGGTTTGAAGCAGTGCATAAATATACGCCGTCCCCACGGATCCCGCTCCGATGATGACAACTTTCCTGGGCTTAGCTTTCATCTGCTCATTCACAAACCAGAGGTCTCTGTGCGATCTTGTTTGTTAGAAACGACGACTGACTGACAAATGCTACTGTGTATCCTTTAGCGATTTGACCTTTTCGGTGTCACCCGTTAAGGCCACATGCCCGCAGTCCATACACAGGCTGGCGGCGACATCGACATTTGCAGTTTTCAACTTGAGAAACTTAGCACCCTCCGGACGAAAGTGAATCTTGCCCGTCGAACCAAGCGATCCGGATTCCATATTTGAACTTTTACAAGTGGGACATGTTTGTGGCGTATTCATTATCAAGTCTCCTTTCTTATCAATGATTTTTTACGAAATCTACTCTTGTTCCAGATCAATTTTCATGGATAAAAACTTCAGCATATCTTTTAATGTAACAATGCCGACCAGCTTGTTTTGCTCGGTAACCAGCAACCGGCTGTTTCCCGTCTTATTCATCTGTGACAAGACCTTCATCGCGTCCGTCTCCGGAGTGATGGTATTGGTCACGGAACAGGGCTGGGTCACCTCGGAAACGGTGTGATCGGCCCATTCGTCTTTCGGAAGCTCCTTCACTTGTTTCGTATCGACGCACCCTATGAGATCGCCGTTATCCGCCACCGGAAACATTTTGTAGTGGAATCGGTAGAAATAGTCATTTACGAGTTGCTTCACAGACGTCGAAGAGGGAATGGTCACGGGATCGGTCTTCATAAAGCGTCCGATTGGCTCGCCTCCGAGCGCTTTTCTCATCATAAGCTGTTTATATGACATCTGCGAGGCCCATCGAATGAACATGCCTATAAGGAAATACCACATGCCGCCGATGAATCCCCCCATAATGAAGGTCATGATCCCAATGATAATAAAAAACAATCCGATACCCGAACCCAAACCCGAGGCAATACGCGTCGCCCAGCGAAGATTGCCCTTGATTTTCCAAAGGATGGATCGCAATACCCGGCCGCCGTCCAGCGGAAATGCCGGCAAGAGATTGAATCCTGCGAGAATGAGATTGAGCCAGACTAAATACGTTAATACCCCGGTAATCGGTCCCGACCAATCCACCCGTCTCCCGGCGAAGACGATAAGAGCTAACAAGCCTCCCAGAGCCGCACTGGAGACGGGTCCCATCAATGCCATGAGAAACTCGGCCTTCGGGCTTTGGGGTTCTTCGTTCATTTCGGCGACGCCGCCGAACAAGAAGAGCGTGATGCCTTTGATGGGCATCCCGAAACGGCGAGCCACCAAAGAATGGCAGAACTCGTGGAAGACAATAGAAACAAATAAACCCAGCGCTCCGGCGACGCTCATCCACCAATATGTGGCATTAGAATAACCGTCGAAATAATTCGGAAAGAGTCCCTTGGCCAAGGACCATGTGATGAGTACAGCTAATATGAGCCATGTCAGATCAATTCCGACCTTGAAGCCCATTAAGCTGAACAAGGGGATTTTTTTCCCAAACATTTTTTGACTCCTAAAACGATTAACACATTCATATCCTGAAATAGAATACGGAATCATGATAACTTGAGAAATAGGGGAATTGCCTAAAATAGTCTTCGAAAGCCCTTAATTTAGCAAGGAATTGCGTGTTTCTCTTGCCCAAAGATAAACCAGATGGATACTGCTATACAATAAACGAAATATTTCACTGGACTTGTATGATTGAGCGTAAAACGGATTAGCTTTAACTCAACTCATTTGTTCTGAATCGTTTTATGTTTCGATTTAGCAGCTTCGACTTTCTGAACAAATTTCTCTGGGCTGTATTTGTCAAACTTCTTGTGCGCATTAGCGATCCATTTGATCGTGTTCTGTCTGTAGGTAACGGCCTGTTCCGGCATTTTGGCCAATGTGACTTGTAAGGCTTTCATTGCTTTGTCGAACTCAGATCTCTTAAGCTCGAATTTCATTCCATATTCAGTTGAAGCGGCATTGGCGTCGACTTTCAAGGCTTTCAGGAGTTCGGTTCTTCTTGTTTTCTTAATCTCAACGAATATAGCCTTGATCTGCCGAGATAGGATCGATATTTGCCTCTTGATTTCTGCGATTTCTTTTTTGTTAGATTCTTTGACAGAAGATCCAACATCTGACATTTGCTCCTTGTGAGGCGTTTCTAAACCAGTATTTATTTTATACATTCTATACATTTCTATTATCCAGGCGATACTGTCACAGCATTGTCTGCCGTATCTCACAACAAGGATGATGCTGCCAAATATAAGCGCTGCGAGAATTCCGATAGCCCAATTTGATATTGCCAAAGGTGTGGTTGTCGCTAACATAACAATGAACTCCACCACTTGAAAATTGTTGGCACCGAGATTTTCCATATACATTCCACTGAGCCACTCCTGCTTGTCGCAAGTCCAATAATGCAAAGACTTCATCTCAATTTCAACCATATTCCGGCAGGTTCAACATGCCGTGCCGGCAAAAACACCAAAAAGGCCAAACACTTACGTCAAGAATCCGTTTTCTTCTGCTATCGCTGATTGCTACAGGTCGGGCTCAGTACTTTGCTCAGGCAGATTCAGGCATTCCCCGATACAAACGCGATGAAGCACTACGTATGATAGATAGAGGCAACATGGAAATTCTATCGCGTAGAAAGCTGATCGTTGCCCTGAGTATCAAAGGCAAAGGAACAAAATGATAACAAACAAGAACGCGTTTAGAAAAGACAAACATAGGAGGTGAAGCACTGTGATCGAACGAAAAGGGTTTACTTTGATCGAACTTTTAGTCGTCATCGCAATCATTGCTATGTTGGTGGCCATCTTGATGCCTGCTCTGCATCGAGCGCGCGAACAGGGCAAACGCATTGCGTGTCTGAACAATCTAAGACAAATGACTCTGGCGTGGATCATGTATGCCGATGAGAACGATGACAAAATCGTCAATGGCATGGGAGGCGTCGATCGCCCCGATGAGAAGGCCTGGGTAGGTCAATGCTGGGCCGGGAATTACGGTAGCGGTGAGCAGTTGCCTGAGCGGCAACAACTCAGGGCCATCCGGAATGGAGCGCTCTTTCCTTATTGCAAGGATGAGAGCCTCTATCGCTGTCCAACGGGTTATCGGGGTGAAATGCTGACTTATGCGGTCATGGATTCGATGAATGGGAAAACGCGGCAAGGCACCCAGATTCCAGGGGTATGGATCAAGAAACGAATAGAGATTTCCCAGTCTGTTAATCGCGCCGTATTTATCGATGAGGGCTGGGTGACCCCCGACAGTTTTGCCGTGCACTACGAACAGGAGCAATGGTGGGACGATCCGCCAGTACGGCACGGAGATGGAACCACTCTCTCGTTCGCCGACGGACACGCCGAGCACTGGAAGTGGAAAGGGAACGATACGATCAGGATGGGTAGAGAACGTGTACGTGGCCATCCGGGAAATCATTATTCACCGACAACCCAGGCTGGCTATGAGGACCTTCACAGAATGCAAAGAGCCACCTGGGGTGGACTCGGATATACGCAAGGTTATTGACCCGTGTGGATAGAGTATATGCCCAGGTAAAGTTTACTATACTTTATCCTGGGCTCTCTCCAGATCAGTACAGGCATTGATTATTGCGATTGAAAGAAGTACTCATGGAGAAGAGCAGCAACGAAAAATCCAGAAAAAAATGGACGGCCGAGGAAGTTGGGTATCTCAGACGAAACTTCGCTCGTAAAGGCGCCGATTCCCTTGCGAGGGAACTGTCAAGGCCCGTCTCAAGCATAAAAGCAGCGGCCTACGCGCTCGGCCTCATAAGAGATGAAGAATGTTCCCCGTGAAATAGAACGCCTCTGATGAGATAAGGGTTTGTTGATTGAGAGTGGATGAAAAAGACCATGTCGCAAGCCGACTTCGTAAAACAGACGCCGTTTCGGGCCGCTGTCATCACCATGCCGTCCGATGAACCGAATCAAGTCGCAGCTGTGACGCAGATGTTGTATGGAAATACCGACTTTGAGGTGACCGTCCTTGGATTCGATGTCAAACCCAGGTTGTCGCTACAGGGTAGGGACTCCCATATTGGTGCTACAATGCCCGGTTTTGCCGCCAGGGAGTTTATTAAGTACGGAGGCGGTGAAACACAAACTCACTGCAGAGACGTTTGGGATTGTTTGAAAAATGACCGTTCTGATGATTTGAGGATTAAGCTCAGTTACATCTCTGGCCCTCCGACCGCTGTTGCGAAGAGATTGAATCCGGCTTTTGACCTCCTTGTGGTTCCCCGTATTCTTAGATCGCGGAAACGCGAGGGTGTCAAACCCACAGGCACTGACCGCAGTCTGATCAGGGCCAAAAAACTACCCATTTTGTTCTGTGGGAATCCCAACAGATGGCAACATATGCTGGTCATGAAGGTGTCCAACGATCAGGACTATGAAGAGATACCTGTGATAGAGTATCTCCTCCGATTTCTGGGTGAACGAGCCCAAAGGGAACCATCGCAAGAATTGCCTGCTATTGGTTTGCACGCTGAACATCCAGCAAACGGATCTTTACCCCTCGCATCCTATAGTGTCGTTGACGCAGCCTCCCTTACACAAGCCCAACAGAAAACAACCGTCCTGGTGGCGTCAACGGCAATCACCTGCTCACCCTTCCGGCATCGAAGATTGAAGAACATATTGTATAAATGGAATGGTAATGTACTCGTTTTTCCGTCGGGATAAATCAAACAACCCTTACACATTGATATAAGGAACAACAAAGAATGGCCGAGTTCAAGGAATCCAAGGGATATTGTCAGACGTGTAAAAAGCAGGTGCTCATAAGGCGTAAAGGAACCCATCATTTATTGCATTTAATCCTGACGCTGCTGACAGGAGGGCTCTGGGCCATTGTGTGGGTTTTGTGTGCTATTCCGATCGACGGATGGCGTTGTGCCCAATGTGGAAGTAAGGCACGTCAGTTGGCGGATACGAGAAAATGACATGTTCTCCGCCCACTTAGTTCGCATTTTGCTTGGACGGGAGAAGCTTTTACGGTTTACTTTTGAGAACTCTCTTCGGAACAATCATGTTGTAGTAGATCCTCAAGAAGCCGATCCACAACCACATATAGCTTCTTTGTCACACAGTATCTTCCCTCGCTGAGTTGCCGTCTCACAGATAGCACCTTCTTTACCCTGACTTTCGAGACATCTTGAGCCCGAGCAACCCTGCGCTCCGTTGTGCAATGATTCAGACAGGCCATCTAATCCATGACATTCATCCCTGAACTTCCTATTAACTACTTATCGTCTATAGATTCTATCGACTTTAAAATTCAAAATTCTGGATAGGGAGCATGCTTAAATGGGTATAGCAATTGGCTTATATACCTTGATCGCCAAAAACTTTAGTTACGAACATAAGCGACCAGGAAGTATTATTCTTTCCCCGTCGGTAATGGATCGTCAGAAACCTGGAATGAAGTAGTATTTCTGCCTTCTTGCTGCTATAATCACTACGACTCTGATAATTTCGTGATGTATGTAAACCGAGTCAATGAGAATCGGGAGAAAGTCTCATGGCCCCAGTCATCGGAATCATCGCTTTTTTGACCGTTCTTACTTTGTCGCTGATTGTCACCCGCGTGGCGACAGTCGCCTTGGCCATGACGGGCTTGTCTCATGAGGTCGCCAAATTTCAAGCTCGTTCCGCCTTTACCGGTACCGGCTTTACAACCCAAGAAGCTGAGAAGGTCGTCGATCATCCCGTACGACGCAAAGTCATTGGGATGCTAATGATTGTTCGAAGTGCCGGTTTGGTTACGATCATCTTATCGTTGATCCTCTCCATGACGGGATTTACTGAGGGTTCACAAGTTCTCGTAAGACTGGCCTGGCTGGTGGGAGGAGTACTGGTCTTATGGGTATTGGCCAGCAGCAAGATTTTGGAAAGATATATTGCCAGAGTCATCCAATGGGCTCTGAGTCGATTCACAGACTTAGATACAAGGGATTATGCAAGCTTGCTTCGATTATCCGGTGATTACAGCGTCATGGAAGTTCAGATTGAGGACAATGATTGGCTCGCCGAGAAGGAATTGAAGGAGTGTCAGCTTCGAGACGAAGGAATCTCCATGCTGGGAATCGTCCATGAAAACGGTCAGTATGTCGGTGTCCCTATGGGGAGTACAAAACTTCACAGCGGGGACACGACGATCCTTTATGGCCGAACCGAGGATCTCCGTGCTCTGGATAAGAGACAGAAAGATGTCTCAGGCAACCAGGCTCATGAAGAAGCGACAGACAGTCAGAAACACCTCATGGCCGAACAGAATCGGCAAGAGCAAATCTACGAACAGGAACGAAGCCGAAGAAAAAATCTAAGCGCTTGATGACCTCTCGGACTCGTCACGCACCGATAATGCAAATCGAATCATCGACCCACCGCTAAACAGCAACTCGATCCCGACCAACAAGCCAATCGCCCACGTTGCGGTACCGGGTAATCCCATCCATATCAGCGCGCCTAAAACAACCGCAATCAATCCGCTGATCAAAAGCCAATCCCAGCTCGGGTAAGGTCTGATATGTAGCGCCAGAGCGATTTTGAAGGCGCCGATAATCGCAAAAAAAACCGCCAACAATAATGTCAACGTCAGCGCACCGTGGAGAGGAAAGACCAGCAATAAAATCCCCGCAAAACCATATAGCCCTGCAGCCAGCAGTCTAAAGGTAAATCCTTTAGGTTTTTGTGATTTGAAAGCATGAACCACCTGTGTCACACCGGCCGTCAGAAGAATCATAGCGATTAATATCTCAATCGCTAATGTGGCTACGAAAGGAAGGAAAATGGCCGCCAGCCCCAAGAGGATCACGATGACGCCCGTCCCCAGTAGCCAACGCCATATTTTGAGTTTCGAATCATGAAGGCCCGGTAACGGATCGATCTGTTGAATTTGTGTGAAATCTTTCATTTTAAAACTCCATTCTGTTGGATCGTACATTTCATTTCTTCAAAATAAACCATTACGAAGTTGTTTACGCTTAATGATGTTCTTTACTTATTCATTATCAACTTGACATTGCCGTACCACAGGCAAACCGATGAATACAGAGCTTAAAGCTTTCATATCCATGATGAAATAGGGCATTTGCTTAATTTACAATGTGTAAACACTGAATTATTTTTCCACCGTGATCACCGAGAGTTCAACGTCGGCGCATTAAGCAATCGGAGTTATCAGATTAAGAAAGAAGCTTATTTAACTATGAGAGGCGCTTGTTAGTATGAAAATTATATGGAAGCACATGTGTTTTTTAACTACTTGGAGGTGCCATTATGAAGGTATCAGACGTTATGAATTCTTCTGTTCATTCGATCAGTTCCAGCGCGATGCTCAGCGAGGCCGCCCAACGAATGAAAAAATATGATGTCGATTTTTTGCCCGTGTTGGAACAAAACAGCATTGTGAGCGTTCTCACGGATCGTGATGTGGTCATCTGGGCCGTCGCAGAGGGGAAAGATCCCAACATGACACCAGTAAAAGACATTATAAGCCCTGGGATTTTCTCCTGCTCAGTAAACAGCGACATCCGTGTGGCAGCGCAGTTAATGAAAAACAAGCAAATTCGCAGATTGTTGGTTCTTAGCGAAGACCACACGGTGGTGGGAGTGTTATCACTCGACGATTTGGCCCTGAAAACAAACGACGAGCATCTTGTCTATGACGTTGTCAATGCTATCTGTAGGCCGGTAAAAATCGAAACCGAGATATAACCATGAAAGTCATTATGGTCAGGCAAAGATATCGAAAATGAACGAATGATTATCGGGGTGCACTGGTTTGATAATTGTTTTCGTAAAATGAAGTTTTTTTATGAGTAAGTCGTCGTAGAAAAGATGATAACAAATGTGGAACAAGTGGTTTCTCTTTTCGTCGCCACTTTGTTAGGGGCGTTGATCGGTTTGGAAAGGGAGTTCAACCAAAAGGCCGCCGGGCTGCGGACCAATATCCTCATTTGCATAGGCGCGTGCGTTTTTACCCTTATTTCAAGACAAATGGGCGCGGCTTTCGATGGATCGGCAACACGTATCGCCGCTCATATTGTCGGCGGGATCGGCTTCCTCGGCGCCGGTGCTATTATTCGAGACCGGGGCGGGGTGCAAGGGATTACAACCGCCGCGACGATTTAGCTCGTCGCGAGTGTCGGCGCCAGTTGCGGCGCCGGTTTTTATGGATTGGCTTTTGTAGCGACCGCACTGGGTATATTCACCTTATTAGGGCTTGGCCCTCTGGAGCGAAAACTCAAAAAGAATTCATTCACCCCAAAGGGGGCGGGTCCGGTGAAAAAACAATAACTTAATCCATCAGGAGCTAAAATTATGTACACTCTTCTTATTGTAATATTGATCGCCGTCGCATTGGTTTTTGTCGCACGCGGATTAACCAAACAAAAATGGAGACACGTCATTGCCGGAGTAGTTGTTGCTGTCTTCACGGGCCTCTTTTTCTGGTTTTTGAGTTTTTGGGGCGAAGCGCTTTGGTTTCAGTCGATCGGCTATGAACAACGTTTTTGGAAGATAATTTTCACAAAATTAAGTCTTGCGGTGGTAGGCGCTCTCTTCGGAATCTTCGTGGTCTCTGCCCTGACCTGGCATATTCCAAAAACGAAAAGAGTTCTCACAATCAGTGCAGACATCGTCGGCGCCTATATCGGCGGTCGATGGGCGTTGGCCCACTGGGATCGGATACTCCTCTACTTAAACAGAGTCGCGACCGGTGTGGAAGATCCCATTTTCGGTCGGGATACCGGTTTTTATTTGTTTACGCTTCCTGTGTATAATACTCTGCACAGTTTATTGCTGGTGCTTGTGATCATCGCCTTACTCACATCAATAATAGCCATCTTTGTGAAGCGGAGTCGCGATGGAGTTGAGTTAAAAGAACTCGACCAGGCGGATGTAAACCAAATCCAGAGATATAATTCTGTCTATCTTAGTGTTGCCGCATTGCTTTTTGTCTTGGCCTGGGGGAAATACCTGGACCGCTTCGGTCTGATGTATTCAGCTCTGGGCGCGGTATCAGGACCGGGCTGGACGGATGAAAATATTCGATTGCCGATGTACGTCGTTATTATTATCCTGGCCGTTGTCGCCGGACTTGCGTTAGCTGTTCCCCCGTTGAGAAACAAGCTTGGAAACATCTCCCCTAAGGCCGATATCGGGGCTCTTTATAGATCCGCTGTTCCGGCGGGCATCGTCGTCATCATTCTTCTGGGGATGTGGATTGTCCTTTTGGGCCTTGTCCCTGCCGCTTTCCAATGGCTTAAGGTTCAGCCCAATGAGATCACGCTGGAAGAACCCTATATCGAACATAATATTGCCTTCACACGTCAAGGTTTTGGACTCGATGAACTCGAAGAGAGGCGATTTCCGGTTTCCGGGAAATTTACCCAATCCATGATCGAACAGAATCGGAACCTTTTCGACAATATTCGCCTCTGGGATTGGCGCGCGCTGGATTCGGTATATAAGCAGTTCCAGGAAATCCGCTTGTATTATGAATTTACTGACGTGGATATCGATCGCTATACCATTCAGGACCGATATCGGCAAGTGATGGTGTCAGCCAGAGAGATGCAGCTTGCGAATCTTCCCCGGCAAAGCCAGACATTCGTAAACAAGCGATTCAAATATACGCATGGAAACGGGATTACCCTCACCACCGTAAGCGATTTTACGCCGGAAGGTTTGCCGAATCTGCTGGTCAAAGATATACCGCCAAAAAGTATGTATCCGGAATTGAACGTCGATCAGCCGCGTATTTATTACGGCGAACTGACCGATAGCCACGTCATCGTCAACTCAAAAGAGGAGGAATTGGATTATCCGAGCGGTGAGAAGAACATTTATACGAATTATTCCGGCACGGGCGGCGTCCAGTTGAAAAATATCTGGAGACGTTTTTTATTTGGATGGAAGTTTGACGGCACCCGTTTGTTTTTCTCGAGCTACCCGACATCGGAAAGCAGAATCCTGTTTCATCGCAACGTCAAGCAACGCGTTAAGACGGTGGCGCCGTTTTTAAAATTCGACGACGATCCCTATGTGGTCCTGGCTGACGGCAAGCTCTACTGGATTATCGATGGATATACCGTCTCTTCGGATTACCCTTACAGCGAACCGATTTTCTCGGAAACGACTGCGCAATCCTTGAGGAGAAGACTCACGTTACAAACCGCACAGACGCGGCATGACCTGGACGGGATCAATTACATACGTAACTCCGTCAAGACGGTTGTTGACGCCTTCAATGGGACGGTCACATTCTATATTTTCGAGCCGGATGATCCGCTCATCAAGGCATGGCAAGGCGTTTTTCCCAATCTATTCAAAAATCGAGGCGAAATGCCTCGGGAAATCCTGAATCATATTCGATATCCTTCTGATATGCTGCTGATCCAGGGGGCCGTCTATTCGAAGTATCACATGACCGATCCGGCGGTTTTTTATAACCAGGAAGATCTATGGGTTCGCGCCACTGAAAAATATTACGGTGGATCTCAATTCGTGCAGCCCTATTATATTATGTGGGAGCCTCCGGAATCCGATGAAGCACAATTCGTCTTGATGCAGCCGTTTACACCGAAGAACAAACAGGTGCTCATTGCCTGGATCGCGGCCATGTGCGATCCCGAAAATTACGGACGGCTGCTCGCCTATAAGTTTCCCAAGGAAAAACGAATTCTGGGCACGCAGCAGGTGGAGACCAAAATCGACCAGGATCCTGTACTATCCGGTCGGCTGTCGCTCTGGGACCAGCGCGGCTCGCGCGTGATCCGCGGTAATGTGCTGGCGATTCCTATCGAAGAAACTCTTATATATGTTGAACCAATCTACCTGCAAGCTGAAACGGCGGCCTATCCTGAACTCAGGCTCGTAGCAGTTATGCATAACGATAATCTGAGTTATGCGGAAACGTTCGATGACGCTCTGTACGGATTGTTCGGCGACGGAACAACGATCCGTCAAACTATTCGAGGCGATCTTGTTGAAAAATCTCTTGACCAACTTATCAAACAGGCAAACAATGCGTTTGAAAATTATCTCAATGCTCTTGGAGACAAAGATTTCGATCAGGCGTCGGGCCAGCTCAAAACATTGTCCGATTCTTTGCGCCGGCTCTCGGCAGTGAGCGAACCTAATAAACCGGAGGTTGAGTAAAAGATATAAGAGACGGGAAAGGTAAATGGCGGAAAAAGTACGTGTTGCGATCATAGGAGCGGGCAGTGCAGGATTGTCTGCCTTGCGTCAAGTTCAGAGCTATACCGATAGTTACATCCTCATTGATCACGGCCCTTTGGGTACGAAGTGTGCTCGGGTCGGATGTATGCCGTCGAAAGTGCTGATCCGGGTGGCCAAAGATTATCACAGGCGGCGCGTCTTAGAGTCTGAGGGTCTAAGGGGAGTTGACCAATTACGTGTCGATATTCCAAGTGTCCTGCGCCATGTTCGCTCGTTGCGCGATCATTTTGCCGGAGAGATGGTTGCGGCCACAAAACGTCGGACCGGAGATCGTCTCGTAACCGGAAAAGCGGAAATTATTGGCCCAAATCGCCTTCGTGTGGCAACCAGAGAATTCGAAACAAAGTCCATTGTCATTGCTACGGGTGCACGCCCAATGGTTCCCGATCTCTGGAAACATTTCGATGATCGCATTTTCACGAGCGGCAACATATTCGATCAGGAAGATTTGCCGAAACGTATAGTCGTGATTGGTTTAGGCCCTATTGGACTGGAGTTCGGCCAATCCCTGAGCCGCCTGGGAATCGAGATTATCGGCTTTGATACGAAGGATTCGATTGCAACAATCACCGATCCGGACATCAATGCCGAGTCTCTTCGGATTTTACGAAAAGAATTTCCTATTCATCTGGGTGCTCGGGTCGAGCTTGAGGATCGAGACTCGGGGCTTTTGGTGAAACAGGATGACCTTGAAATAACCGTCGATGCCGCCCTCGTAGCTGTGGGCATTAAGCCTAATCTCCAGAGCTTAGGAATTGAAAACCTGGGTGTCTCTCTGGATAAGCATGGCATGCCGTCTTTCGATGCGCATACCATGCAAATCGATGATTTGCCTGTATTCATCGCCGGAGATGTTGATCGTTGCCGTCCCATTCTGCATGAAGCTCTGGATGAGGGTTTCATTGCTGGCCGAAACAGCTCATCCGACGAGGTCAAATGTTATTGTCGCAGGACGCCTTTAGCCATCGTCTTCAGCGATCCGAAAATCGCTCAAGTGGGATGGAACTACAAGCAACTTAAAAAGAGCAAGCGATCATTTGTCGTGGGTAAAGCGGACTTTTCACAACAATCTCGCGCTGTCCTTGATATGTGTAATGCGGGTCTTGTTCATCTTTATGTCGATGCCAAAAACGCCGAGATTTTGGGGGCAGAACTCATCTGTCCCGGTGGGGAACATTTAGCACATCAACTGGCTTTAGCTGTCCAACAAAATCTGAATATATTTGACATACTTCAAATGCCGTTCTACCATCCCACGATTGAAGAAGGATTACGCACGGCGATTCAACATGCTGCAAAGCAGGTTTCGGAAAAACATAAGCCGCCGGCATTGTCCTTATGCGGAAATTGCCCTGAATCTCCCCTTTGTTGATTTCCACTCGGGTAAAGACTTTTCACGGTTTTCGTGTCATTTTGATTTCGGTTAGCAAAGGGCGGTGATCGGAAGCCAGCCGGGCCAGCGAACTGTCGCCGATTTCCACGTCGTTCACTTCTATATCGGGCCCGACAAAAACGTAATCAATACACACCACCGGCAAACACCCAAACCAGGTGCCTTTGTGTCTGGCGCTTGCCGTTTGTTTTTGAACGCTAAACAGACTTTCCTGAACTAGACGAAAAACGCGAGATCCCGGAAGACAATTGAAGTCGCCGCATACTATGACAAGTTCCTTACATTGCGAATTTTTGAGCCAGTTTTCCCCGAGCAACTCTTTGGCGTGGAGTAAACGCTCTTTTCCATTCAAGCCGAGGTGGGTATTGATAATCTGGACAAACATGCCGTGAAAGTCGATTTCCACCCATAGGGCGCCTCTGGGCTCTAAAGAGGAAAAACGCGGCTCTCTTGTCAGCCTTCCCTTTTTAATCAGTCGCATAGGGTAGGAACTTAGAATGGCATCTCCAAATTGTTCCTCCGCCATGTGCACGGAGGCGTGGAAATGGTGGTCCATATTGAGAATCTCGGCGATTAACCTTGCTTGATCGTGTCCGCCCGATCGCGCGCGTCCGACATCCAGCTCTTGCAGCGCGACGATATCCGGCTCGTATTGCGATATCACTCTGGCGATCCGGCGAGGCGAAAGTCGGCCGTCCATGCCGACGCATCCGTGGACGTTATAGGTCATGATGCGTAATGTCTCTTTGGCGGGCAAATGTATCGGAGTCCGTTGCCTTTGTTCGCGTTCGCTTTCTTCGCTGAGAAGTACAAAGGCCCGGGTTCGTATATCCAAAGGACGTGCATATCCTTTCTGCGAATCGACCATCGCCACTTCCATGGGTGCCAATACAAAGCCCTCTGTCTCCTTACGTGTGAATCCCCCATGAGAGCCGTTTTCCATCGCAAAGGTATAATAATCCTTACGATCTCCCTGCCATCCGTAAAAGATGATATCTCCGATATTGGATTGACGGCAGGCGCTAATAAAATCCTCGGTCATTTCCTCAAAATAAGGCGCTGTCGAGTCAAAAACCTCATGGGCCTGTTCGGGGAGACTAAATCTTCCATTCTGTGTCCGGATTATTACCTTATAGTTGCTGTCCGGCAACACCACGATAGGGATACGAGTGTCACGCATCAGGTCTTTAGCGAAGCGTTCTTTCTCCTCGAATCCGACAGCCTCGCCCAGATAGATATGACCCGCCGGGCCCAAAGCCCGGACAAGGATCTTGTCAAATCGCTCCTCTGCATCCGACGGGAATAACTTCGTAAAAAACTTCGATCTCCGTAAGCCAACTCGAGCCAGGAAGCCGATTTTTTGTGTATGGTGGTGTTTTTCTGAGAAAATTAAAGATTGATCGAATACGTCCGCCACTGCCTTTTGAATACTCTTGCCATACTTTTTTTCATAAGGAACCGTCTCAACCTGGCCGTGATCCGAGTAGATCCAAACATCGTAATCTCTCAAAACCGACCTGTGAGCCGCCTTCCAAATCCGCTTCACCGCGTCGTCAATCCCTTGAAGCGTCCAATGCGCAAAACGTGAACTCGGCCCGCGTCGATGCGACTGCTCGTGATAACCCATCAGATTCAAGTGAATAATGGGCATTCCTCTGGCGACGTCGATTTTTGCGCCGATCGTAATCAATTCCCTCAGCAGAATACACATCGCCACACGCGAGGGGATAAATTTGAGTTCTTTCCAAAGGTCCCTTCCACGGATAAGTCCTTGAATACAATCCGTCACCGCCAGCACGGCTTCGACGATTAACAAAAATCCAGTCCGAATCAGGCTATAAAGATGGAGAGTCATCAGGATGATAAATCCGATGGGATATCGATTCTTGAGAATGCCGTCGAGGCCGAGATTTGCTATACAAAAGTGAGCTTCCTGCGCGCCACCGGAGTAGATGTCGGAGTAAGCACTCCCGCCGGTTAAAAGCGATTTCCCCTTTTTTTCCAGTCTCTGCTCGATCTCCAGAGCGTCTTGCGGATTGAACATCGTAAAAACCCGATTCGTCTCTCGATCGAAGAAGCTAAAAGCCGGGACGCCGGATTTGACACCATAGAATAATTCCCCCTGGACGGACGCCGTGCTGCAAGGCATGCCGCTGTAGTGCGAATCCAGTTTGTAACCTTGGGCATCGATGAGATTCTTAAGGAAAGGCATCCGTCCTTTCGACAGAGCGTTTTGCAATTCCTTTTTCGAGAGCGCATCGATTTGAATGAGAACCAATCCCCTTTTGTCCTCGGAAGGTTCGGCCTTCGAAAGACCTAATAATTTAATGTGCCATTGAGAGCGACTGAGATATCTTCTCAACCGTCTTACGAAGATCTCCACACGCTCAAGCATACATCCTCATCGTATTAACTCGTGCTTTCGGTCAATGCCTCTCCAACCGCACTTGTCAGATTGGAGAATAACTCCCACTCGGCTTTAATTTGTTCTATCGATTTATGCCATACAGACTCATCCTTATCGGAATCGGTGACATGACTTTTGAGCAATTTTTGGTAAACCGAGACTATTTTCGATGCAAAGTTTTTCATTGAATAATTGTCGGCCGTCCGTTTCGCTTCTGTGATGAAATGCTGTCTGGTTGATTGTGGGAGTCGACATATTTTCTTGATCGCTTCAGCAAAGGCGTCCACTTGCTCGTCATGGAGCAGATAGCCATTCATTTGGTCTTGAACAACATCGCGAACCCCGGAGGCATCTAGCGCTACCGCGGGCGCGCCGACGGCCATGGCTTCCGTCAAGACTAAACCTTGCGTCTCACTTTTGGATGAAAAAGCAAACACATCCATTGCATGGTAGGCATCGACAAGATCTTGGCCGTCCTTTTTACCCAGAAAATGAACCTGATTCTGCAATCCGCGTTGGGTAAATAGGTCTAACATGTTCTTTTCGGAAGGTCCGTAACCGACGATAAGAAAATGAGCCTCAGGTTCGTCTTGAAGAAATATCGCTACGGCTTCCGATAGAAAATCAAGATTTTTTTCGGGCGCCAACCGACCGACGTGACCGACCACGAATGCTTCCCGGGGGATGTTTAGCGAATCTCTCACGGCATGACCATCGCCTTGCTCGAACTCGTCTATGAAAATGCCCGTTGGGATCGTTTCAATCGGTGTTTTTACATGTCGTTCCTTGAGAATCCGGGCGACGCTGTGACTCGGAGCGATCACGTGATCGGCCATGTTCGCATAGCCCGTACATAGACTCACGACAAATGGTTTCATCTTCGGTAAATCCACCGGTACGTAGTGCGTATATTCTTCGAACATCGTGTGCTGGGTATAGACGAGGGGCGTTTCGTGTTTCGCGGCTACTCGAATCGCCGTGCTTCCCATCAGAAACGGATGATGCGAATGAACAATATCCGGTTGAAAGTCCTGCAAGTGGCTTTCAAGGAGACCCGGTATGGGAATCATCGCGGAAAAATCACTGCCGTTAAAATGTTGAATCGCCGGAACTCTGATAATATCTTTTTCATCCTTCGGAGCTTTGTCGAATTCGGGTGAGACAACAATAACGCGATGGCCTTTTCGACGCAATTCTTTTGTGAACGCGGCGACAGAGCGCGCCACCCCCCCGACATGAGGTAAATATGTGTTTGTCATCATCAGAATATTCATTATTTGCCCTTACGTTCGATTTGGATACTTGTTCTTTCTTCTTCTATTGTTTTCGTTTGGAAACCCGGAAGACGAACCTCCATCTCGGGCGCCCTCGAATGCCAACGAGCCTCCCAGTTCACAGTGATTTGTGATTGACCGGATATAACCTGAAGTTTGATGGGACCCCAGACCGTATAAACGGGGCCTGTAGAGATTCGACACTCATTTGCAAGCCATTCAGGAAAGAGTCCCGCCCCGATAATCAATCGGTCGTCTTCCTCGAAAACAAGGCTGTTGATCATCATCATAATCCATTCGGCAGAGGCCCAAACATGTTGGCCGTCTCCCATGCAACCCGTGCCGGTGCGGGGATTAATCGCTTCCGGCCACTGGCCCGTTGGAGACGCCAGTTCGGCGATTCGCTTTACGAAATCCATGAATCTGAGGTCACCCGTTCGCATAAGCACCTGGGCCAGATGCAGAGAAAGGTATGGATTAATGCCGGAATGGCTGATATCGTGGAAAAAAGCTTCCTTAACCGTACACTTGTCAACGAGGAAATTGCAGGTATCCCTGAGGCGTTCATCATCGGGTTTGAACAAATCCAACGGATAACCCGCGGCCAACGTACCGACTGCTCCGGAATCGAGACGTCGATACGGCGACGCCGGCATGGCACAGCGGTCCAGGCGCTCACGACATGAGTTGAGACTTGTCTCAATTGCACCGAGGAGATCTTGCGATTGACGTCTGAATTCCTCGCTTTGCGAGGCTTGTTTTTCGTTATCGAGCATTTCAGCCGCAGCGTACAATCCGGCGACGGCCCAGAAATCGTCCCAATAATAATCGTTGGGACCGAAATGTTCGGCGCTGAAACCCACCGGAAGCAGTCCAGCGTGAGGGGACGGCGAATGTTGCGGAAGTCGTTTTTGGATAATCCACCGGGCCGCTTTAACAATTGGGCGAATCCAAGCTTTTGGAGGCGGTTTTCCGGCGTATCGACAAAATTTGCTCAGAATCCATAGGACTTGTCCGTTGGAATCCCATTCACCCTGTTGAGAGTGGAAATATCCGAGGGCTGTTTGCTTTGAGAAAAATCCGTCGATGATTCTTTTGGCTCTTTCTACCATTCCAATACTGAGCATTGCATGAAGAATAAGCGCTGCGTCTCGAAACCAAAATCGCTTGTAAGTGAAAGGTCCCGGATAGACTTCATCCGGCGAATGAAGAACGATAGATCTGACCGCCGCTTCATACAGAAATCTGAAATCATCCCGAGGCACGTGAAATTCGCTATAGGAATTCAATGCTTGTGCCCATTGGGTCGCTCCCCCGACGTTGCTCGAACGGTCCTGTCGAGCCGGCACTTTGTCTGAGTCCAGCGGGATCGTCACGTGTATTTGTCGCTCGCGCCCGGGTTCAAGCCTATACATGGCGGCTGCTGTCGCCATGCCGACGTTACATACAATCTGCCCGGCCTCATGAGTCGTGCTTTGAAGGTGTAAGGCCACGTCTCCCTCGTTGTAGTCGGACACGATATGCTTGTCCGGCGGATCGCGGAGAAGAACGTGTTTCGCGTCGTCGATTGTCCAGATATACTGTTCGGGACGAAATTCGATTTTATGGATGAAGCTGATCCCTTTGGGATTGTACGGTCTTAAAGCCACGATAAGCCAGCCGGGCCGATCCGAATAACCATCGAAGCGTAAAAGACAATCATGTCTTTGATTGAGCAGGTCAACACAAGCCTGGCTTCGAAGCTTTAGACCATTCATATGCGATTCCGTCACCACGGAGAAATTGCCGCTCATAACCAGTTCTTGTTCGACATCCTGCAACCTGGAGGGAGCCAAAAGTTTATTGTCGTCCGTTGCAATCCAGGCGTCAACGGACCAGCTATCCCAAAACGGCATCACGGCCCCTCGCGGATCGATAACCGGAAACATGGAGAAGTCTGGTAATCCGATGGCAGTCCAGTTCCGTCCGCTAAGGTTGATGTGCGTTAAGGAAATGGCGCGGGGCACGAAGGTCTCACGATGGGGATCGAACTGTTCATTGACCCAATAAGGCCATACCCAGTCCAGATTATGTTGAATAACCCGGCTGTTGATAAGTCCACGAGCATGAAACACAACACCCGCACGGAGTAGCTCGATCGGCTCATTGATCTCGGAAGGTTGTGAAAAACGGCGTATATGAGATAAAATGGCGATGGGATCCGCAAAGCCGTGAGAGCGTGCGAGACGCCCCACGATATATTTCCATGGCAGCCATTGTAACCACATGTTATAACCAGCCCATCCTTTCGATAATCAGATTGTTCGACGTTTCTTGAATACCCATTTGATGACGATAACGGAGCCGACAAAACCTGCTAAGAGTGCCAATGCGACAATCACATTAAATGCCAAAACCTGATCCACCGATTCGATTGTTAAAAGCTGTCGTCCCGCATAACAGAAAACCAAAATGCTCGGAAGCGATCCCAACGCCGTTGTCCATGCGAAGGTCAGCGGTCGGACTTTGGTTAAACCTGCCAGGAAATTAACCAGAAAGTAGGGCATCAGCGGAATCATCCTGACCATAAGAAGGTATTCGCATCCGTACGTCGCGACGGCGCAGTTAAAGCCCTGCAATTTCGCGTCCCATTTATTTTGTATCCACTGACCCGCAATGCTTCGGCTTATTCCGAAAGCCGCGACGGCGCCTAAGGTCGCTGCGGTATCGACATAGATGGCGCCTAAAACAGTTCCATACAGAAACCCGGCCAGAAGTGTCATCACCGCGGCGGCGGGAAACCATAAGTTCACGACGATATACGTTAGGATAAATATCGAAACCGCAAGCCCATAGTGTGCCTCTACATGTCCCTTTAGAGCGACAGCACCCTTTTGAATGCTTGACAGCGAAAGCTTGTTTCCGAAGTCCGTCGTAATCGCAACGATCGATATTGATGTTATCAAGATCAATACAATGAACAGCTTTTTACGAGAATATCCCGCATTTCGCCGTCGGAGACTATCCACGTTGTTAACCGACTTTGATTTCTTGACTCGATTCCCAAAGGCCGTGAATATTGCAGTACGCCATTGCGTGCAGCATTCCGCCTTTTGCAATTTTTAAGCTTGTAACGACCTCATGGTGTGTATGAACCGGGCCTTTGTCGGGGCCATCTGCGGATTCCCCATGGGCTGTGAAATCGGCGTGGATCACTTGTAGGGGAAACTTTCCGCCCTCATCGTGGTAATAAAGGCTGATCCAGCGAATGTGATGTTCCGTTTTGTTCGGATGGGCCACTTCTTTGCCCAGTGTGACTTTGATCTGGAATATTTCGTCGGCCTTGACCTTATCCGGGCATTCGATGACCGGAACGTGCTTTTCGCTTTTCCAATCCGCTTTTTGAATGTATTCGCTCAGTTCTGGCATAATCATCTCCTTAATGAATACTGTGTTGCTTGTTCATTGAAAAATTATTCATATTTGTTTTCTGGCATGACCCATAATCATTCTTTGACGAGTACCACAGGTCTCATTGATAACAAACATACAATCTTGCATGTATTGTTCAAATAGGGGAAATACTGAATCATAGGTGTGTAATTCCTTACATGCCATGAGGTCAGACATTGAGACGCCCATAACTTATGTGTGGTTTAGCGGAGTGCTTTATAAATAGGCAAATTTAGAACGGCAATTAAGCAAACGCCCTATTTCATTAAAAGTCGCCCTATCGTATTTTCAAGATAGTATTGTTATCAGAAGTCCGACGGAAAAATATCTGGTTAAAAGAATCAGTGAATTTCAAGAAGGAGAAAAAATGAAGGCACATGTCAATGGATATCTTTGTATATAGGTTTTGGACCCTGCGAAGAAATTTGATCCCGAGGCGTTTAAGATTGAAGGTAGTTTTTCTCAGGTACAAACAGAATTCATGCCATCCGATGTGTTTAATCACAGGAGCTAAACCATGAACTCACAAGCTGTCTTGGTTTTAGGTAACCACGCCAACAGAGATCTGGTGCAGACCCTTTCGCGTGTTGGTTTTGCCTCACAAGTATTGGGCCGTATGCGACACTCTCTGGACAAACTCCTTCACCAAGGATTTGCAGCTGTTATTGTAGATCGTAAGTTCACCCATGCCGATGTTCTGGAGTTTATCCTCAATGTACGGGACATTAAGCAGGAGATTCCCATCGTTGTGATTGGATCAGGAAAAGACGAACAGATGGACCAAAAGATCAGGAGACAGAATTTCACGACGATTCTCAATGGAGCCAACGGTAAGGATGTGCCCGCTGAGAAATTAGCTCATGCACTCAAGATGAATGAGAAGAAGAATGTCCAAAAGTGACCATACATTCGATTCGTGGACTGTTTTGCTAGTCTACGCTTGGGAAGCCGATGTTGCCCGGCTCCATGACGATTTACCTGGTTGGCACTGGCTTGGCGTATCAGGAGATTGGCCTTTGGATGGAGAGTCGAAATGTAAGGATCCATCCCTCGACGGGGTCATCGTGTTTGCACATAAAGACACGGAAGGACGGACGCACGATATGTTATTGCGTCTATATAAAAAGCAAGAATTGGAAGATGTTTCCCTTTTCATAGTCGCGAGCCGATACCAGATGGATCTTGCTCATGAGGTGAAACGGTTGCCGCGAGCGAATTTTCTTTTCACACCGATCAATAAAAACGAACTCTTGGATAAAATGAGGTCAGAGGAAGGTGTAACATCATAAGAGCAATATGCCCTATTAAAAAAAGTGTATGAGATGAAATTCTATGATAACTTAGAGAAAGAAAGGTGGTTGAACATGCCGATTCAATTTAAATGTTCACATTGTCAAGCATCATTACAAGCGGTGAGTACTCTGGCAGGTAAACCAGGCACGTGCCCGAAGTGTAACAAGGACATCACTGTACCGCAAGAAGCTGAATCCCAGAGCGAGCAGAAAGAAGCAACAAAGAAAGAGTGACGTGTTCTTTGGACGAGAGTCTTACAATTGGAGACACTCGATCATTACCGATTGACTTGAATCCGAGTCGCTGGTTAGCATCGTGTGGATACATTACCCAGTTTGAATATTTTAGGGGACGGGGTCGAACAGGGTTTGGATTTTCGTTACCTTCGCCTAACTCAGGTTCGGTCCCCTATTTTTCAAGATAGGGCGACTTCTCTTAAGGTCTCCGCTGAGAATCACAGGTAGATGTCCATATGAAGAACTTCAGTATGATGTCGAGATAGAACGAAACAAGCTTCGGCAGGGAATAGTCTAATATTGGACACTACACATGTGAAAATTTATGCTTTGAAAACAGAAGATAGACCAACTTAATTTTATAGACGGGTGCCATAATCATGTTGACTGATGAAAATTTAACTGAACTTATAAGAATCGCCATTAAAAGGGATGAACGCGTCTATCTTCAACCCATCGATGTTTCCATCGACGATGGAATCGTGACGTTTACGGGTACCGTTCGATCGCACCGTCGCAATGAGGTTGCTTATGAAATAGCCTCTTCGTTCGAGGGTTGCCGCGATGTTGTGAACAAGCTGGTCATTGATCCGGCGGCACCGCTTCCTGACATGGAGATAGCGAAGAACATCGTTTCTTCACTCAATGCCAGCGCGGATATTGAATCTGACGCTATCAATGTTGGAGTCACCAACGGCGTAGCGAGTCTTAACGGCGTCATGAGCAGCCAGTGGGAACGCCATGTTGCAGAAGACGTGGCCAGATCTGTACATGGTGTGCGTGATGTCGAGAACCTGATCGCTGTCAATCCGATTGCTGAGATTGATCACGAGGCCCTTGCCTTGGAGATAAAGACGGCACTGGACCATGCCCGTGACCTGAGGGGCACAAAAATAGAAGTGAAAATAAGTGGAAAAACAGTCGTTTTATTAGGAATTGTTTATGAACTTTCACAAAAAGAGACAGTTGAACGCGTTGTGCGTCGGTTCGGGCTGCAGGATATAGGAAACGAGATTATTGTCAGGCCTTGACAGAGTACGCGTATCATTTTAAGAAATGTTTTTAGAAAAGTACCCTATTCTTTGAATGGAAGATAGAGAGGAAAAGCTTAAATGCCTACTGATACAGAATTGGCAAAACGGATAAAACACGCAATTTTTAGAGATGGTGGGCTATCTTTCCAACCCATTGAGATTGCAGTGAACAAAGGCGTCGTAACCTTGAGTGGCTCTGTTCAGACATATCGTCGAAAGCTTGTTGCTCACGAAATAGCCTCTTCATTCGAAGGATGTCGTGACGTTATCAATGAGTTGATTGTCAATCCACCTGGCCCAACTTCCGACGAAGAAACAGCTAACAACGTGCGTGCTGTATTGAATGCACATGCGGATATCACGAAAGAGACTATAGCCGTCTCGGCAACTGCAGGTATCGTAAGCCTCAATGGCAATGTCGGCAGTCAATGGGAGCGTCTAATTGCGGAGGACGTTGCACGATCGGCTCGAGGGGTCAAGGATGTTCAGAATTTTCTTGTTGTAGACTTGCCGACGAAGATGGAAGACAAAAGGTTAAAGCAAGATATTGAGGCAGCCCTTTCCCACGTGCGAGGCTTGAAAGATAGAAACATTCATGTAGCCGTCAGTGAGGGAGCCATTGTCTTATCTGGAGAGGTCCTGAACCTTACACAGAAAGAAATGGCCGATAGAGTCGTGAATCAGTTTCGTTTTCGTGAAGTTCTTAACGACATTCTGGTCACGGGTGAATGAAAGAACTCGTACAACAATGAATGACAAAATCAAAAAGAAGGTAGGACGGGAATTGTTTATGAAAGAATGTTGTTTCAAATTAGTTCTTTGCAGCTTTATTCTGTCCCTTTTTTTGTCTGGCTTCTGTACAGCGGTAAGCCCAAAGGCCGGAGACGAAATATCTCCTGTTGAGAATGTGGTTGATGGCGAAGCAGCAGATACAAATACGGTCTCTGAGGGACTTCGGGAAATATCACACGAACAGCAGCAGGTAGAACAAACAGAAGATGGGACTCATGAGGCAGAGATTGAGGTCCGGACAGCGGAGAAAGAGGCACAGTACCAGCAGAAGACGGTAGATCTCGAAAAGGAAAAAGCGGAGGTCAAGCTCGAAGAAATTGAACTCGCGAGGAGACAAGTCGAGATTGTTAAAGAGACAGCCGAGAGCCAAGAAGAAATACGAGAAGCGGTTGAGAAAGCCAAACGGAAAGAGACAGAAGCTATGGCCGCCAAAGAAAAAGTCGAACTTGCTAAGCAAGCCATGCCAGTTGGTCAGGAGAAGGCGAAGGTGACTGAAAAAGAATTAGAGATCGCTCATGAAAGAGGCGATGTGGCGGAATCTAAGACCGGTAGTCTACAGAATAGCACGTACACAAAGCTATTCCAAACAGGTCTGATTATTGTCGGCGGCTATCTGGCCATTTTTGTTTTAGTGCGCATCATAAACCGGCGCATCAAAGATCTTAAACTAAGACATTCGGTTAGAAAATATGTCGTTTACGTCCTAAATATCCTCATTGTTCTTTATGTTGTTTTTCTATGGGTGCAGAATATTAGCTCTCTCACCATATTCCTCAGTGTGATCAGTGCCGGTATCGCATTGGCTCTGCAAGAGGTGATTCTTTCAATGGCGGGTTGACTTCTTATCCTTGTGCGGCGGCCATTTCAAGTCGGAGATCGAATCGAGTTGGGGGAGGTCAAGGGAGATGTCATCGATATTCGTCTCTTTCAGACGACTTTACTGGAGATTGGCAATTGGGTGGAGGCCGACCAAAGCACAGGGCGTATCGTCCATGTTCCCAACAGTGCCGTGTTTAAAAGGGAAAATTTTAACTATAGCCGTGGCTTTGAATTCATCTGGAATGAACTTAAGATATTGATCACTTTTGAAAGTGATTGGAAACGGGCAGAGGAGATCCTGTTAGAACATGGCGCTGAAGAAGCGGAAGAAAGAGAAAAGGTTGTTAGAAGCAAAATCAATCACATGACAAAGCGGTACATGATTCATTACGGTCAATTGACGCCGATCGTCTATGTTGATATCAAGGACAGCGGAGTAGCATTATCGCTTCGTTATTTAACAGAAGCCAGAAAAAGACGCACGACGCAAGATACGCTCTGTCGAGCCATTTTAGATGATTTCGATAAAGAAGAAAAGCTGAACTTCGCTTATCCAACCTATCGGATTGTCATGAACGAACAACCCTCACTCCGTCCATGAAATGGAGACCCTTTATCTGAATCAATAGTTCAAGTGAAGGAGTCTTGAAATGATCGTTGAATTTGAATGTCCACACTGCAAAATAGACCTACGAGCAGAGAACAACATAGCGGACCCCTCGGGCATATGTCCCGCCTGCAATAAGACATTCACCGTACCTCAGAAAAAGCTGAACAAAACTAAAATTAAGACAAACCAGCCCTTTATACAACAGATTTAACTAGGAAACAAACATAACCGACGATTGGATAAGAATTCTGTCAAATGTTGACACAATCTTAAGGATGCCGATAGATTTATATGGATAGACGAGTAGTGAAAACATCAAAACCGGACCACGAGATGGAGACGATCATAGCGGATGAGGTGGAAGGCCTTCCACATGGGTGGTGGCGCCCCATTCTTCTTTCCTTCTTGCTTACTATCGCCTTGATTTTGGCGAAAGAGTGGATTTAGGTGCTTCAAAACTATCAAAACTAAAAAAGCATAAAGTGGATTCAAGAAAATAAAGAATCCTTTTTATAGTAGTGGCGAGTCAAATAATCGGTCAGAAAATCGTGTCACCAATATGTCTCTACTCAATGACATTTCTATCAAATCTATCTTTGCCAATACCCCTGTCAAGCACAATAAACGAGGTTTTTTCTATTTATCGGTCTGGAAATAGTCCTTGTTGGACTGTTACCCTTCTGCCTGCTTTTTCAGGGGTCTGTTTTCTAATCCTATCTCTGAAAAGCACTTACAAACACATTTCTTGGGCATCTTCAGAAGATTTAAGGAGGCGCGCAACAAACGGGCCATAGATTGGCCCTTGCGTGATGCCTCGGAGGCCGCCCGGGCGCGGTCTAACACATCCTTTCGTACCGCCAGGTAGAACCGTTCAGTGGTCTCAATGCTGGCATGTCCGGCCAGCTCCTTGACCTCATGGAGACTGAGTCCCTGAACGATCCAGTTACTCAGGCAGGTTCGCCGCAGATCGTGAAAGGTCCCCGTACGAATACTCGCCAAATACCGGATCTTGTTGAAGTGATGGCAGAACTTCGACAAGGGTAATCGGCCTTTCTCAACATCCCACTGTCCGGTCTGACGATATTCCTGGATGCGTTTGTACCGAGCCATCGGAACGAAGACGTACGGATTCCCTTCGGGTTGGGACATCTGATGCTCGACTCACAGCCGAACCAGTACAGCAGTCAGCGGAAGTGTACGCCGTTCGGTGTCTTTGATGTGCCACTCATAGGTGTCTTCACGATTCTTCTTCGGGGAAACATCAACCGTCATACGAGCGAAATCGATATCACGCCATGTGGTGTTCAGCAGTTCCCCACGTCGCATGCCGGTGCCCAGACACATACGAATGAGTAATTCCCATTTAATAGGGGAACCTTTCTCTTCATACTGTTTGGCAAACCCGCACAAACCATGACATTCCTTATGTGTGTACACGAGAATCTTACGTCTTGGCGCTTTCGGCGGCTTGAGCTTGCGAAGCGAATGACGATCGAGTTGCCCGCGATCTTCCGCTAATTGGAATACTCTTTTCAGTTGCTTGACCTTCTTCGTAATCGTACCTGCCGCGAGGTTCTGCGTCCGACAGTACTGAATGAATCGCTCACCGTGCTCATATCGAACGGCTTGCACGTCGATATCTCCCACGCACGCTGTAAAATCTTTCATAGTCTTCGCTCTATCCTCGAGAGTCGTGGTTTGAATCTGTCCCTTCGTGTGCAAGAGACTATCTTGAAAGAAGTCCGTCAAACGCATGGATATGGGTTCAGCAACATTCATTCGCAGTTCCAGTTCTTTTTCGTATCGTTGACGTTCTGACCTACGTTTGTTGGCATGCCCAAGTGAGATCTGCCGTCGCTTGCCACCTTGGTCTCTGTAATCAAGCATATACCGAAAGGATTTCTTATTACGCGAGGGCCTCATTCTAAGCCTAACCAGCTCTTTCATGTTTTACCTCCTTTCCGATGCTGGTCGAAGGCTTGGGTTGGTCCAAACCTATTGTACCAGAATCGACAGCTATTAGCCACAGGTGATATGATTTTCAAGCCATGCTTTTACCGCATCCATAAGATATACCGTCTTTCCGCAAAGATTCGTGGTAAACCTCGCATGCGTTTAAGGTTCTCGGCGACGTTTTGGTAGTTCTTTGCATTGCCTTATCTCCGGGATTCGAAGAAATCGGATCAGTTCCTCTTCTGTCATGATGCTGGGACACGGGATGAATCCACCATATGGATTTGGCAGAATTACTGGTGGGCCAGAGCTTTGTTGGATTGTGTTCATGGAAGACTCCTTTGTGTTTTCTATAGGGTATCGACCAGGACAGAGAAGGATATCGGAAGGAGAAATCGAATATTGAGAATCGATAGGTTTGAATTTAGTAAGAGAAAAACTTTTTGAGTTCGTATAATAGCAGAATGATAAGCGAGTGCTGGAAACTGGAATTGCACTCCCTATATATCCAACGTGACCCGAGGCACATTTATTTCGATGTTTCTTGATTTAGCAGCTTTTTCCATAAATACGGGCAAAAGCATCTACATCCTGCGTTAACTTAAGATCTATCGTCTTTTCTGAATCAGCGATGAACTCGACATAGTTCAGACGCACCCACTTATCATCTCATATATCAACTACATCTGGGGAGGTATTGCCTCCGAGATCGTTCACCAAACCAGCACCGTTGTCAACACTCTCCTCGGAGAAGAGGGTATAAATACTCCCATCGCCTTATCTCCGCATTGAACGTTTGACCAACGGGGATCTCCGTGATACTGACAGGCAATGTTGACAACCAATTTGAGGCCGAAATCATGAATAAGGATACCCACTCAATGTCCATCGCAGTTGTATCGCTATCCTTAGTAAAGTTCCAGATCGTGCTATCACTGATCCCAACATGGGGATTGTCGCGATTCATTTGGATCACGTTGTTACCGGAACCGTCCTGAATATCTCCACGAAAGTCAATTTGGAACGTTGTTTGTTCACCCACCACCACAAATGAGGTAGGTTGTTGGATCACAAAAAAGTCGACATTGTCCACGATGAAAAGTGGATCGAGGCTTCCCTATTGATACAGAGCGGCCGAATCGACATTGCTAAATGTCAGGATATGCGTCATCGAACCTGCCACTACGTTCACAGAACCAAAGTCCGTGTCGTCACTTATACTGGGGATCGTATCACCATCTGGAATGAGTTGGCCATTACCCAACACCTCTATCACTGGCGTCTCCACCACCTCCAGAGTGAATACCTTGCTGGTCTTGTTCTCTGGAGTATCTGAGTCTGTAACGAGGATCTGGAACTCGAAGACGCTAAGCTCGGTTGGTACACCACTGATCTGGCCTGTAGTTTCATCCAAGAACAGACCATTTGGAAGAGGTTCGCAAACCCTCTCAAACAATGAGGCGACGTTGGCTGGAATTTCACTCACTCCATCACGGCTGGACAGCGTGTAATGGATACCATCCCCGGCAGATATTCCGATGGTGGGGGTAAGGTCAATGTTGCCTACACCAAAGTCGAAACGGATCGTGCCCTCCCGATATAACGTCACCATAAAATCCACCATATCATCACCGTTACTTTCGTACGTATAGCCCTCCCATCGAATTGTGATTGCATTCGGATCTGTGGTGTTGACATAAATATCCCCCTCTGTTGTTACCAAGTCATCCCACAGCGCTGCAATTCGCACACTGTTGATAAGTTCTGTCTGGGAATTCGAATTATCATCTCTGGAGGAGGTAAAATCAAGGAAACCGTTGGTACTCACCCAAACAGAGCTATAGGCCATACTATAAAAGGGAAAGGTCCAGGGCAGAGACAGCTCATAGGAGGCATCATCATTCTGCCACCCCATGGCCGTCCCATCGCCAACGGATCCAGGTCCCGGATCACTCTCTTGGTAATCCTCTCCGACATTAGAACTTTCGATCGACCACGTATAAGGCATCACGCCACCGATCGCTTCAATCAAGACACTGTAGTCATGATCCAAACCGGCAACTGGCAGATCGGATTCTGTTGTGATTGTCAATGCCTCTACTACATCTATCACAATGAGTACCAGGGATGCCGTATCATCCGGTGTGGGATCTATGGCGGAATCGTCAACCTCCACGGTTACGTCCAGTTGCGGATTCGTCTCGTAGTCTATCGAAGCCCCGGCCCGTATGATAAGGCTTTCTCCTGCGATCTCAAAAAGAGAAGCATCATCATCGCTGAGACCCAAAGTGTTCGTACCTAAAGCATCGTCGGTGATCACAATATCGGCTACCTTGATCGCACTGCTGGTATCGATATCCTCGGAAATCGTCGTTACTGTGTTCGCCAGATAAACGGTCGGAGGTTCATTCATATCTGTGATTGTGATTATGAAAACCTTCTCGAACTCTAACCCACCCATATTGGTTGTACGAACGCGGATACTGTATTGATGCTTGGCTTCGTAATCGAAGACCTCGTTCGTTAGGATCTGGTCTGCGACAATCATGAAGGACTCATTGTCACTATCACCGAATCCTGATACGAGGCTATACGTATGGGGGCTTCCGACGGTTTGATCAGCGGTTGTGAGTTCACCCACTAATGTACCGACAAGTTGGTTTTCCAGAAGGTTTTGGTTACTTAAATCCATATCGGTCGGAGGATGGATCTCCACTGTCCTAAAGTTCCAGGTAGTATCGTCATTGATACCCAAGAAACCATTGCCGCTAGGATATTGAATCGCTCCGTTGCTTATTTGGACATAGCAATCAGTAAGAGAACTCAATTCGGATGTCGGATCAATGGTGACCTGACTCCCGAAAACAGTTACTTGCGGGCTGTTGACATTGATGGTTTCCACGATGAAATCATCATTGGCTTGTTTGATAACAATGTTGCCTGTTCCCTTTTGTACGGTTTCGTCAAAGTTTATTGTCAAATTGGTATCGATGGCCACGTCCATAGCCTCATCCGCCGGGCTGAAGCCGACCACACTGGGGGCAGTGGTGTCTATGTTCATGAGGTCCAGAGTACTCAGTGCCAGCTTGGTCCAAGGCACATTCCCGATACCAGATAAACCAAAGGGATGAATACTATATTCCAGAGTGTAGGTAATCAACTGGTCGCCCGTGGCCAGCATTTCTACGGTCGCCAGACGGACCCAGGTCGGGGCCAGACCCATGTGGCCAGCCATGGTAGCGCCGCTTATGTCCTGGATCAGATCCAGTGCTTGCAACGAACCGTCAGTGAGTAGAGTATAGAGGCCTCCGTGATCGATACGCAAGAACGCCGCTTGATCGTTCGGTGTTAAACGCAGATTCACCGAGCCACCCTGGATGCCTTCGCTACCGATAAGCTGCTGGAGCCAGATTTCTATTACGTAGGGATTGCCCTTGACAACCTCGGTCAACGAATTCGGTAGCGTGGTAATTATGTCAGAGTCGCTGGTTGTAGCCAGGGCGATCAACTCTACGGCGATGTACGGTCCGCTGTCAAGTATGGTACTAAAATTCCAGGTAGTACCATCGGAGATACCTATATAGGGGACCCCATATTGATTCTCAAGAGCACCATGCTCGATCTGAATGCAATAATCCGTACCTTCCGCCAGGGTCACTGTGGGATGAATCGTCACGATATCGTTCAGTATCAAGACTTGATCGCTGTTTATATCAATGCGCTCTATGATAGCTCCATCGTTGGATCGTTTAAGGGTGATGTAGCCCATTCCTGGTTGCACGGTTTCGCTGAAGTCCATGACCAGCTCTGTATCCAAGGGGACTTCAATCATGTCATCTGTAGGGCTAAGGCTCTCGATCGTGGGACGCACGAGGGTGTCTCCTATGGTCCAAATTGAGAAACTTGTCTGGGGATGGGCTGTTGTGATGGTATTGGCGATTGGATCCGCCAGCACAGCCACATCCAGATAGGCAGCGCTATCTGATGACTTTCGCAGGATCAGGCTGGCCTCATCCAGATAGCCGTCTGCCAGAGATTGGTCCGTGTACGTAAAGGTCAGATGGGCGCTAAAGGTGGAGGGTTCCAGACCTTGAATGACCCAGTGTTTCTGTAGGATGGGTAAAGCGGTATTCGGCGCCGCTGTATCCAGCCGATAGACGGTCAACTCGCCCGCTGTCTCGTTGGATAAGAACTCGATAGAGACGTCCATACTCCCAAAACTCTGTACGCTTGCCCCAGCGGGAACCCAAACCGGCCCGAACATATCCGAGTACACGATGATGAGGTGAGGTGCAATATCCGTACCATTGAAGCCCGTCGCGGAATAGCCGCTGTAGTCCTCGGCAGCAATATAGTAGTCGATGCCATCAAAATCGACGCTTGACTCCGGAATATTGGCGCTCCAGACCTTTCCAGAGGCGTTAGTCATGACCGCGGAATTGTACGTGCTCTCCGAGCTGTGCTTGTAGAACAGGGTCGCACTAGATACACCAATACCGACGTCGGTAATGGTGGCCTGCACCGTGATACCCGGTGTGCTCTTGATGTCATGATCGACGATCGGTGTATGCAAAATAGTCGGCGGTGTCCAGTCCTGGGCCGCAGCCGAGGCTTCATCCGAATAGTCTGACTCGCTAAAGTCGGTGCGTACCGCAGTCACGACGTAGTACTGTGGGATGCCCTCCGGCGCTGTGTAGTCACTGTATTGGGACTCCAGGACGACTGCTGAGTTGAGCTTGATATAGGGCCCTCCAGAGCCATCGCTACGATAGATGTTGTAACCGGCCAGGTCCGGCTCATCCACCGGATTGAAATACAGGTCCACCCGGCCAACCTCCCCCGAGGCCTGCACATTGACCCCCGAAAGGCCCGCGGTTCCGATCCGGAAGCTAAACCGCGTATCCTTCGGGATTTCAAACAAAGTCTCCGGATCACGGGCATCCGCCACTCGTAACGTGTGCAAACCATCCCCCGTAAACAGGGTGATATTGTAGATCCCTTCCCAGGTCCTATCATCGATCCAATCGCCTCCGACCATGTGCTGGGTATAAGGCTCTTGCAAACCAAAACTGACCGTCGGCGCTCGCGTGGTGTCCATGGCCTTGCTGAACGTCAGGGTAAACGTCAACGCACCCGCTCCCACTGGAGAAACGACATCCAATTCGACGTCCAGGAGAATGGGCGGACTATTCGGCGAAGGGGCACTCAAGAAGGGTTCAAAGTCTACCCTATAGCTTATAAAGTTGTCGTAATAATCAGAGATGTTCTCGGCAATAATCTCAGGATCCGTTGTCCCCCAGTAATTATTAGTAAAGTCCACATTGTAAGTGTCTACGGTGCCATGGTATTGGACCAGTGCCTTCACATTATATAACTGATTTCCCATGAATGTGTTGTTTTTTATGTTATATGTTGAGCGATCCTCAGGTATCTGTTCAATGTTAAAACCGCTCTCACTTCCGGTGTACGCCACGAGGTTATCTTCAAAAATGAATTGGGGCCGATAATTTGGCCAAAGGACGAAGTCGTGAATCCCTGTGTATTCGTTTTCGATAATGAGGCAGTTTCTTATGTGGGACACCTGTCCCAGATTGCGGATATTAATCGCATGCCAGTTGTATTGTAGGATACAGTAATCGACTTCAAGGCGTCCTTCCGGATCGTCCACTGCACGCAAGCCCGAGCCGCCCATGCCGGTATATTCAATCGTGCAGTAACGTAATTTAATAAAACCACTATCATCAAGCTCTACGCCATGCCACCAGCCCGGAAATGGATTCTGGCCGTTGGCCGTGAAGGTGATCATCTGACCGGGCAGGCCTTGGGCATCCAAGGTGCCACGGACCATCATACCCACCAATTTATCCGGCCCGTCAAATTGAATAGTGGTACCCGGCTCGATGGTCAAGGTCACGCCTTCCTCAACGAGCAGGTTGCCGGTTACGATGTAGAGGTTCTCCGAGGTCCAGGTCGTGTCCGACTCAATCACCCCGCTGACCTCCGTACCCCGCTGAACCGTCAGAACGACCGATTCATCGATCCCGGTACCGCCGTTGCCAGCATGGGCCTGGAAGTTGAAGACGATATCCCGCAGATTCCCGGCGTCGGGGGAGATCTGGACGGTGATGGGATCGCCGGTGTTGTCATCACTGGCCTGAGGGCCGATGGTGCCATAATCGGCGTTGCCGTCGATCACCGTGGCCATCGCATCCGTGGTCGAGAGCGTGGCCGTGACATCGGTGGCGTTGCCGTAAATGTTCCGAATGGTCAAATAGATATCGACGATTTCGCCAGCATCAGCCAAGCCGTCGCCGTCACCGCGGCTGTCATCGATGACATAGGACTCCAGACTTAGATTTGGCTCGGGGGTTGAGGTTAAGGCCAACTCTGAACTAATGCGGTCGCCTACGGCAAGGACCAGTGACTGAATCCTCTTTTGAACCTGGGTTTCCCCTGCATTGAGAAGCTGAGCCTGATAGAGATCGGAATTCCAGAATCCGCCGCTATACTCGGAGACCACGAGTCCCGCGATACCGGCGACGATCGGTGTGGCCATGGACGTGCCAGTCCAACTGGCATAGGTGTCATCCAGGAGGGTTGAGCGGATATTAACACCCGGGGCGTAGATGTCAGCATTCTTCGTGTTAGTGAAGGAGGCAATCACTTCCTCATAGGAACCACTGTCTCGATTCCATTGGATATCCGTGGCCCCCACGCCAATGACATAGGGATACTGAGCCGGATACCGTAGTCCCTCTCTTTCGCCGCCGTTACCGGCGGCGGCGACCAATACACAGCGGGAATAGGCCAATTCCAAGGCATCACGGATCAAGGACGATTCCGGACCTCCAAAGGACATACTGATTACGTCGGCACCATTCTGATAAGCGTATTCAATGGCCTGGGCAATGTCCGCATTAGAAGCCGTACCCGTCGCTTGAAAGGCCTTGAGGGCCATGATCTGGGCGTTGGGACACATGCCGGCAATGCCGATACCGTTATTGGTTTCAGCCGCGGCTATGCCGGCACAGTGGGTACCGTGACCGTGGTCGTCTTGGGGATTGTTGTTGCCGTCGATCCAGTTCCAGCCGAAGAAGTCATCGATATACCCGTTTTCGTCATCATCATCGACCAGGTCGTTGCTATAACCCGGCTCGCCTGGTTGACGTCCCTCGGAGTCCTCGTCGATCAGACCGTCCCCGTCGTCGTCAAATCCGGCAAAGCCCGGAGCGCCGTCATTATTGGCATCGCCGACCTGCTCATCGACATTATGCCAGATGTGATCGTCCAGGTCCGGATGATCCAGGTCCACACCGGTATCGATGATGGCAATGATGGGATGGGTGGTGCCCGGATCGATATCCCAGGCTTCCGGGGCATCCACATCCGCGTCGGCCAGATCGTACTGCCCGGTGTTGTGTAAATACCACTGCTGGTTAAATTGGGGATCGTTGGGGATCATATCCAGGCGATAGACATAAACGGGTTCGGCGTATTCCACTTCCGGAGCATTAGAAAAGGCGGTGATGGCTGCTCTTAGGTCCGTGTTCATGGGTAATTGTACTTGAAAGACTTTACCCAGATCTTCGAACTTGTCGTATTCAATAACTATATCAGTCGGACTAGTGGTTAGGGTCTTATAGCTATCGTTAAACTCAGCAAATGAACTTTGTGTATTCGCGACGGACCAGGAATCAAAGAGGCTCTGCAGGGATGGGCTTTCGTCGGCCTGCAACGATCGCGTAGAGGCAGAGGAAGCAGGCACCTGATTTAGCAAAAGGCTAGGATCGTCACGGAGCTTGACGATCATTTGGTCGGCAAAGTACTCATTCCCTTGCTCATCCTGCAGTATCATGACGGTATCATTAAGTGTATTCTCAGTGGAATCTGTTTGCCTGGTGTTGATGGCTAAGAGTGGAAAATCTCGCCAGTGATTGACATTAAGATGACAGAATGCCAGGAAAGGTAATTCTGTATTGACCTCTATGTTTAAAGGGCCAGTATGATATTCGAGAATCCAATCCCCTCCTTTTTGCTGGGGACCGGTATTGTCAGTAGAGGCCGCCACGTCTGCTCCGGTGATCTGAGCAATCTGATCAATCAGAGTGGATCCATTATCTCCTTGCGCTATGGAACATCCATAGAAAAGGATATCACCCCATGGAGTCAGTGATTCTCCCCACGCGCTGAGATCAGCGGTGTGGGCCTGCAAGGTAGTAAGGTCCAGAACGGTCGTGCCCAGACTAACCTGCCCGGGCATGCCATGGGAAATAATATGGATGGCAGAGAGATCCTCGTAGGAGGAAAGGATATCGGAGATGTATTGAATACCGTTGCTGTTGGAAGGTAAGACCTTCACCCCAACGCCCGGGTGAAATGCGTTTTCGGTCTGAAATTCGCGATCAAGGGTCGAATCAACAAATACGATATGATTCTGGTAGGTTGCTTGAGTCGGAGCCGGAGGCCCCCTTATATCGATAGATGAAAAAGATTCAATACCTGAATAAACATCCGTTCTATCGATCGAGATACTACCGTCCTTGACAGGTATGATAGAAGTATTCGTTGATGGCTCATTAACCGTTATGCGAACCATTTCTGTTAAAGCAGTTTCATTGTCGATACTTACATATGGAACATCTGAGACTATAGATAGATTATGTCTTTTCTGAGTAGAATCCTTCTCATGGAGATTGACATCTCCGGAGGTTTCTTTGGATTCGTCTATTGAATCGACATCCTCTACTTTCCCATCCTCGACGACGGCGTCACCATCAACTGACAAAGTCAGAATCGGTTGCAAAAGATCTGTCGCATCTGGGCAGGATGGGCCGATTTGCCGGTTAATTTTGAGTTTTGTGTCTGGTTACTGCTCGACTTGCTCAATGGTTTCCAGCAGTTTCGCATGCTGAGCTAATTGTGGCATCGTATCAAGAAAAGGATCGGGTACAACAGCACTCAATAGACCATCCCCGGAGAGCAAGATTCGTGGTTCGAGCCTTTCCAGAAGTGGAGGACGATGTGTTTTTGATTCAGTACTCGAAGAAATCTTCCAGCCCTTCGTGTATTCAAATCTTCTCAACACCCTGTCTCCACTGAACGAACGTGAAACCCCCTCAAGCACCAAAAAGCATTAAGTAATGGTGCAAGGACACATATCGAAGCTCAAGTAAATGATCTCCTCCTGAGCGTAACTATTATTATAGGACTACACCAGATATTGTCAAGCAGAAATCAAAATGAATCATCTGAATAAAGAACTTGGTCATTATAGCGAAGGACCAACCCAAACGCCGAAGCGCGCAACAGGCGCGCCACAAGTAGCTTCGGTTCGGCTTCGGCTCGCCTTCGGCCAGCATCACAAGTCCAATAATGTCAATCATTAATCATTTACCTACAAACACTTGCAAATGGGGTTACAGTACTTGTTGACCGATGCCCCTCAAGCTTTTCAGTCAGAGACAAACAGGCTACAGAATCCGACTCAAACAGGCAACCATATTCATCCGTGGCGACATTAACTATTTCTCATAGAGGAATTTATGGGGAATACATTTTTGCACCCCACGTGGATTAAGATGAACAAATGGTAATCGGTATCGAGAGCGGCGGTCAGTTTCGTCCTCAACTGGAAATGGTTCAGGCGTCAACGCTTGGTCTTTCTTGACGATTTCACGGAGCGTCAACTCAAACTTAAGTTTGCTCGTTGATAGAAGAGCGGCTTACTTGGCCGGTACGAGCCGTTCCGTCCGGAGGGGGTGAGGCAAGGCCTCACTTCCTACTGGGATTTTGGCCTTGAATTGTGCACACTATATCTATATATCCTTCATTCATTAGTATTGCTCTATATCTATCAATCCCATATTATGAAATCGCATCTCGGACGTTACATCTTATTAACCGCTCCCTGCCCTGAGGATAGTCGAAGGTTGCTGGAAATAGCGATGAGCCTCTGATACAGCATTTGTTATGTTGATATTCGTTTGTTGCAGGTATCTCTGCACGCGGTTCCGAACGGCATCCCGATGGTTGAAGTATTCCGAGTAAGCTTGAGACCTGGTTTCGGTGCCACCGATGTCTGCACGATACTCTCGCTGAAAGTCCTCCTGGCTCATGGCGAAGTGATTAAGGATATCGAGTAGTGCGAACGGAAACATGCTTGAAGTAAGTGTGCCTGCAGATTCCTTTTGTCGCCCCTCGGGTGTACTTGCATAGGTCTCCAGTTGCACGGCCAGCCGGTGTACGGCGCCGCCCAGCCCCCGCCTGAGTCGGTTCTCCCACATCGCCTGCGAACTGCGGAAAACCATGTCCAGGGCATTGTTCGGGTCATTGTTTGAATGTTGCCAGAATAATTGGTGGAATGCAAGCGACGTTGATTCGCTAAAGAGCAAGTAGTAACGGGGAATATCGAGCCACTTGTAACGTCGAATGGCGTATTCCCCACCTGGCGTCGGCGGAGGCGTCGGTGGCGTAGTACGTGTTTCGGTGTGTGGAACGTTGTAGAGGTCTGGAGCCAATACGGACCAACTCTCAAGAAGATAACGTTCATTGGTTCGGTTGAGAAACCGAATCACCTCTCGTGCGCCGGCGGGATTACGCGTGAGACCGAAGAATGTCCCCAGTCCTTCCTCAAAAGCCAGGGCCCGCCCCCCTAAAAGCTCTGATTCCCAATGACTGCCGTCCCCGCCGTACGTAATCGTAATAGAGGGCCACTTGGTCTTCTCCCCGACGAACTGTGTGTGGTTCGTCTCATGAACGACTGTGGTCTCCCAGGCAAGCCAGCCACCTGCCTCATGTCTTTGGATATAAACGCTCGCGAGTTCGCCAAGCCCCGTCTGTCCCTGGTAGCGGCCTCCACCGGTGTTCCACACCCAAGCGGAGGGCCAGACGCCGCGCGTGCCATCAATGTCATCCGTTGTGAACATGCCCATGTACCCGTTAGGATCGGGGGTAATGCCTGTCCTATCGTCAATGAGAAAATAGTCGATATTGACTCTCCCGCCGGATATCTGCAACACCCGGTTCACGAGTTGACGCATCGCCGCTCCGGTCTGAAGCTCGCGGTAGGTGCGACGTATCTGTGGCGGGGCGATCCGATTAAACACCGCCTGGTTGGCTGCAGTGATCTCGATGGAGCGATAACTGGTTGGCATATCTGTTGTAGTACCGCTACCGGCGCCGAAATTCGATGTAATCGTCGCCGACGGAGCGACGCAATAAAAACGGATCGTTTGGGCATACAGGCCAGGGGCTTGCCCCACAATGACAAACCCGAATGACAACATGAATAGTCTTGTTAAGTGGTTGATAACAGATCTTTTCATGACTAATATCCTTCCTGATAATCAAATCTTAGCTTCCCGGGATTTCGTCCACAAAGAGGATCGAATCGCTGGTTTTGGTTCGGTTCAGTTTTGCCGACGGCTTATTTCTGATCATCCACGTAACCTCATATTCATACTCGAGCTGTCCCGCGGGCAAAATAACGTCGACCGTATCAGAAAATTTATTCTGCGACGGCCGAAGGAGTACGCGTTTCACCTGCTCAACACCAGCCAGGTCATAGTAAATCCGCACATCAACAGCCCGAACGCCGGCGTCTTGCAGAGTCAATGGGTCCGCTTCGACCATGACGGCCTGTTTCAGGTAGGGAGGGGCCAGGTTAATCGCACCGGCATTGCTGTCAACCCAAGGCTGCTCGACCGTACCTCCCCCGAAAAAGCTCCATACGGTCTTGTATCGATAGTCTAACCACCGACGCCGATCCTGATCGCCTTTCCACCCGTAGAGAAGTGAGAACCGATTGCCTTCGCTATTGAAACTGTCGCGCTTAATATTAACCTCTTCGTTTGTTATATCTCGGTTCTCATGGACTTTTTGCAAAAGGACATTCACGAAGTTCACATAGTTCCCGAAATCGTCCGCATTGAGCCCATCAACCATGACGGCGATCTCTCGCTGGCGATAGAGTGGATCATCCAGGTTGACTTGCCGGAAGACCGTATCGTCATTGCGATGCTCTCGGAGATCGCCAATGTTCTCATCAAAGCGAAGTGTAAGCTTGTCGGTGGTGTATTTATTAAGATCGATCCGGAACGTCCCACGCTGGCGTACGCGTTTTATTTCGTACGCCGCGACCACCGCAATCGAAGGGACCGTCACTTCGTCGCTTCGCCGTCGGGAGGCTTCCGCCGCAGCCCTCGGCTCCCTTCGCGGCGGCTGTATCGTTCCCCTGCGGGATGCGGGGACACGAGACCCCTCGCTCTCTGCGGAGGATCGCGATGCACTGGTCGGGGTTCCGGATTCACGTCCTGTACTGGTCGTTGTACGAGCCGTCTCCTCTCGGCGCAGTCGATCCCTTTCGGCTCTCGCTTCTTTTCGGCTATTGGTCAAGAGTGTGCTGGCCTTGTCCAGAAGACTCCGCCCACCGCCCGTGGCGCTTGTAACCGAAGCAATAGAGGGCCCGCCGGCGCTGCCCATGGGACTGAACATCATCTCGGTGATCTTGTTATAAGCCGTTGTTATGAGCTTCTCAAGGTCTTCATCGTCACCAACTTGTTCGAGTCGGATGGCGCCTGTTCGTCGCAGATCATCAAAGGCGCCTTTGATCTCGGCGGACAGATACGTACTGGCGATGCCAACTCCGAAGGCCTGATGCTGATAGATCTGATCGAAATTGGCCACGATGAGAGCCCTGTGCGGCGACAGGTAACCGTCAATCTCCATTTCGAAGCTGAAGCTGATATCTGGCGTGGGGGTATTAAACGATTCCCAGAGGATTTTCGCACCTTCTTTGGTCAGATGGATGGAGATCGCCGCCTTTTCACCATCCAGAATCGGTGCGTTGCCAATTCCCACAACTTTGTTGGTCAGCTTTCCGTCGGCATCTGTGAACGACGATATGATCCCGAATTTGCCGGATTTGTAGATGACAGGGCCTTCAATGCGCGCTCCCGGCTTGACCCTCTGCAACTCCCTCTGGGCTTCACTGAGCTGTTCCGGACTGACGCCAAGCATAACAAGCGCGTGAACAATTCCGCCCCCCGATCCTTCCCGGGCCTCCGGTTCGCCCACGCCCGGCTGTACGTTTTGCACATAACGCAAAAAGGAAAACTGGGGTTTTCCATTCGCGTGAGTGGCTAAACTGACTTTGTCGGAAACATAATAATAGACGTTTTGATCCCCAATACCGGGAAAGAGCGTCAGTTCCCCCGCTTTCACCGGTTTGTCGATCACCACCTGAACTGCACGGACAGGCATCGCTGCAGCTAATAAGAAGAGCAGCGTTCCTAAAGTGACTACAATTTTTTCTCTGCCCATGGTTTTCATTCCTTTCTCAATTACTAAATACCACTAAATAAATCATCGAGGACCTTTTCATTTTTGCTATTGGTCAGTGTTTCCGCCGCCTTTTCGGCCTCTTTATGGGTGTCGGAGTCATCCTCAAGCAGATCCTCGGGGATCATTGCATAGATGTAGTCGTCGCCGACCTGGGCAGCCCAGGGCAAAACCAGCTTGCCCTGCCTCTTATGGTTTACGATCAACCGATAGGCATAGCCCTTAGCCTCTCTGTCCATAAAGAGCTTTTTTGTAACAAGCGGTTGCTTACCGGCCACGGAGAGGTTGACGTTGGCCTCCATTTCTCGACCGAGTTTCGGATAGTGAATCTGGGCTGTAATCCTTGTGATCTCACTATCCTCCATCTCGTCCAAATCACCCTCCAGCTCTATCGTGTGCGCGGCAACCGGCGGGGTGAGGGTCACCCCTTCCCATGTTCCGCGTTGCCAGGCCGGATTTGTCGGGTAAGTTCCGCCACCTCGCAGGCTCCACCGAACCTGATACTCGTACAGATCCGGATTCGTATCCTCGCCGCGGGCATAGGTAACACTTCGCGAAATACCGTTATTCGTCACGTAATGAGCATCAAAAACGACGGAATCCTCGAACGGATTGCCGCTGCTGCGTTGTTTTCGCACATTGGCCTCAACGAGATTTATCGCCTCATCGAAAATTTCCTTCGCATCGAGATCAAGAACGAATCTGACGTCTCGATGCGTGAAAAAAGGATCATTCAGGTTCACGGCTGTTACGCATTTCGGATTGTCACGCACTCCATCGTACCATGTCTTGAGATTGCCGACGATCTGGTAGGGCCACCGTATGCTCATTCGATAGTTAAGGTTAACGATTTTATTCTTCTGAGCAAATGATCTCTTGAACGAACTCTGCCTGTATTTGTAGCTATTGCCATAACGGATGTTCGGTGACTTGTCTTTCTCGTCATCGCTTGGTTGAGGTGGAACGCCCCCATCCGGATTGACCGGCTCGGCCATGGAATCAAGGAAATACTGGAAGAATGCCTCGCGAATCTTGGCGACACGCTCATCAGAAACTGTTTCCTCAAAATCAATTTTGACGATCTCTTTTTCTGTTAGGAAGTCATAATGCTCCCTCATCTCGTTATACGAATACGAATAAGTGGGACGCGTACTCCCGAAAATCCACCATCCCGTCCTGCGTGTTCCCGATTTCCATCTTTTATAGTCTGCCTCCAGCTTATCAGACTCCGTACTAAGTTTATCCCAGTGGAAGGTGATGGTGCCCTTGGCCGCCGGAACGAGAGTCTCGTAGCCAAAATTGAGCGCAAGGGATACATCGGTGATGGAGCTGGCCTCTTCGAAGGTCGATGCCAGAAGCTGGGCGCCTTCCTTGGTGAGTCGTGACGCGGCGGCGACCTTACCACCGGGAAACAATGGCGCCTTGCCCGAGGTGACCAAACTGTTGGTCATCGTATCATCGGATAAGGTCCCCGAGACGATTTGAAAGGAACCGCTCTCACCGTCATCCGGAAGCATTGGAACGGCTCCTTCCAGCGTTGCATCGTTGAAGTCCGATTCCAGTTTGGCTTTGAGTTCAGCCTCCTGCTCGGGAGTCAGACCCCATTCCATGAGAAAGTGCATCAGCGCCCCGGTAGCCCCGCCGCGTTCCTCCGTCGTGAACTTGACAAAAAGAAACTGTGGCGTGCCATCCTCAGTTTGGGCACACCTGAGATTAACCGGTAAGTAGTAGTATTTGCGAGTTGGCCTACCTTGCGAACCCGCCGCTCCGAGGAGATTCACTTGCGTGCCGTCCGAGAGGACGACCGTGATGCGATTCTCCTCGTCAAGAACGAGCGCTCTCGCCGGTGGTGTAATCCCGAGAAATAACCCCACCACACACATCGCGGAAACGATCGAAATCCATGACTTACTTCTTTGCGCGTCCATAATCATGCCTCCTTTATACGGGTTAATTGGATTAGTGGTCTGTCATGACAAAAATTACGAGAATATCATTGCGAGCGAAGCGAAGCAATCTCAAACCTTTACGTTCCCCAAACAGTTGAGATTGCTTCGTCGCTTCGCTCCTCGCAATGACAAGCTCCCTATTTAAGATTTGGCGGAGTACTAATGATCGTTCCATTGTTTTTCGCATTCTTTAGCTTACTTCGTTTTGCCTGACCGCTCCTTTATGATAGGCGGTTCTATCCCTCGGGCATCTCATCAATGAATATCAAACCTGTTGAATCCTTTCCCTCCTTTGTGATGCGATTGCCTCCCTGTAGAATCCAGGTCGTCGTAAAATGATAATCGTAATGTCCCGCCGGCAGTGTTATCTGGACATTTTTTTCCTCTAAGGGCTGGCCCGGCCTGTAAACGATACGCGGCTTTTTGATCTCGCCAAAGAACGGGTATCCAATCTCAACGATCACGGCCCGGACGCCCTTGGCTTTCAACACCTCGGGATCACCCTCGAGTTGCACGATACTCTTTTCGTAGGGCGCAAACAGGTTTATCATCGGCGCATCGGTTTCGGTCCATTCCGTCTGATAGCCGCCCCCGCCTCGGAAGCTCCAGGTCGTTTTGTATAGATACTTGAGCCACGCAAGCCTTTCGGCTGGAGTGTCTGAGCGTCCCTTCCATCCGTATTTCATCTTGAAGAGCTTGTCTTTTTTGTCGAAATCGTCCCGGCCAATCACAATCTCATCGATAGTGTTTGAACCATCCTGGACCTTTTCTATCTTGACCGTGACATTGTTAATATACGTAGCGAAATCTTCGAGCAGCGCGCCGTCCACTTTCACCTCGATATCTCGCTGGAGGTACGTGGGATCATCAAGGTTTACCGGTTTAAAGTATTTCTCGTTCGAGCCGTATTTCTCATAAAAATCGCCGATGTTAAACGTGATAAACGAGTGGCGGTCCACCGATGATCGGTGATTAAAATTGAGAACGCTCGTTCCGGAGGACTGCATTTCCTTGAGCTGAAATCCCGCGTATAATCCGAAGCCAAGGGTTTTTCGCGACGAAAGAGGCCCGCTTTTCTGGTTCACAAGAACATCCATGGCATCAGCGAGATCCCCGCGTTTATCAGACGGAACGCGATCCGGCTCGACCGGGCGAAACATCAATTCCAGAAGTTTGGCATAGACATTGTTTAGAAGCGCCTCCATCGAGGCATCATTCCCCCTCGAAATCAAACGTATCGCGTTATTTCGAAACAGTTCGTCGAACATGATCCCGACGTCAGCACTGATTACGTAAAGGCTGCCCCCGGCTTCGAAACTCTTGGATTTGCGTACCTCCGACCAGTCGATGTAAAGTTCGGCGTCATACGCTTCGGAAAGACCGTGGAATTTCATTTCGAACATGATCGAGATGTCCGGAGTGGCCATCTTGAAGCTTTCCATTAGGAGCATCGTCCTTTCCCTGTCGAGATGAAAAGAAAGCGCGATTTTGTTTCCCTCGATAACGGGCGCCTTGCCCGTGGAGAGGACTTTTCGTTCCTTTTCTCCACTGTCGGGATTGAGAATTGAGGAGACCAGGATGTATTGCCCGTCGTCGAAGACAATGGGCCCGCGAAGGATAAGATCATCGTTTCTGAACTTCTCCCGAAGCGCCTGCTCGGCCGCCTTTGCGACATTCTCCGGCGTCTCGTAGAGCACGAGAAAATGAAGCACGCCGCCACCGGCCGCTGTGGTGATGGCGGCAGCGCTTTCGGCCCCAGTCTCATTCGGCAAATTCATGACATATCGGATAAAAGAGAACTCCGGATTGCCTTGCTCATTCGTGCTCAATCGTGCGGCGTTCGGGATGTAAACGTATTCATTCGCATCCGTGACGAGGGGAAAGCACCAAAGGCCTTCCACCCTTACGCCACGGTCCAGGAGCAGTTGTTGGCCGGAGGTCGCGAGCGGAAACACAAGGCTGACTGAGCCGACAAGAAACGCTAACCATTTGTTCATGAGCCACCTCCATTACTATCAGGGTCTGAATCCTCAGAGGCGGGAGCAACCAGAAAAATGTAGTCCGTATCAAGTAGCTGCCAGTTTCCTTGTTTTTTTGTGCCTGCCCGCGAGTACCAGGTCACCCGGTAGCCGACCCGATCCTCGTTGGAACCTCGGTCGTGATAGATCGTGACCGAAGCCACAGATTCCGGATTGGCAGCCGCGGTTCGAAATTTCACGGCGCCCACCTTCTTCGTTTCTCCGCCCAGATAAGCGGCGAAGTCCACGTCGGCTGCCGTCATGCCCGATGTTTTGAACGAATCCAGATCCGCCTCAACGTCGATGGTCCGTTTTCTGAAAGGAGGGGCAAGCGATATCGCCGGATCGCGAGATTGAATCCACTCCTCTTCAGCAGATCCCACTAATGTCGGTATATCACGAATGCTCCATCGTACCTGGTATTCGTATTGCTGCCAGTCACCCGACAGGCCAAGTCGGGGAAAGGTGATTTGCTGAGACGTCTCACCCTTGTTTACTTTTTCATGTGAAAATACCAGGGACTCAGTGAAGTCCGGGCGATTCCCCACATACTTTTTGCGAAAATTAACAGAGGCTAAGTTAACGGTGTCTTTAAAGGCGTCGATGTAATCCCCATCGATTTGAAAGTAAACCGTGTGTTCCTGGTAAGCAGAGTCGGTGCCGAGATCAACAACGCGAAAATATCGGGGATCATCTTGATACTGCCCGTACAAGCCACCGAGATTGCCCGCGGTATCGACATGAACCTTGATGGTCGAACTTTTACTAAGGTTAAGATAAAACCTGTTCCGCTGAATATCCTTGCGTTTTTTGGCAACGTACTGGTCATCCGTGTAGTACTTGGTATCTTCGGTTCCACCAAATGTCCGCGAGAACCAACTTCGTTTCTGTCGCCCCGGTATCTGGCCCATTTCCACTGCGACCTCTCGAGGGGGTTCCTTCGCCCAGCCGGTCTTGTGGTCGAACATAAGCTCGGTCAGCTTGTTCGTCACAATGTTCAGGATGCTCTCCATATCATTGGTTTCGATCCCGGTGCTGGCGGACCGGTCAAATACTTCGACTTTGAGCACGCCATCGCGTTCGAGTTCATCGACAATCTTGCGGAGCTGACGCCTCGTATAATCCTGTTGAACGTTGTAAACGCGGCTGAAATGCTCATATACCGTATCCATCTCGGCCGTGACGATCGCATTGTAGCCTTTGACCGCCGCTTCGTAATATGCCCGAATGGCAACAGAGACGTCGGAAGTCTCGCCCTGAAACGTTTCCCAGAGAAGAGTTGCCCCTTGCTGGTTGAGAATTGCCGCCACGGCGGCTTTGGAGCCCGGGGTAAGCGGCGCCCGGCGCGACGTGATGACATTCCGTGTAAAGCGGCCTTCGCCGATATCCGTAAGAACGGCGGAGACAATCTCAAACGATCCCAGAGCGTCCTCTCCTTCTTCGGCCGTCTGGAGCAGTGGAACGGGCCCCACAATCCGCCCATTGGGCACGTCCTTCTTGAGTTCTTTCTCCAGGTCTTTAACGATTTCGGGCGGAAGTGTAAACTCGATCAACGCATGAAATAAACCGCCACTCGGGATATTATCGTCGCCGACGTATTTGATGCAGAGCAACTCGAAAACAGGTTCCGCTTCGGCGCCTTCCGTATCATCCGTAACAATCTGTGTCTTCGTAGCCAGCCGGGGAAAGGTAGGCACATAACAATACTCGCTTGGATTGTTGTAAACTTGCAACAGTTGGACACCCTTGATTATTCTGCTGCCTTCATCAAACCTTACAAGCCCAAACGCCGGGCGGGAAAACAACAGGAGGATCGTCATGAATGCCGCCCCGGCCTGAATGATAGCGCTCAATTGTATCCGATATATCATTCCATACGCTTGTCTATGGCCCATTTTGTTCTCCTTCTTCACCATTCTCGTGATCAGGTTCTGGTGGCATCTCGATATGCGGCGTCGTGACATCAAGGATATTCGTCCATACGGTGCGCTCTTGCCAATCATGCACCTTCATTTGGCTATTGAGTAATATGTCTGTTGTTCTGAATCGATAGGGTTTGTCAAGCCGGACGGCAAATTGTGAGCGAACCGTTTGACAGTAAAGATCGGGTTGTAGTTGACTGAATCGGACTTTTAAACGTACGCTGTTATTTTCCCGTCCCGTAAACGCTGCCGCGGTTGCTTCAATATCAACGACTTTCGCAAAAAGATCCGGATTCAGGGCGTTGTTGAAATCGAAGCAATAGATTCTAAGGACAGGGTAATCCGGTGGGATTCGCTCGTTAATATCGATCTTTTTACACAACCCGGGCCAATGGTTCGCGTCTATCTGGATTGGGAGAGCGCCCGCCTTGACTAAATAAGCATTAATTTTGTCATTTTCCTCGTCGCTTTTTCTGTTACCAAGGCGCTTCTCGAGTTCGGCAATAAGCTCGGGTGAGCCCCGAAGCTCCTCGATGGGTTGATCGGGTCCCACCCCGTCGGCGTAGAATGCATAGCCGAGGCTCATGATAAGTTGACCTTCATGCATAGCTTTCCAGAGCAATTGAGCGTCATGGGGACCCAGGCGCACCGTGAAGTAACGTTCAGTCCAAAATGATCGAGTCGCACTGGAACTGTTTTGTTCACCGGATTCAAAATCACCGCCGGGTAGGATAGTCGGAGATTCCCCGGCTACGTCCACCGGTGTATATATCACCGCAGCATCAAGCCACCGAATGGGTAATGGTTTGAGTTCGATGCGGCGCCACTCTGCGTTTATGGCCTTTCTGGCTTCAATCAAGTCCTCTGAATCCGGAGTTAGCATGACGATATGAAAGCTAAGCAGACTGTAAGGGGTGAACGTTCCCTGATCTCCGTGTACAGAAGTGCCGGTATATCGTGTGAGAAGAAGGAGTAAATCCGGCCTGCCCTCGTTTGTCGTGCCAATGGACAAATCGAACGGGCTGTAATAATAAACGCGTGAACGCTCTGTGTCCGGAAAAAAGGTAAGCCGACCCACCTGGGTTCTCGACCTGAGATCGGGCCTGGCAATCAACGCAGGCACCATGAGAAGCGTTACGCTCCATATGGCAATCGCTTTGATAATTTCTATGTCTTTCGCTCCGTTCTTGCAAGTAAAATCTTGATGTCTATGCGTCCTTATCATCTCGATCACGCCCCTCCGTCTGTCCCGGGAAGGAATCCAAGCGAGTCTTTAATTACACTTGTTCCAATGTACAAATCTATATCATTGAACGGAATCCATTTGTCAGACGTGTGGATTTTGGAATCCTGCATGATGACCTTGAGATTGAACTCGAAGAGAGGATCGGTTTCTGTTGTTCTGTGTTCCCAATTGTCGAAGTAGATGACGTCCGGGATTGTCTCCGTCGCGAAATCTTCCTTAAGGACGACCTTCTTTGTGATGAGATCCTTTGACTGCGGTTCGAAATACTTAGACCGGATGGTGGCGATGATGTGGTATGCGCCGGTGCCCGAAAAAGCGTTAGTCGTATTGACTACGATATCCGTTCTTTCCAGGCTGAACACTCCCCCGGTCATCATTTGAATGACCGTTTCATCTTGTTCTTCCGTTCGGTCGATGACGTCATATTCAATCCATTTTCTCATTGCTTTACCGTCAATCCACGACGGGATGGATGTCGCCTTAATCTGTACTGCAGCTTGTGGAATGACCTTCGTCTCGCCCAAATTCCACGAGTAGAAAACGGGTTCTTTGGTATCCTTTTCCTTGATGAGTACATTGAGGTAATTGAATTGAAGCGAATAAGGCGTTTCGTTACGAATCTGTTGACTTCTGTTCCATACGATCTCGCCAAAGGTCTGCGAGACGGCCGGATGGATCGAAGCGACAACGTCCTGGTTGGGAACACTTCCTGCGGGTAGAAAAGTGACCGTTCCCTGTAGCCCTAAACCGAGGAGCACCACTTGCATATTCTCCTTGTTGATACTGTCTGTTACCCAGGACACCCGAAGCCGACCGAGTACGTCGGATACCGAGTGGACCACCGTTTTATCCGCCGGAATGTTGTAGAGCTTGTTCAGATCATCCACGAACGAGGCTTTGGGCTTCTCCTTTAGAGGGAGAGGCAGAAGCTCCTTGAACGTCTTGCCGTGTTCCTTCGTATAGTCCTTTAAGAGTTCTTCAATAAGCTGTAGATCCGAGACTCCTATTCCGGCATGGAGATCGGTAATTATCATGATATCTCCAGCCTGACCTTCCTGGACCGCAGCAAAGTAGTCCATTGTCATCCCGTAGCCGCCTGCTTCCCAGACTAAGTGATATTCCTTGGGCAGGTAGTAGTAAAGACCGGAATTGGCATTCTTATCCTCGTAAATCGCTAAACTGATGGGATTGGCTATCTCGATATCGCTATGGATACTTTCTATGAGCCCAATAGGACTTCCGGCGGGACCTTGTCCGTTTTTATTCTGAACCTTGGCGCCAAGGCCGTACTGGAACTTACTCACTTCAATCATTTTTCCCATTACCATGGGCGTTTTTTGGCTCGTGGCGCGTTGCATCTTCGTCGTGAGGAGATTAAGGTTCTTCTTCTCCGTCTCAGTCTTCTTTGTTGGCGTGAGAGCCTTCATGGCAACCAACGATTTCGCGCTGACTCCAACGGTCTCGGCCAATTCGAGAGTCGGCGTGTCGGTCGTTCTCACGGCGCCCGGGGCCGGAGTCGTCCTGGCTATCGAGGCAGGCGGCCTCGCGGCTACGGAGGCGGGAGGTGTTATAGGTTTTAACATCAATTTAGCGACACCCACTGGGGATAAGAGTTTAAACGTCTCACCAATCCCTACGGATCTTTTGTTTCCTCTGATGATGGTATTTAGACTTCTATTACCGGCACTGATAAACATATTCTGGTAAGTACGGAAAGCAATCGTATCACCGAATGTGATTTCTTTCTTGCCCGTCGTACTCAGAATAGTAAAGGTTTCGCTTCGTCCGGCTTGTGTGGCTTTCGCGTGGACGATTGTGCTTTGACTGTCCACAGAGAGATAGTGCTTGCCGTCGGACGTTTTGAGGTTCACGGCGTCACCACTCATGAGCGTGCCACCCAATTTGTCAACAAGCGTCAAGTCCTCCCATCTTTTCGTCTTCTTCAACACACGCACAGAACTTCCTCCACCATTTATTGGGACAAGGAAATTTCCATTTCCCAAATCGAAATTAACTTTTATCGATTTAGCGGGTTGCACTGGTCTGAATTTCAAACCTCTTGAAGCTAAATCAATGCGCGTGATTTTAGGACGTCCCACAAGCGTTCTCAGAGGCGGTAATACAATCTTGCCGTCCTCCTTCAGCCCTTCCGCAGCGCCAATGGCTACGGGCTCAATGATAATCAGGTTTTCTGATGAATCCTCGTCTACACCCGGGCATCTTGAACACAACAGAAGAATAAACAATAACATCCTATACTTTAAACGGATATTAGCCATTTTTCTTGCCCTTTCAAAAGTTCACGCATCCTAATGTCTTTCTGATTCTTATTGTCATTGGGCGCTTCAAATTAGGGCACTGTGGGCGCCGTCAAAATAGGTCGGCCAAATTTCTTTTCATATACCTTCTATCTGCTTGTCGTTCAAGCAGATTTCTACCAAAACATGCATTTTTATCATTTCGTTCACTGAGGTCTTCGATGAAATCAACAGCAATGTACAAAGCGATTTAACCCTTCGTTTTCGAGATCCATTATCTAAAAAATCTACTCAAGGTAGCTCAGACAGCTTGTGGACGTGGGAGGATATCGCCTGCATCCGCAAAGCAGTGGGTCGGGAAGTCTAACAGTGTTACTCGACTCGGGAGCGAGCTTCTAACTACTATCGATGGGCGCGTCAAAACTGATTTTGATTAATATGAAAATTCAACTGATAGCGAATTATACGAAGTCACAATGGACCAACCCAAACGCCGAAGCGCGCAACAGGCGCGCCACAAGTAGCTTCGGCTCGCCTTCGGCCAGCATCACAAGTCTAATAATGTCAATCATTAATCATTTGCCTACAAGCACTTACAAATGGGGTTACAGTCCTTGTTGGACTATTACCCCCATGCCCCTTTGCTACCTCTCCACCGGCTCTGGCGTGTACCCGGCCGGATCAAACTCCCTTCGATATTCCCGCTTAATTTTCCCATACAACATCTCCTGCCAATTCGGCTCGGTCAGATCCTTTGGACCCAGCAGCACAGCGGGGATCTGATTGTACTGGTATATCTGCTCTTTTCGTAGAAGCTCATCCTTCTGTTCTTGTTCCGAGCCGGGTATATAATCTATGACAAGACCGCCGTAAGGATATAGTGTGAAAGATGGTTTCCAGATATCGTTCTTACCCTTGTGGTATATAATGGTTGCCTGCCTGTAGAAAAAAGGGATACCGTATTGATCCAGTACGCGACCGATTTGAAGTTCCTCCTTTGATTCATACGGTGGATCCAATTCAGTCAACATGTCCTCGAGCTTCGGCTCTTCTGTTTCATTTTTCAATTTGTTTCACCTCTTTTACGATCTTCCTGGCGATGGCAGACAGCTTGTTTTCTGTCCTCTCGATAATCTTGATGAGCTTGGAGTTGTGGTGTTGTAGTTTCTAAGAGGCTTTGAGTGTTTCGACCATACCGCGATGATTATACTTAGCTGTGTACTCACAGGCCTTCTCAGTCAACTCGCGTATTCGCTTTTCGTTTTCGGCAACGGCTTTATCAAGTCGTTCCAGGCGGGTATCGATGCCAACCATTTGATTGTACGCAGCAGACAGTTCAGCAGATGCTTTTTTCTTGGCGGAGGTAGGTAGTTTAGCAAATGCATCGCGAGTCTCTTCCAATCGGGCAATGTGGCCATTTCGTATTTGATGGGCTTTTGCTCGCAGTTGGGCCATTCGTTCGGTCAGATAGCCCTGGACCGGCAGCATGCGTTTGATTTGAGTTGTAATATCAGCAGCTTCCTCGGGATGTTCATGCATTGTCTTTGCCTCTTTGCGGAGTGTTCGCAGGCCATGATCCAGTTTCTTGGACAGATGGCGTTCTCGATAAAGATCCGCCATGGTGTGCTTGATGTCGAGTAAATCCGGTTGATTGAATCGCACGCGTGGTTGTAGATGATGACGATGCGACATTAAGGCAAGTAATCCGAAGATTAAAGCAACGACAATTACAGTCTGGATAATCTGAGCATCAATCGGCACAGGCATTCCAAGCAGTTGAGCTATGATAATACTTGCTCCGAGTGTTATACCCGCTCCTGCCCATGAGCCACCTACATGGCGGATACATTGATACATGACAAAGGCGAGGAGCAGGATAGCAAAGCCCACGGCAATTGGGCCCAGGTCTTTGATAGAGAAACGATTTGCCTGCTCCCACCATACGAGGCCGAAAGAAAGAGCAATCCCAATGGCGGCTGACATTGCTATTGCAGGTCTTTGTTGTTCAAATCGTTTACCGAGAACTGCATATACGACCGATGTGAAAAAAGCAAAAAACCAGAATGAAATCTGGCAGATAGCTTTCGAGTAGTTCTTCCAGGTGCCAGTCTTGCCACCAGTATTCGAGTCTCATACGGGACCTAATAGTATCGCTACTATTTTTGGTTTTTGGCAAGCTCAGCAAGTAATGAACTGAGCTTGCCCATCAGAGGCAGGTTCAGGAAGGTGATGAAATGAAACGGTGCAAATTGTGTGGGAGAGTCGATCCAGATTGGACCTTTGAAGGAGATCACTGCGGTTGGTGCGACAAGATCAGGGCGGATGTAATGGTGGATCTGGGCCGAGAGCTTGGAGTTTGAGAGTGATGACAATGGATCACATTCATAATGAAGCTGTACTGGCGTTTTTGCAGGCACATAAGGACAATCCGAACGTGCAGAGATTCTTGGCCAAAGAAAAGGACGCAATGGAAGCACTGAACAAAGAGATTGGCACCGAGTACAAGGATTTTTTTGATTATCTGGAAGATAATATCGGTGATGATGCTTCATGGACCATGGAGGAACTCAAGGCTTTGCTGAGGCCGAGGTTTGAGGTCGAGCTATTTCAAAAAGAACGAAGAGAATTTGGGTATGATGAAGTTTATCTTGTTGTGGATGATCTCATCAGACCCGTATACATAAAGGATGAGGGAGATTTCTTTACGGTTTGGGAGAAGGATGGTCGGGTGGATATTCCGGTCAGGTTGTTGGGAAAATTCATTGCCTTTTTGCGGGAGAATAAAGTGCCGTACGAGAGTGAGTATGACTTATAAGTGACATCAGTTGCTACTTTGGAGGGGCGCGAAAGTATTAAATAGACCGCAGTTAATACGCCCAGTGGAGTGAACACGGTCCAATGAAGCACGCCCCTTTCCTGCATCAAGAGCGAAAAAGAAGTTCCGGTCAATCCGAACAGGTCAAGGATTTCTCGGTTTTTGACTTCAACTACATTCCCGAAGAGCCTCTTCTGCGAGATGAAGGCAAGCTTCTCATCAAGGAGATGGTACGTTTCGAGACAACCGGCATCGCGACCCACCAAGCAGTACTCGGGGCCAAAGGCTCAGGTAAGACTTTGAAGGTCAGATATCTCGAGACACTCATTAACGCGGAGACGAGACTCAATGTTATCTACGCCAATTGTCGCCGGCATAATACCAGCTTCAAAATATTCGCCCACTTCTTAGGAATCCAGCCCAGAGGCCTCAGTATGAGTGAACTCTATAATCGATTCTGTCAGAAACACCAGGTAAAAACCGTTGTGGTACTCGATGAGATCGATTTGATGAGTCCGAAGGACAAACGCAGAGATATACTCTACTTTCTGAGTCGTAGCGAGAGGCCATACATGGTGATTATGCTGTCCAACAACTACCGGGTACTCCATGAACTTGACGATTCAACGATGAGCAGCCTGCAACCCAAGACCATCTGCTTCAGACACTACGATGCACACCAGATCCAGGCCATTCTGCAAGACAGAGCTAAGTAGGGCCTTCGTCGGCACGACGAGACCACATTAGCCAAGATTGCCGCCCTGACGACCAAGAGGGCCAACTCAGATGCCAGAGTTGCCATCAAGACGCTCTTCTATGCTACGACAGAGGCGAACCAAGACATTGAAGTATCCTTCGAGCAGGCCCGGCAAGACATCATCGCTGAAATGATCAATAACCTATCGGATTCCCTGCTCGTGATTCTCCAGGCCATAGCCACAAGTGGCTCGGATTTTGCCAAGAAGATATTCCAGAGGTATCGCCATATCTGCACGAGCCTTGGCGATAAGCCATTCAGCTACGTTCACTACTACGCCAATCTGAGCTACTTGCAGAGCATGGGCCTGATCGCTCTGATCTCGACAAAAGTCGCCTGCACTTATGCCAATCGCTTGTTGTTAACCTTCGATGAATCAGTGCTTGAACCCATTCTTCGATTGCGATTCGGCAGTTAATACGGTCAGTGAAGTTAACACGCTTTTGTCTGACAGGGCCGGTTTTCTATAGTGTGTGTGGAGTTAACACGCTTTGTGCATTTTACTTAAGGTAGTATGTTTCTATTTCTGTTGTCACTGTCCAGTGGTAATTCATTTGCGATATTAAATCCTTCTATATTGAAAATATATATTGATATAACAAACGAAGAAGAAAGAAAGGCGAGCGTGTTAACTCCACTCTCTCTACTCTCAATTAACGCGGTCGGTGAGGTTAATGTGCCTGGTGACTTTGCCTGACGCATAAACTCCCCACCACCAGAGTTTACGCGTGACATGGCTATTCAAATAGCTCCAGTTGAAATCTACTCTCCCGTTTTCACCTAAAACCGACACATTTATAAACTCAGGCCTCTCTTAGGTCTCCTGAGGTGATAAAATGTCAAGAGGAAGACCTCCGATTTGTCCCAACTGCGGAAGTAATCGAAGCCCAAAAAAAGGCGTTCGGAAAACCAAAACGTTGGGAGAGCGAAAAATCAGGCTCTGTAAGAGCTGTGGAAAAAAATTCACGCCCAAGAAGCCTTTATCCAGCAGTACAAAGATCTAAAGGAAAACAAGCATCCAGATGATCCTATCTACTTTGCTGATGCGGCTCATCCACAGCATAACAGTGTTCCGGCTTATGGCTGGATCAAAAAGGGCCAGGAGGCCGAAATCAAAGCTAACTGTGGCCGTCAACGATTGAATATCAACGGTGCGATTGATGTCGTCAGCTTTCAGGTGCTTGCACGTTTTGATGATATGATCAATGCGGAATCGACAATCAATCTATTCAAGCAGCTTGAACACAAACATCGCAAAGCAAAGACAATTTATGTCATTGCGGACAATGCCAGATACTATCGTTCTCGGGATGTCAACACCTATTTGGAGACCAGTCGAATCAAGCTGATATTCTTACCGGCCTACTCGCCCAATCTCAACCTCATCGAAAGACTATGGAAACACTTCCGCAAAGTCGTGATGCACAACAAGTATTATCAAAGCTTTGCTGATTTTACCAAGGCCGCCGAGGCATTCTTTTTAAATATCAAAGAGCATCGCAACGCGTTATGCTCGTTGCTTACAGAAAACTTTCACCTTTTCTCAGCATGAACCGGACAAATTCAATTGAGACAGGTATATATCAAGAGAGGTGAATCTCCACAAATAAGACGAGAGGGCCCGTCGGTTGTGCGGGGCGTTCGCTCCCATTCTCCATCAAACCGCCTCCCGGCTGGCGCGGGTTGAGGGCAGAATCGCCTACTCCTTTGCCCCATGCTTACGCAAAAGTTCTACGATTTCGGTGTGTCCTTGTTGCTTGGCCAAATCCAGAGGCGTTTCGCCTTGGCCACCTTCAGCATTCACATAGGCGCCGCTCTTGATAAGCAGTTCGAACTAGATCTCTTTGACCCCTGAATACCACGAGGTGAAGCGGTGTCGCTCGTCTTCTTTCATCCTTGGCATTTACATCAGCGCCTCCAGAGATCAACGTTTTAATCAATAACACCCTATCTGCAGTAGACAATCCATTCACCCTGATTGCTAAATGCAGCAGTGTATTTTCTCTTCCTACCTTGGCGTTTACGTCGGCACCTTCTGCGATAAGTTGTTTGACCCGTTCAATGTCCCCTTCAGCCACGGCTTCGGAGAGTGACTCGGCTGGTTTGGATTTTCTCAAATCGTCAGTAGGTTTATCTGTAGCTCCGTGCTTACGTAGAAGTTTGCCGATTACGGTGTAGCCTTTGTTTCCCGCAATACGAAGGGGCGAGATACCTTCGTTATTTATTGCATTCACATCGGCTCCTTTACCTAGAAGCAACTCTACGACATCCTTCTGGTCGTTGGCAACAGCATTCATTAGCGGTGTCCAATTACCTCTGTTCCTTGCATTGACGTCAGCGCCACCATTTAATAGTAGCTCTACGACGTCCATCTGGCCTCTCTGACAAGCTAAATGCAAAGGTGTATGGCCAGAATTGTTTTTTACATCGATGTCTGCACCTTTGGAAATAAGCAATTCGACAATATCTCTTTGACCGGTTGCGGCAGCCACATGCAGTGGCGTCGCGCCGCTTTTATTCTTTGTGTGTATACCGGCCCCCTTATTTATGAGATACTCAGCCACCTTTCTATGACCCGTGGAGGCCCAGTGCAATGCTGTCATACCGTCCGGCGTTCTTGTATTAACATCCATGCCTCTTGATTCAAGCGATTGGATTTGTTCTATATCACCAACCGCTGCATAATCATATAATGTCATCATTTCCTCTGTATCACCCAGCTGATTTGCTTGCTTGTAGAAAAGCTCAACGATTTCTGTGTAATGGTTTTCTTTGGCTATTCCTATAGCCGTGCGGCCGCCGCTAGTTCGTGCTCTGAAGTTAGCACCTTTGGTAAGAAGCAGATCTACTATGTCATTTTGACCTGTTGCAGCCGCCACGTGCAATGGCGTTAAACCGTTTCTCTCCTTAGTGTTTATATCAGCTTTTTTGGCGATAAGAAGCTGTGCCACCTCTTTCATTCCCATTTTGGCAGCCAGATGCAGTGGCGTCAAACCGTCTCTATCCTTAGTGTTTACCACAGCCCCTTTGGTGATAAGAAACTCTGACACCTCCCTACTGCCCTTCTCAATTGCTACGTACAATGGCGTTTCACCTCTCCACTTCACATTGATGTTGGCTCCTTCGGCGACGAGCAATTCTGTGATATCGCGGCGTCCCCTGTTAGCAGCACAATGAAGTGGTGTCCAAGGACCTGCGTTCACGTCAGCCCCTTGGGTGATGAGAAATCGGATGATATCCAAACGCTCTTTTTCTATAGCAGCCTTTAATGCCGTATGTTCCCCCGCATTGATATCAGCCCCTTTAGCAAGAAGCAACTCAATCATTTTTAGACTGCTGGCATAAGGTGCCTGCTGTAAGGCGGTCCAGCCGCTCCCGTTGTCGATCTTTGCTCCATACTCAATTAGGTATTCAGCCATGGCGATATCGTCTTTATCTACCGCCACATACAATGGCGGCCATTGTCCCGCATTGACATCCGCGCCCGCTTCAACGAGTAGCTTGACTACCTCTATTTTACCGGAACCGGCTGCATAGTATAATGGAGTGTTCTCTGCATTCCATAAGGCAGTACTTGCCTCTTCTTCTTTGGTATTGATATCGCCCCATTCGGCATTGACATCCGAGCCTTCAGCAATGAGCCGTTTGACTTGGGCAATGTCCCCTTTTTCTGCAGCCTCAAAAAGTGATCGATTCTTTTTTGCTTGTTGAACACGTTCCATCATAAGTTTTGTTGATGGGATAATTGTACTCGTCGGATACTCATTGAGAACCGTCTGAAATGCGGATAATGCGGCATCAAACTCGCCCATTTCAAAATACGATTGTCCTATCCAATATTGCGCATTCCAGGCAATTTTACTATTCGGCGACGAGCCGATTACTTTCTCATATTCGACAATCGCAACATCGTAATCGCCACGTTTGACCAATTCATTGGCTTTTTCGAAGTGTTCTTCAGCCTCTGTGGTCCATGATTCGTCATTTGCGTAGGATAAACTAGACAACCCGGGGAAGATCATTACAAACAGGCATACGGCTATTGAAATCAAGCTTACCCTCTTCATTTTTGCCTCTTTTCGTTTTCCGCGCTGATCGATTGCGCCAGGTCCACTAATTGTGACATGTCAATATTACCAATCAAAACATAAGAGAGAGCATCATCTCTCCATACCAGAATCGTTCCCCCCACTTGTCCTTTGCTGCAGTACAAGGCATATTCCCTGTAGTCTTTGGGCTCAAGCCCAAGTTGCCTGCCTAAAGGTTGTTCAAACAAGGAGAGAGTATGTATGCCGTCCGTATAAAGCAGATGCAGGGCATCTCGGCCTTCAATCCTCCTGACTTGATCGAGTCTATAGCCGGGATCAAGCCACGAAGGTGCGATCAGGGTAAATCCGGAGGTTGCCCTCGCTTCTGAAAGTGTCAGTGTGTGTCCATTAGAAATTACCGGATTTTCGGGCAGACTGATTTTACGTTGGGATGAGGGGCCTCTGACAATTATGCCAGGACGCATATATTCTGGATGACTATCCAGAATTTCATAATACAGGATATCATGTTGGTTCACTCGCATTTGTAAGGGCCGTAGTACGGGCGGATTTAGAGATGCATGTTGGGCCACGATATCTTGATGTTCTCTGAGATACAGATTGATCGGGGCTGAATCACCACTATTAATAACAGCCGCATCGCGATGGGTCAGCTCATCTCTAAGGTCAAGGACTTTTATGGATAGAGCAAAACAGGCCATCCAGGAGGAAATGACAATAAATAACAAGGCCAAGCGACCCGCTTTAATCCCCAATGCGATTCTCCATAGTGTCGGCTCAGATAGAGTGGACTTCCGGTTTTGCGTTCTTTCATAGACCAACAAGGCCGCATTCATAATCTGGCTGTTTTTCTCCGGACTAATGGAGACTTTTGCCTCTTTCCATACATCCCTTATTTCTTCGGGGGGTCTCATTGTCTCATCTCACTTCTTAATGACGATCTCAATTTATCAATTCCATATCGGTATCTGCTTTTCACCGTATTAACTGGAACGTTCAGTGATTTCGCTATCATCCCCAATTTCATTTCTCCCTGAGTATGTAATACAACAACTTCTCGTTGTTCTGGCGGCAACGCTGTTAGTGCTGAAGTCACTTTCCTCAACTGTTCACTCAACATGATACCATTCGTCGGATCATAGAGTGTTGATGGAATGTCGTCAGCTTCCTCTAAGCTTGAGAATCGGCGTTTTCTTGAACGAATATGGTAACGTACGCGATTAGCGACACATTTTGCCAAGTATCCCTTTAAGCTCCCAGTCAGCGAGAAACCATCTAAATGCTCTGCAAAATAGACAAACGTATCCTGCACAGAGTCTTCTGCAATGTTCACGTCATTTGAAAGAGCAATAGCCAATATCAATAGACGGTTTCTATACTTCTGATAAATTCTACAAAAAGCGGCACGGTCTCCATGTCGCGCCCCAAAGACCAGATACCTATCTGCGATTGGGCCCACTTTATTACTCCATAGCAAACAGCCGTCATTAATATAGCACCGTAAGTTGTCTTTAGGGTCTAAAGAAAATCATTTTTTTCTACCAGATAAGGAACGGATTGCCGGGCGGACCGGGAAAGGACGGTTTCTTGCCGATAATATGTTTGCCAAACGAAGGTTCTTTGAAATGACAAATCGAGCAACAGGGAGGAGTGCTTATTATTGTTGGTGCAAACTGTTTCTCAGGTTTTTTCGATTCCGCTGACCAACGACTCCCCTGTCCGTTGCTCATATACCAGTCGGTTAGTCAGGAAAACGGAATTCGGATCTGCGTATAGGCGACTATTTCCGTAAGAAAGCAAATCATCTACAATCCATCCACCTCTGTAGGCGGCAGGAAGTTTTCGATCACCCAGTATTGATACTGTTGACAGTTGACGACAAAAGCAATAGCATCACCTTTGGGCGACCATTTGGGCCTCCTCGCCTGAGCATATTCTCCAACATTGGATATGTCGCATATCTTAAATGGCTCATCATCAATCGGAGCACACCAAACCTCACTTGTTGTATCGGCCGTGAACACAATATGACATCCATCCGGAGCCCAATCAAAGATGCCGAACGAATTGTCTTTCAAGTGAAGAATTTCTTTGGTTTCTTGCCCATCTATTATTGTTGCCAGTATTCTTCGACCGGCCTTATACGTGACCGAACGCCCATCAGGTGCAAAAACAGCCCGCCTGATTCGATCCTTGAATTCCCTTTCCTCTACTGGACGAGTAAGCCTTTTCAATCTTCCGTCTTCAACATTTACTATATAAATATCGGAGTCGTACACGGGATATACGTAAGCGATAGCCTTGCTATCCGGCGCCCATGTAGGATGGACATGCGGTATTCGCGTGTCCAGCGGCACCAGTAGTCTTACTTCACCAGTTTTAACCGTTACTAGAAAGATCCCCGATCTCTTCTCTCTGTTCTCACCAGAAAAAGCAATATATTTACCATCGGGTGACCAGGAGATTCCATGACCTCTGTTTTGAATCTCAGGCAATGATATCTTTCGTATCGTCTCACCGCTATCGCTGGAAATGAAACTCAATTCCCATCCTTCTTGGCGGTCTATGACGGCAATTTGCTCCCCATCAGGTGACCAGCAGTGCATTGCCATACCGCCTGACCGCACCAGTTGGCGGGGCTGACCGGTGGCCTTGCCTGTTTTCGGGTCTACTGGCAAAACGAAAATTCCTCCGAGTTCGAAACCGTTTCGATAGGCCAACTGTCCATTTTGCGACCAATTGAAGAACTGCATCTGTTCGACATCGGGGAGTATAGGAGAAGGAGGACCAACAAATCGATCACCTTCAATTCGTAATGCCCATAGGTCTTGGCGCAAACGACCGACACCTTTCTGCACCCCCGTGAAAACGATGTAAGTGCCGTCAGGAGACCACATCGGTTGGAGGATTTCACCCGGAAAATCAGTATATTTCGTGCGGCCTGGTCCATCTATCTGACGCAAGTTTAGAATGTACTTATTAACTTCTTGAGTGATATAGGTAAACCATGCTCCATCTGGGGAGAAAAAAGTTGAAGGCCGTCCTTGGATCTTCTCGGCCAGTACCGTTTCTTCCTTGGTTTCCAGATTGACCAAGACCTGAGATTGAACACCTGAGTTGGGAATGCTCACACCTAAAATCCATTTTCCATCGGGTGACCAATCTGCTAGCCAGAAGGCATTAGGGGGATCTTCCAGCAGCGTTCGTGTCTTCCCCGTTTTCCGTGAGACCGCTATAAGGGCTGGCTTTTCTTGCCTAAGACCTGCAATTGCGATTTCACTTCCGTCATCCGACCAGACAACAGGACCGTAGCAATGCTCACTAAGATTCCGTTGTTCCCCGGTCGCTGTATCAATGATGACTAACTCAGAGGCCTGTGTGATACCGGCAAAGTACTTCCCATCTGGAGAAAGTGCCTTACCATTGTAGTAAGGAAAATCTACCTTTTCGATTGGGCTTATCCGGAAGATGGTGATAAAACGTTTTATTAACTTCGTGGCACCATAGCTCAGAGGCAGCAGAACCATAATGGCGATTGCAGCCACCGCGGCGAGTTTAGTCATTCTGCTTTTCATAATTATTCTCCAAATATTCGGCTCGTCTGAAGCCAAATGCTCTTGTTGGTATTCTTCTACTGTTCTTAAGAAACTGTCGAGAGCCTTGTCATATGCCTCATCGGTGGCCTTATAACGCATCTTCTTGACCAGCTTCTTGACGCGCTCTGCAAAAATCATTTTTCCATCTCACTGTTAAGCATTGCCTTGAGTTCATTCAATCCGGCTCGATACCGAACATAGGCCGTTTTAGTCGATACGTTCTGAAGCTTGGCAATTGTCTTGAACCTCATCTGCCCGTGCAAACGAAGTACAACCGCCTCTCGATGTTCATACGGGAGTTGATCCATCGCACAACGCAGTTTCTGCATCTGCTCACTCTTTATAACCAGTTGGACGGGCCGGGCCAATTGTTATTTGCTATTACGTATCGCGGGTTGCTCAGCGTGTCTGTTTCTTGTCGCTTTTTTCGCATGAGATTACGTGATTTGTTTGCGACACAGGTCTTTAGATAGCCCGCCAGGCTACTTCTTACCTCAAATGTGTCCAAACTTTGCAGGAAAGAGACAAAAACATCATGCACAACATCTTCGGCAGCACTTTTGTCGGCCAAGAGGTTGGCGGCCAATGTCCGCAAATCGCTTTCATATTTTTCATAGACCTGCCTGAAAGCGGCCCGGCTGCCGTGCTTACATTTCCATACGAGCAGTTTGTCTCTAACCATATTGGTTTAGCCCGTTTCGTAACACAACGATCGATCGTCTATGAATTAGGACAAATTGACATGATGTTTTTTACTCAGAAATCTACTTTTTTTCCGAAATAAATCACTTTGAGTGATGAGAGGGCATGGCCGAGCCAGTAACCGGTCATCTTGGGACGAGAACACAGAGCAATCATGAGCCACAAAAGGTCCTCAGTCGGTTTTCCATCAACCGCAGCGCCCCCTCGGCTGTCACGAGGTAAGATAGTCATTCACGGATTGACTGGTTGACTCAATTCCTTGATGAAAATGCGACGGAACTGGAGGAAAGACGCACCCCATTCTCCATCCTTGCGATCATCATGATGCTGCAAAGCAATTGGTCCCCGAGCCGGGATGCCAGGCAACTGAGCGTTATCGATGACCAGCTTACCATTGAGTCTGACTGTCAGGCGGTCTCCCTTCATGATAATATGGAAAGTATTCCATTCAGTAATTGGCCGATCCGCCCTGATCTTTGGCGTCACCCCCGTGTGGACCTCGGGCGAAAACGTCGGATCTGTGCGATAACCCCATACCTCCCCCGAACCGACCGGCCAGCACCAGATGTTCACTTGAGACTTGTGTTGGCCCCTCAGAAAAATACCGGAATCCGTGCTCGGAACCTCAATTAATACGTCCTTGCCGGAATCGTCCTTTTTATACGTGCCATCGGGGAGAATAATCTTGGCGGCCTTATTTATGTACGGGCTATCTTTGATCCGCCAGTCCAACAACAACTCAAAGTCGCCGTGGCTTCTTGTAGTCCACAAGTTTTTATCGCCCGGCCCCTCATGAGGATCACAGTCGATCACTCCATTGACAACTTGCCAATCCTGGTTCTCGGGCTGTCGGACTATCCAGCCATCCAGGTTAATTCCGTTGAATAGCGGTATGAATCCTTCTGGCACGGCCTTAGACGGTCCCATAGTAACTCCTGGTTCGGTGACGGGCATTTGGCTCTTACCCAAAGCAGCCCGGTGCGGAGCCGTGGCTTGAATAATCTGTTCTGGTGACTCGAACGGCAGATACATGGCCCGCATCACAAAGCGATATCGCTTCCCGACTTCGTATTGGGGGATGAACCATTGGAAATCCCAGGCCGGGTTCCCCTTGCCGCCTCCCGATGGAGATTGGCTCAACCGAACACGGTCACT
>JAFGTG010000482.1 GCA_016934255.1 Sedimentisphaerales bacterium
CGTAAAGTATTGGACGACAAGGATATCCACGCCGTCTCGATCGTCACACCGAACCATTGGCACGCCCTGGCAACCATCTGGGCCTGTCAGGCGGGCAAGCATGTTTATGTTGAGAAGCCGGTATCCCATAATATCTGGGAAGGACGGAAGATGGTCGAGGCCGCCCGCAAGTATAAATTAAGAGTCCAGGTCGGAATGAATAACCGTTCGTCCAGCAATGTGATTGAAGCGATCAAGTTTCTGCATGACGGCGGTATCGGCGACGTTTACATGGCCCGCGCCCTTTGCTTCAAAGCCCGCGATTCGTACGGCATGGCCAAGGATAGCCAGCCGCCCGCCACCTTCCATTACGACCAGTGGTTAGGACCCGCTCCGTACCGCCCGTATAACGTCAAACGCAGTCATTATTGCTGGCACTGGTATTGGGATACCGGCAATGGGGATACCGGCAACACAGGCCCCCATCAGCTCGATCTTGCCCGCTGGGGAATGAGCAAGAACGAACACCCGGCGTCGGTGTATGCCGCCGGCGGTATTTACGGCTTACACCGGGAGGAAGGCCCGCGGACGCCCGGGAAAATGGTCTATGGCGCAGTGGAAACCTACGGCCGGGATAAAACGACACAGGAAACGCCCAATACGCTCACCGCCGCATTTAAATACAGTGACGGGAAAATGCTCGAGTTCGAATGCCGGGGTCGATACACCAATCACGAAGGAAGCGAAGGCCAGGAAGTCGGCAATCTGTACTACGGCACGGAAGGATGGCTCGAAATCAGCGGCTCGACGTGGAAGGCATTCCGCGAACGGGAAAGAAAACCGTTCGCCGGCTCGAAAGAAGGCTCAAGAGGAGACGGCAATCACTGGGCCAATTTCATCGAGGCCGTCCGCTCCGGCCGGAACGGCGACCTTCACTGCGATATCCGGGAAGGCTTTTATTCGACCACGCTTCCGCACCTGGCCAATATCTCGTACCGCGTTGGCCGGGAGTTGAAGTTTATGGGCGATTACGAAAAGTTCGCCGACGATCCGGAAGCCGATAAAATGCTGACGCGCATTTATCGCATTCCCTACGTCGTCCCGGAAAAAGTCTGAGAAGTGACTAAAGTGCCTAAAGTGCCTAAAGTGACGGCGAAGCTGTCATTCTGAACGCAGCGCAGCGAAGTGAAGAATCTCAATGATCCGTCGTTATCCCAGATTCTTCGCTTTGCTCAGAATGACAACTCGCCCATAAGGGGAAAGTTTTGTAGGATGGGCAGGTATCCTGCCCCACCGTAAGGCGTCCCCAAGGGAATGCGGTTCTTGTTATATTACATTGACAGTATGGGCAAGCAAGTTGTCCATCCTACCTGCTAAACCACTGACGAACGCGTTTTTTCCCTTCGATAGCCCTCCTGAGCGAAGTCGATGGATTCGGCATTCGATGTTCCGCCATAAGGCGTCCTGTGGAATTATTCAATATTCAATTCGCACGTAGGGTGCGAAGGCTCGCACCACGTTTATTCGACATCCGCACTTCATGATATCCGGCTCAAGCAAAGCAAAAAATAAGTAAACCGTCTCCAGATTTCGCTGAATAAAATTGTGGATGCCTCTTTTGAAAAGATTCAATTTGGTCGATGCTTCGACAAAAGATATAATATGTATCGCCATGTGAATAGCGACGCGACGCGTGTCATCGATATGAAGCTGTTCGCCTGGTCGATATAGGAATAAATGGTATGGTCAGAATTCAAGATTCGGTTAATAAACATATCCAGGAGATGGTCGAACGCATCGTGACGCAGTTTCGTCCGGAGAAGATCATCTTATTCGGTTCGCATGCTCGAGGAGACGGCACAGCCGACAGCGATGTGGACCTGCTTGTGGTCATGCCCGTTCAGGGTTCCAAAAGGGCAAAACAACGCGAAATCAGGGCGGCTGTGCACGACGTTCGCGTTCCAAAAGATATCATCGTGAGCCGGCCGGACGAATTCCAGTGGCGAAAAGACATCGTCGGAACGATCGAGCGACCGGCTGCACTCGAAGGACGGATTCTATATGCCAGCGAGTGATAAAACCATGGTCGTTGTCCGAGAGTGGGTAACGAAGGCCGAAAATGATCTCAAGTCGGCGGCTCATCTGTTGAAGATGAAGGATTGCCCGGTTGATAATGTCTGCTTCAATGCCCAGCAGTGTGTGGAGAAGTACCTGAAAGCGCTCTTGATTACACAAGGCAAAGAATTTCCAAGAACCCATGACCTTGGGGAATTAATGGCACTTCTACCACCACGCCTTCAACCATCCCTGGATAATGAGGATCTAGACAAACTTACGGATTACGCCACTGTTACGCGTTATCCAGGTGCTTATGAGCCGATCTCATTGACGGAGGCCCGGCAGGCGGTCAAAATGGCGCGTCGAGTCCGCCGTGAAGCTCGAAAATTCCTGGAAAACAAACCTTTATTCTAAACAGCTCTTAAGGTGCGAAGGCTCGCACCATTTTTATTCGACATCAGCACATCATGACAGACGGCTCAAGCAAAGCAAGAATTAATTAAAGCCTCTCCAGATTTCTCACTCAAATTTTTTAGGATGAATTAAATCCCTTAACGTTCCGAATCAGGATCGCTGGAGGCGTATCACTGAATTCGGTTGTTAGGAGATCTGTATCTCCATGATTTTGTTGTTCTAATTATTGCGTATGCAATGGTACATACAACCAAGCCGGGTAGCCAGCCCGTTATAATGATTGGGAAAACGCCAATGGCTTCAGGAAACTTCATGAATAAATCGTGACTCCAATGTAAGGCGATACCTGGTAATACGATACACCAAGTAATTGCCCATAGAATGTGAAGTCCCCAGCACAAAAGTATGCTTGTCAATAGTTTTCCTCCTCTCCACAACAGATATATTGGAAAACCAAAATTGACAATAAACAGATGAATGCCTTGTGGAACCAAAATCAGAATCTGTAATACATTATCATTCAAATACGATGACTCCTAACAATGTTTATCTGCTTTCCGTATAAGACTCCAGATCTATCTGTTTTCAATATTCATTAGTCAATAACCAATTGTAAATTTATGCCTTAGGTATAGTCAATGTCAAAGATCATTTTGTGCCCCTGTTTTAGAGCACATAGGGTACGAAGTCTCGCACCACTTTTATTCGACATCAGCACATCATCAAAAATGGCTTAAGGAAACGAAAATAAAAGTAAGGCGTTTCTATATGTCCCTTAGAAAAAGGATTGGTACTGGTTTACTTAGATATTATTTTCTGTCTTTTTTGTTGATCCGTCCGCCCATTGCCAATTTATTTTCTTCATCCACGAGTAAGTTAACAAAGTCGTGAATTGTCCATACCTTCTCAGTAATCCCCGCAGCTACCGCAGGTGTCGTCCCAATTGATTGATGTTTACGACAGAAATTATAGTAGAAATAGTGCAATGCGATAGCATGTTCATGGTTGGCCCATTTTTTACTAAAAGCGTTGGTTAATCGGGTAAATCTTCGGTTTTGCATACGGACCGTCAAATTCTGTCGTTCGATATAACTTGTACTGATACAATTCGGATTTGGCTTTCCAACAATTGTAAAAGGTTTGCAGCCAATACATTTGGCAGGGCTATATCGAGCTTCACCTGCCCTATCTTCTTTTCCATAAAGTTTAACCAGCATAGCGTAGTCGATCCCACCACCGAAAGCATCCTCAATAGCTTCAACATAAAGTCTTAATCCATCCGTCGTAAGTTGAATACGATTTTCAATACGACTGGCTACATCATGGATAAACTCGAAAGCATGACCAGAATCACGTAGGCCGACAAGATAGGATACAACTAATTTACTATCAGCATCCAAAGCAACCCAAGTCCAGCAATCTCCATCACCTGTTTTACCCAGGTTTTTATTGCGCTGTTTGCATCCTACGAAAGACCATATTTCGTCACATTCAATTCGACGGCAGTTTAGATTCTGTACCATAAGATCATGGTAATCTCGGCACAGACTTCCCACGTCGGCTAATAACCGCAGCACTGTAAGTTTTGAAACACTACAGATTCGGGCAGTAGCATTAATTCCCGTGCCTTCAACCAAACACGATAATATACTTGTTTTTTTTTCTACGCTTAGTTTTCTCATAATATATTTATTGTAGCTACATTAATACCACACGTCAAGAAGAAAATTTTAAAAAACTTAAAAATATTTATTTGACAGAATATAATTATGTAGCTATATTAATACCATGACAAAGCAAGTAGGAAGACCGCCAAAACCGAAAACATCAAGACGTATTAACATCTTACGTATCCGTCTGTTAGGTTCAGAACGACGCAAGATCAATGCGGTCGCCAAAAAATATGGGCTGGATACGTCAACGTGGGCGCGAACTATCTTACTTACCGAAGCTGAAAAATCTTTGACAAAAGAGTAAACAGAAATACAATAATAAATGATGGGTGGCGGGTATTACGCCACCCACCGGTTGTTACAAGGATAATCCACAGACTATCCTTGACCGCCAAATGGCAATAAGCAATCGGCGGATTTGAATGGAGTAAATCATAATCGACTCCCTTCGATCTGCGGGAACAGGACGTGTTTGGCTGGTGCAAGCGTTCATACGCCCTGAACCCTGGTAACATTGGGCCGCTCGCATCCATACGGGCGGCTCTCCTTTTATTTCATTATCATTCTATTATCCTGTAAACTGATGGCCGCGATCCCTTACCCTGCGATACAATCTCCAATTCCTTAGCCTTAACCATACGTCTAAGTAGGTTTGCCAAATTAGCTCTTTGTGTTTGACTGTCAATTGGGCCGCACTCTATTTCGACTTTATGTCGTAACTCAACAGTGTTGAACCGCTTTTTGATTTCGCCAGAACCAATTATCCGACGTGCGACAACAGACATTCTCTTTCCGTTTCCCTTTTGTGGCTCAGAAGCTATGCCAGATTGTGCATTGTCCGGTAATGTATTAAGTTTTGGGCCAGATTGCGAAAATCGAGTCAACATAGACAATGTTGCCTCTAACCAACGGTCAGCCTCAGCGGTTGCAGCCGCAACGAAATCATCCCGCATTTTTTTTGCTTGAGTTGCAAAGTTGTTGTTTGTCGTATCCATAATATGCCCTTTCATCGAGAAAAGACTCAAATCAAATAACGCTAAGATAGCGTTGCTTTTGCTTTGCGTCAATGAAAATGATGGGTACGGCAAAAAAAAAGTTGCGCCAGCTTATAACTAAATCTTGCTATTGTTTTGGTGGCTTAATCTTGGTGAAATTAACATCGTTTTCTGCGTTTTCGTCTTGTTTTTGCGGATTTTCGGTCGTTTGTTCAACGACCCATTTAGCTAATTCGTTTGGATCGGTTGGGCGATTTCCTCGACCATCTGGAAAAATTTTTTCTTTTTTCTGTTTGCTCATGCAGATATTCTACTGCATGATTCTAAATATTTCAAGACTTGTTTAAAGGCAGAGTGAACCACTACCAAAGGATTTGCAAAAATGGACATTTCGAATATAAAATGTTAAAAGTAAATAAATCGTTGGAAAAAGTTCATAAATTTTAATTTGAGCGAAGAAAAGTCAATGTGTCAAAATAAAATTATAAGCTCCGTAGATGAATTCGTACAGATAACAAAAAGTGATGCCAATAGTTGGGATTTGTTAAAATCTGGATATTTTCCTTGGTTTCGAGGTGAACCTGATTGTCAGACACCGCTATTACCAAAGTTATATAGAAGCAAACCTCAATGTGGGGATTATTTGGAAAATCGTCTCCTTCAGATATTCAGACAAAGAGCGCCTATCCTTAGCGCCGAATATACTTTACATCGTGAGCACATTGATCAATGGCTTTTTCTGGCTCAACATGTAGGCCTTCCAACAAGGCTCTTAGACTGGACGGAAGGAGCACTTATTGCACTTTACTTCGCGCTTCAGGAGAAGAAACCAGTCGTTTGGATGTTAAATCCTTTCGATTTGAATCGCCTATCAGAGTCAAAACCTAAAGTGAATAGAGAATACAATATATATGGTTTAACTTGGCATGATCCTGGACCAACTTCTGTAAACACAGCTCAAGGAAATATAGCAGCAGCATGGGGCGATTGGAAGAAAGAAGTTGAACTCCCCGTAGCTGTTCCAGTGACACATATTCATCCGCGTATGACGGCTCAAAGAAGTTGCTTTACAGTACATGGCAGTAAAGATGTTAGTCTGTATTTGCTTTTGGGAGAAATCAAAGTATTTGATCGAATCAAAACGGAAACAGACAGGAATTGGCGAAGAAATGATATATTAAAAAAGTACGATATTGAGCCAACCAAACGCTCGGAGATGTTGGAACACCTGAGATTACTTGGTATATCACGCGTAACATTGTTTCCAGAGCTTGATGGACTGGCTGACGATCTAACAAAACTGTTTAGACCTGACTTTGATTGAATCGTGTAACGAATACCTAGCGAATAAAAAGATTTTGAGTCTTAAATATTGAGTTTTTAACAACAAAGCTCACAAAGGGACACGAGGCTTTAGGAAGAATAAATTATGATCTTTCTTCGTGGTTCTTCTCTCCTTCGTGGTTGAAACACAAAACCGTGTTAAAAGGGGGATGGTGCGATGCATCACACCCTACGGATAGACCTGATGTATTACCTTGGTCCGCATTTGAAGGAAATGGACGTGTCTCCCGGCGGCCGGGCCGCGGATTTGGGTCCCAAAGTCCCGCTTACGCTGTGGTTGAGGGCGTTTGAGACCTCTTTCGAGAGGGAGTTCGGACCGAAAATTTCGTACACGTTGGAATATTTGACGATTTCTATTCCGTCACCCCGGAACTGAGCGTTTTTGTACCGGATGGAATGGCCGCCCTTGAGTAGCAGCATCCTTACGGGCGACGAACCTGTGCGCTCGAATATACAGTTGTTGATGTCGATATCATGCGGCGCGTATTCCTGGGCGGTGGTCGCATCCAGAAAGTATTTTCCGTTAGTGCGAAGGCCCCGGTCCAGGGTGGAAAAGGTGATGCAATTGGCCATGTCGGTGAAGGTGCAATCGGCCACGAGAATCCCCGTATTACTGCACTCCGGGGAAAGGTGCTCCGGCTTCTCGAAATAGCTCTTGATATCCATGCCGCTGAACAGGCGGCGCATCACACAATGACGGACGATGGAATCCTTCCAGCCGCCCGTGGTGTCGATCGCGTCGCGCCCGCAATCCTGAAAGACGCAGTGTTCCACCAGCGCCCGTTTGACGCCGGAGGAGCCGCCGCCCCGGCCCGTCTTGATGCCGTCCCCCTGGCATTGTTCGATCAGGCAATGGCGGAACACCGCGTCCGTCACATGGCCGGTCAGATAGGTGGACCAGTAGCCGCCCAGGATATGGCAGCCGATGACCTGCGGCCGGGCACAATCGGACAATTTGATCTGGTGATTGATGGATCCCTTCAGCCGACAATGCTCGATCCGGATATCGCTCTTGCCCGATGCGGTGATCCCGACCATCGGATAAAAATACACGCCCCGCTTGGGATTCGTACCGCCCTCCGATCCCAACGTCGGGGTATTCAAATACGTGATAGTCAGATTCCGCAACGTGGTCCGGCTGCCCAGGATCAGAAAGGTTCGGTTTTTGTCGGCGGCCGCATCGGTGACGTCGAATCCCCCGCCCTTGACTGCGGATAGAATAAAGTCTTCGGGCAGCCGGTAGGTGCCGCTGATCCGGTAGGTATGGTCCAGTTTCAGCTCATCGCCGGCTTTAATCGTTCCATTGATTAGAAGTGCCGCGAACTGCGTGCTAACATCCTGTCCGGCGGTCCAGCCCAGATCCGACGAATGACGGACCTCGGCGTGCGCGTGCGTCATGCATACTAACCATACCAAAGTGAAAACATATCTGTTCATCTTTAATCCTATGATTGGGTTTTCACTCAATTATACTTTGAGCTACGAAAATTTTCAAGCGGGAGAATATTGGGATCGAGTCTTAAATATCAAATATTGAGTTTTTAACCACGAAGCTCGCTTTTAGCCTGCCCTGAGCCTGTCGAATGGGAAGGGACACGAAGCTTTAAAAAGAATAGATTATGATCTTTCTTCGTGGTTCTTCCAATCTTCGTGGTGAAACATGTCAAATCATAACCAGATCTTTCGACTCCGCTTTCCTCCGCTCAAGATGACAACATAAGGCCGTGTTAACCGGTGTTCATCCGTGTCAAAGGAAATTGAATCATTTCACGGTGCCCTCAGTGGCTAAAAAGTAATATTTCACTTGACTTTGGATTGATAATTTAGTATAATACATAACTAATAGAATACAGAATACAGAATACAGGAGACAGAATGAGGGAGATCGGATTATCAGGCCATCAGTAAACCAGGGAGATGAATATTGAATACTGAATATTCAATCTCGAATATCGAAGGGCAAGAATCTGCGTGAATCTGCGGAATCTGTGGCTAAACTTTTTCAAAAATGCACAAAAATTTACAAATTTTCACAAAATCGCATAAATCCTTATCAAAAAAAGAAAGGAAATCGTGTTAATTCGTGAAAATTCGTGGTTCCGCCCGGAAAAACAAAGCCAATCGCCGGCCTCCGGCCGGAAATCCTAAGCACGAAACTCTAAATCCTAAACAAAGATGCTTCGCATAATGCGATTTTGCAAAACAAAGCCAATCTCATACGCAGTGGAGGTTATTTGCCTATGACACCCATAGATTGCCGCGGTCCTCCGGACCTCGCAATGACCTTATTATCTCTGAACCTTTGTGCCTTCGTGCCTTCGTGGCCAATTTGAAAAAACAAACCCAATCCATTAGAGTCGCTCTCTCTGCGTTTTCCTCGATCTCTGCGGTAAATGCTATCCAGACAACGCCTTAGCGTTATTTGGCGAAGGGCAGCCGGTCCGGGACGACGTGGACTTCGGTCGTGAACTTGTGTAAGAAGCCGCTTCCGCTCGGATAGCTTAGCTCGATGAAAAAGGCGGTCCAGCCTTCGGCCGGGGCGGGGACCTTGGCGACATAAACATGGGCACCGGATCCCTGATCGCTGAGGTCCGAGCTCTCCCAGACTTTTCCGATGGTCTCAAGTCGGAAGTCCCGGGCCTTCGGATTGGTGGCTTGCCAGAGCTTTACTGACGAGGGTTTCGAGGGCGTTTCGACCACGATGGAATGGTCGTCCTTGACGGTCCAGGAGTATGTTGGGCGTTCCTCCTTTGTCAGAACGGATTTGAAGAAGGATAGCAAGCTCTGTGGAGCGTCCGAGCCGTCGAGGCCGTGGTCGGTATTCGGGACGTAGCGGATGTATTTCTCGCCCGGCAGGTCGTCGAAATAGAACTGGGCCGAGTCCGGGAGGAAGAATTGATCGCCGCTCGAATTGATCATGAATTTCGGGATAGTCGCGTAGCGGTCGCGATATTCATACGGATCGACCAGGTCCAGCAACGGTTTGGCTTCCGGGCTTCCGAGCTTGTCGAAAATGTCCAGGTTGTCGTAATCCGCAACCGCCTGGGAATAAAAGCCGTAGGCCTCGAATTGATGTTTCATTTGCTCGTCCATGTTCAGCACGTCGATGACGGCCGGGGCGATGGCGACAACGCGTTGATCGACCGCGGCGGTCAGCCACGTCGTCCAGCCGCGTTTGGAGCCGCCTGAAATGACGAAATGCTCAATATCCAACGCGCCGGTATCGAGGGATGAGAGGTGTTTCTGGACCGTATCCATCGCACGGACGGCGCTCTTGACCATCGGTAGTAAAAGGGGCCACGTAGCGTCCCCGGTGGACATAAACTTCACGAAGGTATATGCGATGATGCCGTCTTCCGAGCGAGGTCCGCCGCCGTCCGGGAAGGTCAGGGGTTGGTTCGGCACCTGCTTGATATCCGCGACCACGGCGTTGGAGGTCATAGCGATTCCGGCGAGCATTTTGTCCGGCGAATCCGGAGCCGATCTGCGATTGCTGCCGCCATTGATCCATAGCAACGCCGTGTCGCTCGTGGCGTTGTTCGGCTTGATGATGGTGAGCCAGTGTTTCCAAAGCGTTCGGTCCACTTCGTCTTCGCCGCGCCACGTCTGCGAGGTCATCTCGATGATGTAAGCGATGTAGCCGGGACCGGGGAGAGTTTTAACGACGTTATAGTCGTAGCTTGGATCCGGCGCCGCAACGTAGTCGTCCAACGCCGTACCGGTGGCGAGTTGAGTTACAGATAGGATCAATACGGCCAGCGACGTGAAGTAATATCGCGATTTCATGTTCGGTCCTTTCATCTTTGTGTTATGCCTCCGAAGGGAAAATGGTTCGCAGGTATTCCGCGTCGTACCGGCAGCTTTCCTCGACGCCTAAGGGCATCTTTGTGCCTTCCATCACAATCCAGCCGCGATAACCCGATTGGTCCATCGCGGCACGGACCTTTGGGAAGTCGATGGAACCTTTGCCGTAGAGATCGTCGTAGTCCTTGGCGTGGACCTGGCAGATAAATCGGCCGAGCCGGTGAATTTCGGTGTAGATGTCGTAGCCCTGCTTGTGCGAGTTGCCCACGTCGTAATAGACCTTCAACGCCGGGGAGCCGACTTTCATGATGATATCCACATGCTGCTCGGCGCTGAGCCAGGATACGATAGCCAGTGTCACGCCGGCATCCTCGGCCTTTCGTGCGACTTTCCGGAATCTTTTTATAACCTCGTTGGTTCCCGGTTCGTCGTTGAGCAGATCACCGTTGCCGAAAAAGGCCAACAGGATAATGTTGATCTTCATGGACTTGGCGACGTCGATGCCCTTCTCAACCCAGCGTTCAGCGCGCGGATCGCTTTTATACGGCACATTGTTCAGGACGCCCATCGCCAGCGAAGCGATTTCCATCTGCTGCTTTTCCGCTTCCTGGAGAATGCTCCTCTGGAGCTCCGGATCGAACAAAGGGAGGTCCTTGTCACCGTGTCCGAAATCCACCTGCACGCCGTCCAAACCAATCTTTCTGGCGAGCTCGAACGAAGCGGGATCGGCTCTTTTCCCGATCGTCCAGTCACAGACGCCAATCTTGAAACCCTTAGGGCAACAGGATTCCTCATAGTGAGCACAAGATGAAGTGAGTGTTAGCCCGGCGATTGCACCCGCCGTACCGAGCATCATTTGACGCCGGGTTATATGCACTGAGTTCATATTTGTATCTCCTTAGGCCGCGACCACCCGCTTATGATTTTACGCCTTTGAGATTCGCGTCGAGTTTCTCCGTACTCTCGATAAGTTTTCTCCATGTCACCTTCCGGCCCGTGTAAGCCGCAGTTCGACCGAGAATAGTCACGAGGTTGCTCCGGACGCTCGGTTCGACCGTCGGATTGTCGTACGTGCCTTCCACGATGCTCTTATGGAACGTGGCGATGTTGGCTATGGCGCCGTCTTTGTAGATCCCGGGGCTTTTTCCGCCGCGATAGAAATTCTCGCCGCGAATGATAACCTGTCCGCCGTACTCGGTTTCGAGCACGCCCTTGGAGCCGAACATTCGGTTCCGGATGCCGTCCGGCTGCGTGCCGTGACCCTCGAATTGTTTCGAGCTGAATGTAATGCCGACCTTGTTGGGATACTCGAACAACAGCGCGAAGTGATCGTTACACGTCCCGACGGGACGGATCGTCCGGGCGCCCGTACCGACGGCATACACCGGTTCGGCGTCCATGATCCAGCTCATTACGTCGAGCGTGTGGATGTTCTGCTCGGTGATGATGTCACCGGAAAGCACCCTGTCGAGCCCCCAGGCCCGCAAACGATTTTCCGAATTGTCCGGGTCGCTTCGCCACGTGTCATACATCCGTCCGAACGGACAACCGGCATGGTAGATCGCCTCGCCGAAAACCATCTCGCCCAGCGCGCCTTCACGAACACGTTTCAGCGCTTCACAGTAGAACGGATCGGCGCGGGTTTGGAAATCAATCAGGAAGCACAGCTTATTTCTCGTCGCTTTTTTGCCACTGTCCGCGATACTGTGACAACCCGGCACATCGACGGCGATCGGTTTGGCGACGTACGTGTGACAGCCGGCATCGACGGCGTCTGCGGCTTGCCCGGGATGGAAATACGGCGGGCTTTCAATGGCGACGGCATCCACCTTCTCTAATAGCTTCTTATAAGCCGACAGTCCGGGAAAGCGATTGGCCGATGCTACGCCCAGCTTTTCGCCGGCGTTATCGACCCGGTCCTGGAAGTAATCGGCGACGGCAATGATGTTATAACCACCATGCTCCTTGAATAAATTGGCGATCCACGTTCCTCTGCCGCCGCAACCGATCAAGCCGAGGTTGACCTTCGAATTGGCACCGGCCCCTCGAACAAGCTCCGGCTTGACGACGGTAAACGACAAGGCCGCGGCCCCCGCTCCGGCCATAAACCGACGACGACTGATCGACGTTACATTCACGTGACTTGACGTATCTTTCGATTCTGACATTTCGTAAACCTCCCTTTCAAGAGTTATTATGCCCTCATATACATTTCGCGTTTGACTTTTCCGGTCGATGTCTTCTGGAATTCCTCGATTTGTATTTCGAGATGATGTGACGATATCTTCTCGAAGCTGGATAATTGCCGGCTTCGCTGCTGACACTCGTTGATGTTCTGCCATACGAGACCTTTTAAAAGCTTCGGCTGTTTTTCCAAATCAGCGGTTGAAAGGTTGGCTCGGGTCTCGATCACGTCCCAGGCCGGGCGGACAATCGCCTTGACGGTTTCCTGCTCGATGCCGTCCGAGTCCTTCCACATCCCGGGGACAACCAGAATCTCTTTAACATACTCGGCCTCCGATAGCGCCATTTCGACGCGTTCGGGATGGACGTTCTTGCCGCCGGGCAGCACGATGACATACTTCTTTCGGCCGGTGATAGTGAGATTCCCCTCTTCGTCCAGATAACCCAGGTCGCCGGTCAACAGCCATCGCACGCCCTTCTCATCAGTGCGGATGACAGCTTCGGTCGATTTCCGATTCTTATAATAGCCCTTCATGATACACGGCCCGCCAAGCGCGATTTCCCCTTTTTCGCCGGGCGGGAGGGTTTGATTCTTTTCATCGACTATTTTAACAAACAACGTGGAAATAGGCTTACCCACCGAGCCGAGTTTCGCCGGGCTCTCGTTGAAACCATACACGGGCGAATTCTCCGTCGTACCATAGCCTTCGTACATCAGTATACCCCGCCGCCAGCAAACATCCAGCACCCATTTGGGCATGGGCGCTGAGCCGGAAAGGAAAAAACGAATCTTCTCCCACCCTTGTTTCTTTAAAACGGCCTTCCCCACGCTCCTGGGACTCAACCAGTCGATAAGTCGCAGATGCGGCTTCTTTCGCTTCTGTTTGGTCAGGGCGTCTTCGATTCCCTTGGCGAGCATCGTGAAGAGTGCAGGCACGGCCACGAAGATGGTGATGTCCTTGTCCCGGATGAACTCAGCAATCTCGCGGTACTTGTTGGTATAGATGTTCGTCGCCCCGACGCAGAGGGCCAGCATCTTGCCGACCGTCAAGCCGAACGAATGATGAGGCGGAAGGATATGGCCGAGTATATCATCCCCTGTCAACTTCACCTTCTCCACAGAACCTTGTAGGTTACTAATGAAATTTTCGTGCGTCAGTTCGACCTCCCGCGGATCGCCCGTGGTGCCGGAGGTGCATAAAATCACGGCCGTCTCATCAGGATCGATTTTCATTCGGATACCGCTGAGGATCTCATCAACTTCCGTTCGATTCAACCCGACCCTCTCGTGAATCGTCATCTGGACCACTGTCATGTCATGACGGTTTGCGAATTCTTCCAGTTCCCGCCGCGCTGTCGCATTCTGATAATCATCCGCCACGATGAGCATCCGGGTGTCGGTATGCGTGAGATGATCCGTGACGCCATCGACGGGTCTTTCCGGATCGATCAACACGGGCTTAGCGCCGGCGAGGATCGTTCCCCAAAGCGCCACGTCCCAGTCTGCCCGGTTTTTGCCGAGGATCGCGACTTTGTCACCTACCCGAATACCTTTGGTTTGAACCAGCCAGACGGCGAAGTCCCGCGCCCGCGTCCGTAATTGCTCGAAGGTGAGGGTTTCCCAACGGTCCGCCCGGATGACTTCCAGGCAGATTTTGTCTGCGGGCTGGATGTTGTCGAGGGATTCGTTAAAAAGATCGATCAAGGTCCGGAACGTCATCACTGTCTGCATCTACTTTGTGCCTCCTGTCAAAGCATCCAGGGACGACGATCATCCGTTGACCCTGCTTCACCATTGCTCTGCCGGGGATTTTGTTTTGCCGTACTGTAGCCGTTTCAGTACGATATAGCAAGATTTTTCCGGCGGGCGACAACGGGATATTTTTGATGTTACTTTCGCTTCCCCATGTGCCTTACATAGGTAGTGGGACACGGCAAGTGTATCAATTTGAGGGAACTGAACGTGAGATTAAACAGCGTTTTTTGCCTGATTTCGTCGTTTTTGGTGCTATCCGGGGGCTGTCGGAAGCAGCCGGCCCCCACCTCGACCCCACTCCACTGGGCGGCCAAGACCGGCAATGTCCAGCAACTTCAAGTCCGCCCATCCGCCGGCGACGATGTCGACGCCAAAGACCAAAACGGCTGGACCGCCCTGCACTACGCCGCCCAGAAAGGTCATAAAGAAGCGATTGAATTACTCATTACCGCCGGCGCCGACGTCAATGCAAAGATAAACAAAGTAAATTGGACTCCCCTATTCCTGGCGTTGGCCGCCGATCATAAAGAAGTGGTCAGATTTCTTGTAGCCAATGGTGCCGATGCTAATGTCAAGTGCGGTAACAATGGCAGAACACCACTGCATTTCGCCGTTCTTGAAAGTGACAAAGAAACGATTGAAATTCTTGTCACTTGTGGGGCCGACCTCAATGCCAAGGATAAATATGGCTTTGTACCGTTACACGAGGCAGCTAATAATGGACGCTCGGAGGTCGTCGATATGTTTATTACTAAAGGTATTGACGTTAATATTAAGAGCAGTTCCGGCCTTACGCCTTTGCATCTGGCCGCTTCACGGGGACACATAAATACAATAGCACTGCTTTTGACCAAAGGCGCTGATAGAAACGCAAGAAATATATCCGGTAACACACCTTTACACATGGCAGTAAATTGGAACCAAAAAACTGTTGTGGAGATGTTGATCACCAAGGGCGTTGATATTAATGCGCGGGAGAAGGATGGTACGACACCGCTCCATGAGGCTATTAAGGAAGGCGATAAGGAGATAGTGGAACTCATTATCACTAAAGGTGCCGACGTCAATGCAAAAGACAATGAAGGATTCACTCCTTTACATGCTGCAATATATACAACTCATAATGATTTGGCCAAATTGCTTGTACACCGTGGTGCTGACATGAATATTAAAGACAACAGTGGCAAAACTCCCCTTGCTACTGCGCTGCAAATATTCCCGGATAGTGGCATTGAAATGACGAATTTTCTCCTCGACGAAGGCGCTGATATCCAGGTCCCAGGCAAATTGAAAACAAGGTTGTTATTTATTGCATGTTCCCAAGGTCTTATCGGTATAGTTAAGCAACTCGTTGCTGAGGGTGTGGATATTAATGTATCCTGTGATTCCTGGTACGATGATTCAACGCCGCTTCTAGTGGCGATTTGTCAAGGACACGAAGAGGTAGCGCAACTGTTGATTGCCAATGGGGCCGATACCAACTGTATCAATATGAGGAGAGGCTGGCAGGGCGAAATCCCGCTTCATGAGGCTGTTCGTACAAAGAATACGGAATTTGCCCAGTGTCTCCTTTCTTATGGTGCGGATGTCAACGTAAAGGACGAAGAGGGTAACACAGCACTACATTTTTCAGCTCTGGAAGGTTTTGCAGATATAGCTGATTTACTTCTAAGCTATAATCCTGATGTCAATATCAAGAATAAGGCGGGAACACCCCCATTGCATTATGCGGCTTCACGGGGACATAAGGATGTGGTTAAATCACTCATAATGAACGGTGCGAGTATAAATATGAAGGATAAGACTGGAGACACACCGTTACATAAAGCTGCCCTTCGAGGTCAGAAGGACATCGTCGAATTGCTCATAGCACACGGAGCAAACACCAATGCAAGAGACAATATAGGACAAACACCACTGGACGAAGCAGTTCGTCGTGGACATGATAATATCGTTGTTCTTTTGCGCGATGCGGGTCTGAAATAACCATCGACTAATAGAAAGATACCCTCCTTCTTATACCGGTACACAGAATACCCTGTAGCCACCGTCTTGTTGTTCTGTTTTGAAGTCAACCGGTAGGAATTTTTTGATGGTCTCGATGTTGGTGGTCAGGTGGGTGGATAGCTCGTTTGTCGTATACTGCCCAGCTTTGGATAGAGCCATGTAGATTAAAAGCTGGTCAGCTAAGTAACGATCAACGGCTGCGCCGCTGGTGAGGAAATCTGAGGCGAGGGTAACCGCTTCGTCAACGACGTCGCGTGATGGCTTGCGACGCATACCGAATGCTGTGAATATTACGGTTCTTTTATTAACCAGAGAGATCATCAGGCAATTGCCCGGCCCATCGGAATCCGTGACTTCTACGTGCTCGATGTGCTCGATATTTAGCTTGCTTTGGCGCAGAAGCGTTTTTTGTTTATGGGCAATGTGTTCGGGAAGTCTGGCCGTGTAGATTCGGGCGTGGATTTGTGCTTCGCTAATCGATTCGCACAGGTCAATCGCCGTATCCTCGCTTTCATGCCGCGGCTGGATTTCGAACGTGATTTTACCACCGCCGGCGGGGAAGAAGCCATGCTTGATGAGCCGGCAATCAGCACGAAAGCCGGCGGTTGCAATGGCGGGTATAAATGCTTCGCGAAGGAAATCGAACGGCGGCGCCCAGGGATTGTGTGTTCCGCCCGTTACGGTCACGGTGGAAGGTTTGCCAGCTAAGAACAAGGCGGGCAGGATGGTCTGGATGACCAGAGACGCCGATCCGGCCGAGCCGATATCGAATGAATAATCACCGCTTCGGACGGGGCCGGGCTGAAAATCGAGCACTTGCGAGCCAATCGCGTCACCTCGACATTGGCCATCGCAGATTTGACGCGAGGCATGGACACAGCTCAAGTGCTGTTTGGCCAGCCCCGGCTTGCGCCGGGCGGAGCGGATGTTTTCCATCCGCAGATGCTTGCCCGTGACGCAGGCTAAAGTCAGGCTCGTGCGGAGTATCTGTCCGCCTCCTTCTCCTCTGCTGCCGTCGATATATATAGTTTCCATACTCTAATCGGTAATGTTATACAACGGGACAGTGAAGGACAAAATCGAGCAGGTCTTTGAAATCGGCCGTAGCCAGGCAAAGCCGCGAGTCGGCGGCGCCGTAGTAAATCAGGACCTTGTCGTCTTTTTTAATCCAGCCGCACGGAAACACAACGTCATCGACGTCCCCTTCTCGCTCGTAGTGCGCCTTCGGACCGAAAATCCATTCGTCCGTGCGCCGGATGATCTTCGTCGGATTCTCTAAATCCAACAGGGCCAGTCCCAGTCGATAGATCGAGCCGGAAGCTGTCGTCCTGACGCCATGATACAAAATTAACCAGCCTTCGTCGGTTTGCATCGGGGGAGCGCACAAACCGATTTTGTTGGCGTCCCACCATCCGCCTTCCCGGGCTTGGATAATTTCCTGATGCTCGCCCCAGTGTTTAAGGTTCGGCGAGTAGGAAATCCATATATGGGCGCCGAGCATTGCGGATATGGGGACCGGGCGGTGCAACATAGCCCAAAGACCGTTGAACTGAACGGGAAAAAGGGCCGCGTCCTTATCCTCAGGAGGCATGACCGGTCCCAGCCGCTCGAATGATTTGAAATCCCTTGTCAAAGCCATCGAAACAAGCGGCCCCCCTTTCGAATAGGCGGTATAGCAGATCGCCCATTGATTCATCTGGTCGATCCAGGTGATGCGCGGATCTTCTATCCCCCAAATCTCCTCCGGATGTTTATCCGGCTCAGGTTTTAGGGTCGGCGCCGTGTCGATGCGCCAATCGTCGATCCCGTTCTCGCTTCGGGCGGTGGTCAGGTGGGAAATACCCCTGTAGTCTTCGACGCGCGCCAGGAGCAGGATTTGGCCGTCAACCTCCGCCGCGGCCGCGTTGAAGACCGAATTGGCCTTATACGGCCAGTCATTTACCGAAAGAATAGGATTGTTACGATATCTATGAAAAAGTTCGTTATCCGATTTCTTGGCCGTGCTCATTATCAGTCCCTTTCCCGGAGCAAGCTTATCTTATCCCATACAACACTCCTTTCAGACTATCCCCAAAATAGCTTTTGTCAATAGCTCATCACTTTCCCTCGGCTCGTTCCCACCACAGCCGAGGATAGTCCCCCCCTCAAGAATCCACCAGATATCTTCAGTACCGTTGGCCGTTTCATCTGCAAAGTCCCAACCCGCATCCAGGAACGTTTCCAATGATTGCATTTCAGCGGTTGTTTTACCCGTCCCGTTGTGGCTCGTCGTCCGACCGCTGGCCTCGATATCCCAAAAGCAATTGAGAACCTCGCCGCCCCAGTCGGCCCCAAGGAATCCGGACCCACCCGAAACTGTTGCCGTTGAGTAACAATAACGTATGTTTCCGATTTGCCAGCCCTTTTGTGAGGCATTACTGCCCACGAGTCCGCCGACGTACCATTCACCGACGACATCGCCTTGGGCATAACAGTTGGTAATTTCACCGGGCGAACATCGTCCCACGAGACCGCCCACGGCATTTCCACCTCTAACGTTGGCATGTGAATAGGAGGCCGTAACGGTGCCGGTGTTTTCTCCCACCAGGCCGCCAACATCCTCTCCCTCTCCTTGAACGCTGCAAAGGGCAAAGCAATCCTTCACGATGAAGTCATTTCTACCCACTACCCCTCCGACAGAGTCGCCATAGCCGATTACGCTCCCCGAGGTGTAACAACCGGTGATCGTGCCGGTACTTTGACTGACTAATCCGCCCGTGTAATCATTGCCGGATATTTCACCGACCTCAACGTAACAATTTGTAATACTGCCGGAGTCCAGGTACCCCGCCAATGCGCCATGGAAATCACCTCCGTCCACGTTAATATTAGGATTCACTAAACCTAAGTCTTTGATTTGACCATCAACGACATATCTGAAAAAACCGATGAAACTGGCAGCGGAAGATGCATACGTGAAATTCGAGACCGTATGCCCGTTACCATCAAATACCCCGCGGAAAGGAAGACCTCGACTTCCTATCATGGAAAAGTGAACCCCGGCCAAATCAATATCATTCGCAAGTTTGAAATGCGCCCCCATGAACTCCGGCTTATGGCCAATGCTTCTCAATTCATCGGACGTCGAGATCAAATAGGGATCGTTAGGCTCGCCCGTTCCACCTGAGAAAGCGGGCAATTCCCTCGAAGGCAACAATTGCCACCAAAGCACGGGGTAATCCGCGCCATTAGTTTCCATCCAAGTGTCTTCTGTTCCATTTTCAGTCTCACCCGTGAAATCCCAGCCGGCGTTTAAAAACACGCCGGCGGCTTGCATTTCAGCCGTCGTCTTCCCTATCCCGCCGGCACTGATCGTCTGGCCGCTGATCTCCATGTCCCAAAAGGAATCATGCACCCCGTCTTCCAGACCGCCTCCGACAAGCCCTCCGACGTACTCGCCTCCAGAAACGGATGTGGCAGAATAACTGGTCCGTACGGCTCCATAGAATATCCCTCCATAGGAGGTTGTTGGGCGGTTATGTCCCAGGAGCCCCCCGACGTATTTTTGGCCGAAAACCTCTCCACTTGCGTAGCAATCGACGATTTCGCCCTGGTTTACATTGTATCCCACCAAACCGCCCACCTGCTCTGCGCCGAGGAGACGTACAGTGGAATAGGAAGCCATGATAATACCTTCATTCATACCGATTAAGCCGCCAACCACATCCTCCGCGTCAACGGTGCAGATGGAATAACAATTCGCCACGTGCCCCTCATTGTTCCCCATGAGACCGCCAATCCAACTCTCCCCGGAAACATCACAGGTCGAATAGCAATTCGTGATCCCGGCACCGTTATTTGATCCAATGAGACCACCAACACCTGAATGTCCATTGACGATCCCTGCGGTATAGCATAAATCGACATGCCCACCGGACCACCCGTCATCGACGCCGGCTCCTTCATTGTTGCCCACCAGTCCGCCGATTTGAGACCTTCCGGTCACGTTCCCGATCACATGGCAGTTTGTGATTGTTCCGCCATTATGCCCGACAAGACCGCCGACCGATCTGTATCCTGTGACGCACCCATTGACGACGTAACAATTGGTGATCGTTCCCCTCTCAACCCAACCTGCCAGCGAACCGACACCAATGCCCGGAGGTTCATTAACGTTTGGATCGATCAGGCCCAGATTGCAGATACGGGCGTTGGAGTCATCGACATAACCAAAGATTCCCACTCCATGCGCATCTACATTGACGCAAGTGAAATTAGAAATGGTATGCTCATTCCCATCAAAGACGCCCGCGAAGCCCTCGGTGAACGCGCTGCCAATTATATTGAAATCCGTCCCCACATAAACACTCAAATCGATATCGGCCATCAGTTTGAAATGTTTATCCCAATCGTTCGGCTCGGAGCCGATCGTATTCATCTGCACAGCGGTGTAAATCAAATACGGATCATTAGGCTCTCCCGTCCCACCGCCGTAACGGGCTTGAATGGGTAAAGTCAGAAACAAAATTAAAAGCCATGTCATGTAGTTTGATTTACCTCTCATTTTCTCGTCCCTTTAAAAAATTGATGAATAAATGATAACGCTCCAACATACACGGCCGGGGCTTATGTTTTCGATCTTATGGAATATCCTCTTAAAGAAGCGTTGTTCTTGAAAGGAAATGATAAATTTGGAGCATAAAGTTCCGTTGCCCGCTCGATGTGAATTCTGTTCGGAGAAACACATACTTATGGCCCTGCTGCGCACAAACCAATCTTCTTCGCGGAACAACCCGAAGGCACATCTGCCGCTGTGAAAAACAATCCCAAATTCCCTAAGGCAGGACCGGTATGATATTAATGAATGAATTATGATGGCACGCACAAGGATATAAAAACTTCGCCTGCCTTATCCGTATTTATGTACGATACTATATTCGCCGATGTTCTTTTATAAAGGAATTTTTACAATTTTTTAGCTGATCCCTGGTAATAAAATGTGTGATTCTTCAATTAAACGTACACTATATTCGTCAAAATTACACTGCAATATGATATGATATAAATAAGGACAGGATACTCGGTGTCGGGTTCGTTGTCCGATCCTTTCGAGATACCTGGGAAAGTTAGTAAAACCATGTTCAAAACCGAACATAATATGAACCGATTCGCCCTTGTGTTATCGGCTTTGATAGTGCTTGGCGGGTGGCTGTGCTGTGATACATGCAGCGCAGAGATCGTCATCAACGAAATCCATTCGGATCCGGATGTAAAGACCGAACGAGTGGAATTCGTGGAATTGCACAATACCAGCGGGCAGGCGGTTGACCTGTCCGGCTGGTTTTTCCGCGAAGGTATCTTGTATGCGTTTGACGAAGGCGTCATTTTGCCTGCGAACGGCTATATTATCGTTTGCCAAAGTCCGAGTGATATCTTCGCGAAATGGAATTCGGTGCCTGAGCACGTCGTCTTCGGTCCCTGCGATGGCAAGCTCGATAATGAAGGCGAGCGGATCGTGCTCTTTCGTGACGACGGCGAGGTGGTGGATGAGGTTGATTATCAGCTTGGCTTTCCGTGGCCTACAGTCGGCGATCCCATGTCCGAGGACCTGCCCGGCACCGGATACTCCATGCAATTGGTGAATCC
>JAFGTG010000483.1 GCA_016934255.1 Sedimentisphaerales bacterium
AAAACCTGCTATAGATATTGTTGAGTTACAACAAGCATCAAAAGACAAAAAGGCGGAAAGAGAAGCCACGCCCCCACACACGTCGTAGTAGGGTTTGGTCGTTTGATGCTACCGGAGCAGTCTGACTGGAAACCGTGTATGTAAAATCTCCCGGTAGAGTTTCAATGTGGACAAGATGGGTTTTATTTGTTAAACTACCTTAAATAAACATGGTAATCTCGGTGTTTCTTTAAATCACTCTGGAGTTGAGCGATGTCAACAATTACAAAGAAGGAACTCATAGATCGTATAGCAGATAAGACCCATACGAAACGGCTTATCGTTAAGCCCGTTATTCAGTCTTTTCTCGATGAGATCATTCGTGAGTTGGCTAAAAATAACCGTTTGGAATTTCGTGATTTTGGCGTTTTCGAGCCTCGTCTGCGGATTGCCCGGAAGGCGCGGAATCCGAAAACCCAGGAAGAAGTCGGCGTCCCGGCTGCACGCGTCGTCAGGTTTAAAGAAGGCCGGTTGATGAAGCAGAAAGTAAGACCTTCGAAGTAGGGGTGGTCCCGTGTGGCCGCCCTGAGCGGGTGGGCCGGCCCTTACGATAAAGGTGTTTTTGACTAAATGACCGATATACAACCTATCTTATTATCTGCGATCACCTGCAACCGGGTGATTTTTGACAAGGTCTCCGGTATGCCGAGTGTCATAGACATTGTCCAGCGAATCGATGCCCCGAAATATCCGGCAAGACATCCACAGATTGTCTTCTTTTGCGAGCTGACGAACGGGCATGGCACGACGAACGCGCAAGTCCGACTTGTGGATACCCAGGAAGAGGAAAAGACCGTGTTCGAGCGGGGAGGGACGGTGAAGTTTGAAGACGTTAAACAGATCGTGACGTTGGCGGTGAACTTACAAGGGATTGTTTTCCCCCGTCCCGGCGAGTATCGTTTTCAGCTCTTCGCCGGTGGGAATTTACTTGGAGAAAGACGCATTATGTGTCGCCAGGTCAAGTTGCCGCGCGAACCCGGAGCCAGTACAGAGAAAGAAGATTAAGCGTGCCCGTCTCGCCAGCGCGCCGACGGGACGTGCGAGAACGGGTATGGTTTTTTCAATATCGTAACAGATAGGAGGGGCCGAATGGATGTGCTTCTCTGTATAGTGGGTGGTCTGCTTTTTTTATTTTCCACTGCGGCGCATGTATACGTCAAACTTCGCTTGCGTCCACAGGATGAGGATTTGGACGATATCTACTACGAGTTTGAAGATCAGCAGCCGGAGGTTATCAGGTATGAGAAGTGGTCGCGCATCACATTTACCGCCGCTACGGTCGGTATTTTGTTGTTATTTGCTGCCGTTGTCATTTAGTTAATAACCGGTCCTTTTTCTGCGTTTTTCGAGTAAGAAAGCCTTTTTATAGAAATTTTTTTAAAGATTTCTTTTTTTTATTGACATCTACGTCACCGTGTAGTACTTCATAATGAGGTATGGAAAGAGAAACGATTTCATCAAAGAAAGATGGGTTCTATGAGAAAGAAGTCGTTGGATCACTTCGGCGAATTGCAACGTGCCGTGATCGAGGTCGTTTGGGAGCTTGGCGAGGCCAGTGTCCGTCAGGTCTGGAAGCGGCTCTGTCGCAATAAGGAATTGGCCTATACCACCGTGCTTACGGCTATGCAAAGGCTCGAGCGGGCCGGGTGGTTGAAACATCGTGTAGAGGGCAAGAAACATGTTTATTTGCCCACACGAACGCGGGCACAGGCCGGTGCGGGGTCGGTGAAAAAGTTCGTACAGCGGATGTTCGATGGAAATGCGCTCATGTTGTTCCGCCAGCTTGTCGAGGAGGGGGAACTCAGTGATGGCGAGCTTGAGGAGCTCCAGCAGCTAATCAATAAAAAGCGAGAGGACAGACGAAAATGATTCACGCATTATTTTTGGAAGAATTGTCATTGTGGACATGGGTTTGGCAGAGTACGCTTTTTGTTATGATCGGCTTGGCAGGCAGTTTTTTGTTGCGGCATCGACCGGCCAGAGCTTGTCAGGGATTGTTTTTGGCTATGGTTGCGGCGATTCTCGTGCCTGTTATGAGTGCTTTGGTCGCGCACTTTGGATTGGGGTTGTTCTCTTCGGAACCGGTAACGGTCCAGCCTGAAATGACACACCAGGTTGTGACGATTGATTATGAAATCCCTGAGGTTGTACTCTCGTCGAACGTTCAGCTTGACGTGGAACCTACGGAAGTTCAGGCTGACATACTACCCATACAGGCTCCTGTGGAAGCTACTCATCAGGGCGTTGTTTTTCTTTGGCGTTCGGTCTTATTATATGGGTGGGTGATCGCGGTAGTCGTGTTGATGGGACGATTGCTCGTTGCATTTGTAGGTGGTATCTGTTTATTACGACGAGCAAAATTGCCGTGCAGCGAACGAATTCGACGAGATGCGAACACTGCCCGTGCAAGAATCGGAATCACGAAAGATTTCCGGATTCGAAGCGGTGCGAACGTGCACAGTCCGATGATATGGTGTTGGAGCCGACCGCCCGTTCTGCTGGTTCCAGCCGATTTGGATGATCGCGTGGATTGGGTGGGTGTTATCTGTCACGAGTTGGCCCACTGGCGGCGCCGGGACCACCTGACCGGTTTCATGGCGGAATTAATCGTGTGTATTCTACCGTGGAATCCGTTTTTGTGGTGGGCCAGGAAGCGAGTTGTAAGGTTGAGCGAGCAGGCCTGTGATGACTGGGTTTTGGCCGGCGGACGCGCCGGGACGGACTATGCCCAGTCGCTGTTGAATCTGTCACCGAAGGTGCAAATGGCGTTTTTACCGACAATGATTGGAAAGGAAAAACCAATGAAAAAGAGAATTTACAGAATTGTGAGAGAGAAGTGTGGCAATCCGCGCATCGGAGCGCGATGGGCTTTGGCGATGACGGTCATTACGGTCACTTTAACGGTTGGTGTCGCATTGGCCCAAAGGCGATCGGAACGATTCGAACCGCGGGAACGCGATCGGGGGCGAGTTGAGGAGGAACGAGAGCAACGAATGCTATCGGAACACAGGGAAAAGCTCGGGGACCGGGCTCGCGAGCTTGAAGCACGGATGGACAAGGTTAAACGCGAAGTGGAAAAACTTGAGGAATCCGGAAAGGGAGACAGTGAGGAAGCGCATGGGCTTCGCGCCGACCTGCGAGAGATGCGTGAAAATATGGCTGAAATAGAGCAAGAGCTACGCGAGTGCGAATTTGAGCGACAAATTCGTGTAACCCGGCGACCGTGGCAAAGTCAGGAACAAGGATACGAGATTCTGCGTCGGCTCGAGGAATTGGGAAATGCGACCGAAGCAGAGCTTCGCAGGCTCGAAGAGCAACAGCCGTCTCGAAGTGAAGCAGCGATTGATTTGTACAGACGCATGTGGGAATTGAACGAGCATATGCGAGAGATCCGGCACGAGTTCAGACGAGAGTTCGAAGAGACCGGTCGGAATAGGCCGGAGTCAGAGGACCGGGAGCGTTCTGAGATCGACCGTCGGATTCAGGAACTGGAGCGGCACCTTGAAGAGCTGAAGATTAATGCACGCGATAAGGAACGTGCGCTGCATGAATTAGAAGAGCAGGGAAAAGGCGAGACTGAAGACGCTCACGTGGTTCGCCGGAAGTTAGAAGACATTCATGGCCGGATGCAGGCAGTGAAAAAAGAGCTTGAAGACGTTGAACGCGAAAAAGTGAGAAATCGAGAATCTCGAACTCGATATGAGCATGAGCAAGTGCCTTCTCCCGAGGCCATCATGCGGGAACGAGAAGAGCTTGAAAAGCAAACTCAGCAGATTAAGCGTGAGCTTTACGATCTTGCAGGCCAAAATCCTGAAAGGGCTCTGATGCTCGATAGGCAGTTAAAGGATATCCGCAAAAGAATCAAAGAGATCGAGCGTGAACCGGATCGCTTTGAGCGTCCACAATCTCATGTTGAGGAACTCCACACTCGACGAGAACACCTTCGTACGAGATTGAGTGAGATAGAGCGTGTGCTGGCCGGATTGAACGAACAAGAAGGCAAAGGTGAAGGCAAAGAACAAAACCTTCGTTTGGTAATGCATGAGATTCGAGAGCAATTAGAAGCGACCGAGCGCGAGATACAAAATGTTGCTCGTGAGGAACCTCGGAGGCCTGAGCGCGGTGATCTGGAGCGTGAAGTGGAAGAGCTCCGCATACAGGTAAACAATGTCAACGAGCAAATGGGCGAATTGAGAGAGCTTCTCACGCGGCTGTTGGAGGAACGCAATCCAAGAGAGCGATAAACAGTCCCGACCTTAAAGAAAGTCTCGTAGGAGAACGGAAAAAGTCGATATCTATAGTTTTTGTCATATCAGGCTCATAGTCTTTTCGACTAATCGAAAAGACTATGAGCCTTTTAGGGAATGAGTGAAGAAAACGTTGTTGAAAGAAAAACAACCATGATTCGATAATCAGGCCGGGATTCTGCATTGTTCCGTTCGATCGCGCTCCTAAGAAAATAGGCTTCATAGACACGCCTTAGCGGTTCATTTTTCCCGTTACCCGCCGCGAAGCGGCTCAGCGGCTCGCAACGACATTCCTGGTTTTGTTAGAGTGCCTCAGTCTCTTTCGATCCTTCCAGGGGTACACGCTTCAGAATTCATTGCGGCTATCGCGGTGCGACGTTATAATACATATCGTACATAGAATGAGTCGTTCTTTCGGTATGAAATCTATTATGAAACCTCCTTGAAGTGGAGTGCCCAATGAGCAGTAACAAAAAAAGATTGAGTGGGTCAGGCATAGCTTCCCTTGTTCTATTGATGAGTACCATTTGTGTTTCGTCCGTGAACGCCGACATCGCGTGGCTTCGCAAAAGCAGCTTGACGTCTGATATGCCGATTCCGAATGGAGGTAAGCAACAAACGTGCTGTTTGGTGCTGGACATCGACAAAGACGGCGTTGACGATTTCGTTGTGGGCGAACGGACGCAAACGCCGTCGGTGGTTTGGTATAAGTACAACGGCAGGACCTGGGACAGGTTTGTGATCGATAATACGCAAAAGAAACCTGAGGCCGGGGGGGAGTCCTGTGATATCGACCGGGACGGCGATCTGGATATCATCCTCGGCCAGGACGCCAGCGGTAATGCCATCTGGTGGTGGGAAAATCCTTATCCGGATTTCTCGAAGCCCTGGACGTGCCGATATATTAAGAATTCAGGGATCCGCAAGCATCACGATCAGACCGTCGCGGACTTCGATGGCGACGGCCAGGTGGAATTTGTTTCGTGGAATCAGGGAGCGAAACAGCTCCTTCTTTTCGAGATTCCCACGAACTCGAAATCCACCGAGCCTTGGCCATCGACCGCAATCTATTCATGGTCGTCCGGGCGCGAACGTGAAGGTTTCCCGTCCATTCCCGTGGATATCGATCTGGACGGCAAAGTCGATATCGTTGGTGGAGGACGCTGGTTTAAACACATGGGTGGAACGGAATACAAAGAGAATGTCATTGACGACGAGATGGCGTTTACGCAATGCGCAGCCGGGCAACTCGTTAAAGGCGGCCGACCTGAAATCGTTTTCTCGCCCGGCGATATGGATGGTGAGGCCAAGTGGTATGAATGGGATGGCCAAAAGTGGATCGCGCATACGCTTCGCGATGTCGTTCATGGTCATACGTGTGAGATAAGAGATATCGACGGCGACGGCAATCCGGACATTTTCATCGGGGAAATGGGCAAGCCCGGCGCCGGCGACAAGGCGAAAACCTATATATGGTATGGCGATGGAAAAGGTCATTTCAACCAGACGGTTGCTTCGGAGGGCCAGGGTATCCATGAAGGCAAACTCGGCGACCTGGACGGCGACGGCGACCTGGATATCCTGATGAAGCCGTACAATCATAATACCCCTCGTGTGGATATCCTTCTGAATTCGGGTGGTTGGCAGGTTCTTTTCGACGGTACGGACCTGGGCAAATGGCAAAGCGCCGACGGCGGCCAGCCGAATTCCGGTTGGGTCATCGAGGACGGTGCATTGACCCGGCAATCCAAGGCCGGCATGATTTGGAGCAAAGAGCGCTTCGGCGATTTCGTTCTTGATTTAGAATTCAAAACCGAGGGGAATAGCGGGGTTTTCTTCCGCACCGACAATATGAAGGATCCCGTGCAGACTGGGATCGAAATGCAGGTGTATAAGCGCGTCGATACGCCCAATAAGCATAGTTGCGGCGCGGTGTATGATGCTCTGGCTCCGAGTAAGGAAGTGACCAAAGACGGCCAGTGGAATCACGTTACAATCACGGCGGTGGACAATAAAATCGACATCGTTCTTAACGGCGAGCAAATCATCTATATGGACTTGAACCGATGGGAGGAATCCCATAAAAATCCGGATGGGTCGAAAAACAAGTTTCGTACGGCGCTGAAGGACTTCAAACGGGAGGGCCATATCGGATTCCAGGATCACGGGGCTAATGTGTGGTATCGCAACATCCGCATCAAACCGTTGTAAGTCGATGAAATTTTCAATTGTCGATTGTCGATTGTCGATTTATAATTAAAAAACGATAATTAGCTATGCTTTTTACAATGTCCGATCTCAAATCGACCATTCATAAGATTCGGAGAGGTGTCGGAGTGGCTGATCGAGCCGGTTTCGAAAACCGGTGTGCCCCTTGCGGGTACCGCGGGTTCGAATCCCGCCCTCTCCGTTCTTTTTTTATTTGATCTGTGTCTGATAGGCTGAGGAGTCACATTATGGCATGCAGAATCGACCGACGAAGTTTCCTGGGCAAATCCATCGTCGCGGGTGCGGCGGCGGTGGGAATCCGCAGTGCGGAAGAGCAGAAGCTCCTGGCGGCGCTGCAAAATCCGACCGACAAAGACAAGCTGAAAAGCGGCTTGACCGAGTCTGAGATGCCGATGGGCAAACTGGGCGAGCTGAAGATCAGCCGAATTATTGCCGGGGGTAACATCATCAGCGGATGGTGTCATCAGAGAGATCTCGTTTACGTTTCGACTTTAGCCGGACATTATCTGACGGAAGAAAAACAGTTCGATACCATAGAGCTTTGCGAGGAACGAGGTATCAATACGTGTTCGCCGGACCCGAGTCAAATGCCCATTATCAATAAGTACAAACGGGAACG
>JAFGTG010000484.1 GCA_016934255.1 Sedimentisphaerales bacterium
TGAAGGGTGTACACGCATGAGTAAAAGGGAGTTGATCGATTACATTTGCAGAATCAACAAAACGGCCAAGCCTGAATTTCTCGCCGGTTTTTCAGAGGACGAGCTGAACGATTACCTCGAACACCTCATGGAACTGGATTTGGAAGAACTGGTCGTCTGCAGTTAGCAACGCCTACCTTCATGCGCGGGAAGCGTTCGTCATAGCTCACGCCCCGGCAACCGAGTGCAGACGCGACGTGCGAGTCCTATAGTCCCAAGTAAAATCCCTTGACATCTAGCCGCGGAGTGAGTCCGTCAGATCCGAGGAGACAAATAGCCCTTAGCTCTCGTATTCCGTCGTCTCACGTTCGGTCAATCGTCGGATGTTTACCGATCCAATTCATCGGTAATCGTACCGGTGACATCCCGTACTCCACGTCCACGTCCGCGTCCGCGCCCACCGGGAGACCCCTCATCGGGTCTCTGCTGAGAAGGTCTCTGTTGAGAAGCCCCTTCTTGTTGAGGCGGCGGCGAGGGTTCCGCGTTGTCTTTATTACCTCGATTGCCTCCGGAGGGAGAATCGGGATTAAACGTGGCCGGCGATGGCGCCTTGTCGATAGAGACGATCGCACGCGAAGGTATCTCGACAATACTATTCAACTTATACTGAACGAGCGTCGGCTCGAAACCGTTCGGCACACGGAAAACAAAATCGATCTCTTTCGTCTCCGAATTCCGCCCGAAATTATCGGTTGAAAGCTTGATCTCGGGACTGACCTTAATCTCATTCTCAGATTTCAAGAAACCGAGGGGATAGACGTTGATTCCCTTGCCGGCCAATCCTTCCTCAACAGAACCCTTTCGTTTACAAATGAGTCTCAACTGAGAAAGTGTAAAGGAGCCTCCGTTCACCTGCGCGGAACCCCGTATCGCTCTTTTGCGGATTCCAATCCGCACGATCATCGGATTATCCCCACCTTTCGTGGAAACCGGCAGCGAAACGGTTCGACCCGAATCATCAAACGCAATTTTACCTCCACGGGTTCTCAATTCGTTGACGAAGCGATCTGCCTGTTCTCGGATCGCTTCGGACGCGGGCCAGACGGCGGGATTCGGCAGCTCTATCGCCGGCGTCAGACTGCTAATGATCGATGTTTCCCCGACGCGGGTTAGACGGTTGAAGAAAAGCTGGTCTAAATAATCCGGATGGATCATCCCAAAGCTTCTCTTTCCGCTGAAGCTCCCATTACTCATGGTGCTGAATAATCCCGTGACCAATCCGTCCACATTGAAGAGAACCCGGCTGGGACTATCGGCTTCCAACTTAGCCGGATCGAAACGTTTGTAGGGATATCCCACCGGCAAAGGCGCCATTTGAAAAGCCGTGAGGAGAAAACCCGAAACGATGAGGCCGAGGATAATCCCACAAACGACGCGCCCGATACGTTCCGGAAGCACTCCCAAATCAACCACCTGACGAGTTAAAAAAGTAAGCCCCGTCTGAAAGATGGCGAATATCAAAATGTAAAGCAAGATAAAAGAAAGCGTTTGCGCCCACGGCACCAGAGCAATCGCCTTGCTATTTCCACCCCGGCTGATAAAGACATTCGCTAATGCCTCGAAAAATCCGAACGCGACCAGACCGGCAATAATCGCCACCACGATGGTTGCAAACGCCCGGACGACTGTCCCTTTAAAATATTGAAACACCGCACAACCGACGATGATAAGCACGACAATTAAACTAGCCATGACGACAACCTTCCATTTATGACTTATGATTGAGACTTCCCATAGGGTAACCGCCCCTATGGGACCCTTTACGGCGTCACCATCATAAAATCGCAAACCGTAAAATTGACATTTATTCCTTATTCTGTTGATTCGGCGTTTTCGATTTCGACGTTGAAAGCGCCCGAATCATTTCGTTAATCGAGACCGATCCGGCGATGACTTTTCGAAGCGCTTGTTCCTGCAGGTAGAGCATTTTGGCCCGCCTGAACTGCGTGCCCATCTCGGGCAGTGACTTCGATCGCAAAATGACCTTCCTCAATTCGTCATTCAACGTCACCAGCTCGAAAACGCCCGTTCGCCCATAGAAACCCGTCCCCTGACAATGCTCGCAGGTCGAGGGCTTGCCGTGCTTGTCATATTGAACCTTTCCAGCACGGTGCAGCACTTTCGTTTTCTCCGCATTAATATTAAACTTCCTGAAAAGCTCTTTATCCGGCGCGTAAGCCTGCTTGCATTCATCGCACAGGATGCGAAGCAGCCGTTGGTTACTAACGCCCAGAAGAGTGCCGGCGACGATTTTCTTGTCACCCACAAATTTCAACCATTTACCCAATGCCTGAATGACGCTGTCTGCGTTGATTGTGATATAGACGAGTTTACCGTCTCTGGCGGCGGCGCACGCCACACGGGCCGTCTCGGCGTCTTCACAATCAGCGACACCGACGATATCCGGCCCCATTCTGATCACCGCTTGAAGTTTCTTGGCAAAGGTCGTCGTGCCCGTGTCGCTGAGGGCGAAAACATTCTGAGTAATGTTAGGCAATTGACCGGAAGGCTGCCGTTCGAGAGTGCTTACGCTGTTCAAAAAGGCATCATGATTCCTCAGCAGCGCATAAAGCGTTGTGGTCACGCCGCTTTTGGCAGGTCCGCTGACGATAAAGATACCCTGCCCGGCCTCGCGAAATGCATTCAGTTGCTCCTGTTGTTCCGGCATCAAGCCCAGTTCGGTTAACCTGGCCATGCCTTCTTGCGTGATGTGCTTGAGCCGGACCTGCTCTCCGGCCGTCGAGCCGGCCGTTACCACCTCCCACGGGATATCATCTTTATTCTTACGGACTTTAAATTGTCCTTTCTGCGGTTTGCGCTTTTCCTTCGTATCGAGATCGGCCAGACTCTTTAGAAAATGGATAAGATACGTCATTTGCTCGCGCACAATATTCGGCTGTTTGAGCGACGCTCCGTCCACAGAATAAGAGACCTGATAATCCTGGGCCGTGGGAGAAAAAGCAACGCTGTCCGCCCTGCGCCACATGGCGTCGTTCAAAAGATCGTAGGTAATTTTATATCCTAAGTATTCCGACGTTCTCGGTTCGGGCATCGGAATAACGTTTTTGTTCGCCGTAACGAACTGGAAACCTTTCAAGGCTTCGAGCTTCTTCTCCTTGCTGACGAGCAGGCTTTTGATGTGGTCGATGGTCAGGACGCGATCAAAATCCAAAACGCGTGCGTTGCGCTGCTTGACATAAACCAAAGAGGCGCCCCCGACGGCAATCAGGTAAAAAAGCACGCCGACGATGTAGATGGGTACCAGGAGCCAGACAAGTACGCCAGCCACTCCCGCCCCTAATACGATCCCCGCCCAGGTCATCTCATTGATCTCTTCGATGGCCTTACCGTCGTTATATACCCAACTGACCAACGGCAGCCAGGCAAAGAACAAAAGGATAAAACCAATGAGTTTGAGAATGGAAATGTAACCGCCGAATGCGACGGATGCGATTAATACGTCCACCATATATTGCTCCATGAAACCTTATAAAATACCACCCGTGGTTGTTATTCCTTTGAGAGCCATCTTGAGTTCTTCCTTGTTCGGTGCGTATTTAAACGCATCTTTAGGATCGATCGATCCGTCTTTGATCAACTCACACAGGTTATACGTTAAGTCCTGCATCCCTTCCTGTTGAGAGGTTCGTATGACGCTGGGCAAATCCCCCTCGCGCCCATCAGAAATCAGTTTCCTAGCGGAAGCGTTATTAATAAGAACCTCTACGGCCGGGATGCGATCCACGCCTTCTTTTAAGCACGGCAATAAAACCTGACTAATGACGGCTCGAAGGGCCAGGCTTAACGTTTGCCTGACAAGATCGCGTTCATTTTGCGGGAACAGGTCCAACAAACGGTGAACGGCCTGAGAAGCGTTAGCCGAATGCAGCGTGCCGAAAACGAGATGCCCCGTTTCAGACGCTCGCATTCCCGCCGTAACGGTGCGGGCGTCCCGCATTTCGCCAACGAAAACAACGTCAGGGTCCTGACGCATCAGGTACGTTAAGGCTTCCTCAAAATCTCGGGTATCGAGCCCGATTTCTCTTTGTGAAACAATTGCCTTGGCATCTTTAAAAAGATATTCAATCGGATCTTCGATGGTGATGATATGACAGGAACGGGTGCGATTAATATAATCAATCATCGACGCAATGGTCGTTGTCTTGCCGCATCCCGTGGGACCGACGACAAGAACGAGCCCCTGCCGGCTTTCACAGATGTCGGCCAACACGGAGGGCAGATTAAGCTCTTCAAACGGCGGGATCACGGTATTGACCCGGCGTGCGGCAAGGCTGATCATACCCCGCTGGCGAAAGACATTGGTCCGGAAGCGGTGCTCGCCTTCGATTTCATGCGCAAAGTCGATCGTCCCATGCTCCAGGAAAAACTTCTTCTGAATCGGACTCAGGATCTCGAAAACCAATTCCTCGATCTTCTCGGCCGTCAGAATCTCGCCGGTCGTATTTTTCAACTCGCCAAAGAGACGCAATTTAGCAGGTTGGCCCGTCTTTAAATGTAAATCGCTCGCCCGCGTTTTGACCGCGGCTTTAAAAAACCGATTCAATTTCGGTTCATGATCAAGTTTAGCCTGATCATCAATGGGATGCTCATCGACCATAATTATCGCTGACTCCAAGGTTTACACCCACCCGGCAGGCCGTGTTCCGGTTGTTACCCGGCCCTTGTCCAAAAACATCGTGTTTTACCATAAGATTTGTGGAGACAAACTCTTATATAACATCTATTATACTATTTCGTGATAACTTGTCAAGCTTGATGCTCAAACAATAATTGTTTTTTATTACCTTCGTACGCTCAAATTCTTCAATGCCTCAATACGAATGAAACAACCCGCAATTAAATCCGTTTAGGGCAAAAAAGCAAATCGACTGTAGCAAATCATACTCTTTTGACGATATATTCGTAAGGGTGTCGTTATGGAGTCAGAAAGAAGGAAACTATCGGGTCGAGAAAAAGATGAAGCCTCAATAAAGCTTCTCGAAAAGCTCAAGGAGCAACTTCATTCTTCGGATGCTTCCAATCGACGACGGGCTGCTTTTAACCTCTCCTGGCTGCAGGAAGACGGGTTGGATATACTACAGGCTGCCCTGTTCGGGAGTGCTCATATTACGACGAAAAACGCCGCGGCATACGGGTTGAGAAAAATGCGCGGCCGGATGAAAAAAATAGCGATCGATGTCCTCAAACAGGGACTCCATCACCACGACAAATCGACTCGGGAAGTCTCTCGGCATGCATTAAAACTTCTGGGAGAAGAAGTGCCCGCGTCATCGAATAATTCACGCAAACCAAACGTGAAGGGGTCTCGAATCAGAGAAATCCAGAGAAAATCCCAACCCAGAGGCCCTGTTGGATCAAGGCGTTTACGAGGATAAAATTGCTTTCCAGAAGCAAGGGCAATTTTCAAAAAGATTATCCCCCCGCCCCACCACTTTCTATCAATCATGAGGCTAATGAAAGTGTGAGAGTCATATAAATAGCTACACTAATCGAATCGTTTGCCGTCGTAACGAGCGGCCCGGAACTAATCGCCGGGTCAATCCCGATTCGCCGGAATAAAAACGGCAACAACAGCCCCAGCGTTGTGGCGACCATAATCGCCGAGAACATAGCCGTGCCGAAAGCAAAGACTAGTCGCACGGTTTCTATTGCATTACCCACCGGCTTGAAATAAACAATAACGGCACTGGCAACACCTCCCAACAATCCACAACACAAGGCCACGAGTAACGCGATACGGACCTCTCTTGTGCAAACCTGGCTAAATTTTAATGCCGCAAGGTGACCGGTTGCCAGTCCGGACACAACAATCGCCGACGTCTGTAAACCTGCATTACCACTGATCGCGGCAATCATCGGCACAAACGCCGCAGCCGCCAGAAAAATCACCTGGTTATAGTTCCTAAACAATGTCATTACAAAAACAGTTATTCCAGTGCCAATTAAACAAGGTAGCAGCCAGGTCATTCTTACACGGGCCGCATGGAAAGCAGAGAAGGTATCCAGTTCCTCAGGATCCGTACCCGCCATGGTGTATAAGTCTTCCGCCGCTTCTTCTTCCGCCACCTCGATGACACGATCGGCGGTGATACGGCCGACGAGCTTATGGTTCTTATCAAGAACGGGCACCACAATCAGATCGTTCTTGCTAAATATGTTTCTGACCTCTTCCTGGTCCGTATCGACATGGACGTAAATCGTATCCGGATCGACCAAATCATGAATCTTTGTCGTCTCAGGGCGCGTTAATAAAAATCGCACGCGAACATCACCGAGAAAGCGACCGGCATTATCTACAATATAAACGGAGTAAAAATCCTCATCAATCTCCGCGGAGCGGATTTTGTTGATGGCCTCGGCGACGGTGGCATTCTCCGATACACTAATAAGAACCGGATCCATAATTCCACCGGCGGAATCTTCGGAATACCCCATCAAATTCTTGATCTCGGCGGACTCGGCTGGCGGCATGCTTTCGAGCAATTGAACCCGTTCTTCTTCGGGAAGCTCGAAAAGAACATCCGCCGCATCATCAGAATCAAGATGCAGAAGCAGATAGCTTAATTCCTCATTATGGAGCAACTCGAATAACTCGGCGCGGGTCGCTTCATCGACTTTCTCAAGAACTTCCGCCGATATCGGCCTTTCCATGACATCGAAGATAGCGCGCCTGTAGTCGTTATCCACGATCTCCACGACTTCGGCGATATCACTGCTCCGCTGCTCGCTCAGTAACTCGCCCAGGGCCGACATATCCTCAGATTCCAGCAAACGCTCTATCTGTTGAAGCAATTCCTTTTGTTCATCCGCCATATCATTATCCGAGCTTAACGAGCTTAAATTGATTATACCCCCTAATGAAACACACAATACCGGAATTTCTTACATCCGGCAACACTTAAACCGACTCAGAAATGCTTTAGATTTCTGGTGATTCGTATGAATTATCTCCAGATCAGACCTGCAGAAGATAAAAAGTTCTTGGCTTTCAGGGCGCTTTCGTGTACAATAAGAATAACGTGCTCCTTTGAATTTTTTAGGATTAAACAAGCAGAATAACTTCCGATGAGGGCAATATGATGAAAAGGTGTCTCTATGGGATATTCGGAATCTGGGCATTGGTAACGTGTACATCTCTGGCTGCACCGGAA
>JAFGTG010000485.1 GCA_016934255.1 Sedimentisphaerales bacterium
TAAAGAAACAAAAAGAAGGTAAAAAGCGGATGAAAAGCGTCGGCAACGTTCAGATACCCCAGGAAGCGTTTATGACGATTCTCGATACCAGTGAGTAGTATAGATGTCCAAAACGAATACTGGTTTGTTGATGGATTGAATTTCTTTTGGAGAATAACAATGGCTGAGATATCACAATTCAGGTTCCCGACCGATATTCGTTTCGGTGCGGGTGCGCGATCAGTACTGGCGGAATTCGCCCAAAAGTATAAGGTGCACCGCCCGTTACTGGTGACAGATTCGGGATTGCCGGGGACGAAGGCGTTTCGTCTCGTTGTCGATCAGATGGATCGCATCTGGCCCGGCACGTATGTAAAGTTCACGGGCGTTCATCCCAATCCTACCGACCAGGACGTAGAGGATGCTTGGGAATCATATACTCAAGGCGACTGTGACGGAATTGTTGGATTAGGTGGCGGCAGCGCTCTGGACGCAGCTAAGGCGCTCCGGCTTAAGGTCGCTTTCCCGGACGAGGCTCTGACGGACATTCCGCTCGGAGAACTGCCTCCAACCCTAACGCCTATGTGTGCGATCCCCACGACGGCGGGAACCGGCAGCGAAGTGGGACGAAGCACGGTCATCACCGTACAAAAACTGGGACGTAAAGTCGTCATAGGTGCCCCGCCGCTCATGGCGGAAATCGCGATTTTAGATCCTGAATTAACCGTCGGATTACCGCCGAATTTAACCGCGTGGACGGGTATGGACGCCATGACCCACGCCGTCGAGGCGTTCGTATGCCCGGTTTTTCATCCGATGTGCGACGCCATCGCGCTCGAAGCCATCCGTCTGGTACGACTGTACCTGTCGAGAGCCTATAACGACGGCGCGGATATTGAAGCGCGAGGAATGATGCTGGTGGCAGCCGCGATGGGAGCGGTTTCGTTCCAGAAGGATTTAGGCGCGGCGCATTCACTATCACATCCGTTATCGAGCGAATTCGGCGTTCAGCATGGTCTGGCCAATGCGATTGCTCTGCCGGCCGTCGTGCGTTTCAACGGAGAGAGCGACAGCGCGCAGTATGAAAGAATCGCGAAGGCGTTAGGTTGCGCGGAATCTGCAGATAATCCCGCCGCATCGGTGGCGGATTTCCTGACCGAATTCAATCGCTCCATCGGAATCACTCAACATTTGAGAGACTTGAACGTCCCACGCGAGAAACTATCCGAACTGGCGGTCAAGGCGATAGAGGATGGGTGCCACCTATCCAATCCGCGTCAATGCACCGAAGACGATATGTTACGGCTTTATGAGGAGATATGGTAATGGCGACGATATCCAATGATATGCTCATCAACGGTCAATTGCGTTCGAAGGCGTCCGGCGGCACTTTAGAACTGATCGAGCCGGCGACGGAGCAGGTATGGCAAAAAGTGCCGGCTGCGGGCAAGAAAGAAATCGACGAAGCCCTTGAAGCGGCGGCGAAGGCGTTTCGCACATCGTCCTGGTCTTCGGCGAATCCGAAGCAAAGGATCGAAGCGCTTTATAAAATTGCAGGGCTGATCCGCGAACACGCCGAACAAATGGCGATACTGGAAGCGCGCAACGTGGGCAAACCCATCAGCGACGCACGATGGGAGATTAACGCCGGGGCGCGTTGCTTTGAATATTACGCCGGGGCGATCAGCCATTTTTACGGCAAGACCATTCCCGTGGCAAACGATGTTTTGACTACACGCTGCGTGTGCCGGTGGGAGTGGTCGCCGGCATTGTACCGTGGAACTTCCCGTTTTTGATGGCATGCTGGAAGGTAGCGCCGGCGCTGGCTACGGGCAATGCCGTATTGTTGAAACCCGCCAGTCTGACGCCTCTAACGGCGTTGGCGCTGGGTCAACTGGCGATGGAAGCAGGCGTGCCGGCCGGAATTCTGCAGGTTCTGCCCGGTCGGGGCGGCGAGATTGGCGATTATCTCGTCAGTCACCGTCTCGTCAACAAAATCACGTTAACCGGTGAAACCACAACAGGTGCTCATATCGTTAAGCTCGCCGCTGATGACATTAAGCGAGTTTCCCTGGAGTTGGGCGGTAAGAGTCCGAACATTATCTTCGCCGATGCCGATGTGGACGCGGCGGCCAAGGCCGCGCCGATGGCGGTTTTTGCCAATACCGGCCAAGACTGTTGCGCGCGTAGCCGCGTGCTTGTTGAAAAGTCGGTTTACGATCAGTTTCTCAAGGCGTTCGTCGAAGCAACAAAATCCATTAAAATTGGCGATCCGCTAAGCGACTCGACCCAGGTGGGCCCGATGGTATCCGCCAGGCAAAGAGAAAACGTCGAAAAGTATATTAATCTTGCGAAAAAGGAAGGGGGACGTATCCTTTGCGGCGACAATCGTCCCCAGGAACCGGGCTATTATCTTGCTCCAACCGTTGTGGATGGACTGGATTCATCGGCCCGTGTTTGCCAGGAAGAGATTTTCGGGCCGGTGGCTTGCGTAATCCCATTCGAGAGCGAGCAGGAAGCTATTGAACTCGCTAATGACACCAAGTACGGCTTGAGCGGATCACTATGGACAACCAATCTCGAACGTGCTTTGCGTGTAGCACGGGCGGTTCGGACCGGCGTGCTGAGCGTGAATACGAACAGCAGTGTGTACGTGGAAGCGCCGTTCGGCGGTTTCAAACGCAGCGGTTTCGGACGCGATCTCGGAATGGAGGCGATGCAACTCTATACTGAAGTCAAGAACGTCTTCATTTCCGTGAAAGATGGACATTAAGCGCAACCGGCTGTGGGCAGAACCAGCTTGCTAAGCCAGTTAACGAATTCGCATTGCCGGATCGAATCAGAAAGCACATCGTCGTCAATGGCTAACTGCCAGCGAAGGTCCTTTCGGTCCGGCTCTTTGGCAAGCGCTTCCATACGATCTACGAGATCAACCAAATCTTCGTGGCTGCGGAAGAATCCGGCCTTGATGAGTTTTTTCTCCCGGGCCACGATGAGTCGGGCCATTTCGTGAAGGTCGTACTCACAATGGTACTGTGTGCCCCAGAACGTTCCGTTCTTATGGGTGACCGCAATCGCCTGGATGGGAGCGAAGCTGTTGGCCGCCAGTAAGACGCCGCCCGGCGGGAGCTTAGTGACCATATCATCGTGGCTGACAAAACCTTCGAATACGCGCGGCTTGCCCTCGAACATGGGATGATCGTACGCCGCGGATGTTTGATAAATCTTCCGACCCATTCCCATCTCGCGGCCTTTCGGATTCGGCTCGACCTCCCCCCCGGCGGCAAAGGCGGCCATCTGAATCCCCCAGCAGCTACCGAAACTGGGCACGCCGATTTCATAGGCGTTTTTCGCCAACTCGATCTGACTACTGACACTACGATTGTTCGTGTCGTAGATGGTGAGGTTGCAACCGGTCCAGATAATACCGGCATACTTATGAAGATCTTTTACCGAAGGCATGTCCACACCGGGATCGCTGGGAAGCAATATATCATAAGCGGCTTGAGGCTGATGTTGGAGCAACATATCTGCAAAAAGCTTCCAGGCAAGCTTCATCCCAGCCTGTTCAAGTTCGTCACGGCTTTGTTTGGGATACCCATCGATAATCAGAAAACGCAAGGAAGTTGTCATCGGTTGCTCCTATGGTTACAGTTTGTTGAGGTCTTCCATGATGGCAGGCAGGTCTTTAAAATTACGACAGATCGCGTCGGCCTTGGTCTTTTCACTCCCGCGGTCTTTAACAACCGTACATAAAATAGCGCGAGCACCAACGATATGAGGGCCTTCGATATCTTTCAACTCGCGATCCCCGATATGAGCGATTTCACAAGGTTCGACGTCTAAAGCTTTAGCAGCCGCCTCAAACGCGGCGGGATTCGGTTTGGAGCAACCGATTTCATCGGAAAAAACAAAGGCGCTGAAGAATTTGAGAATGCCATAATCGGTCAACAATTGTCGAAGCGCACGGCCCGGGCTGAAAATAGCGTCCGAGATAACTCCTATCCGATATTTTCCTTCCAGACGGCTCAATGCCTCGGCCACACCAGAGGCCAGATCGGGCCGGAAGACCAGTTCCATTTCTTCATGCAGCCTGATGAGCTCATCAAGCTCGGAAGCCGGCAGATCACGTTTCAAGCCCTTGAGAAGAACTGAAAGCCGCTCTCGGACCGTCCAGGTTACGTTCTGCCCATACCAGACCTGGCGAAACGCCGCATCCACTGTGTCGTAGGCTAAATCGACCGACTCTCTCGATATCGGTTCGTGTCGTTCCAGGAACTGGTGAACCAAATTCCGTCGCTCGACCGGCTTCGTTGGAAGTCCCTGAGCCGCCCGCTTAGGCTCATCCGAATCATCGATAAAAACCGTATCCCACAAGTCAAATGTAATCGCTCGTATCACCGTTCTTTCCGTTAATCTTGTTCTCAAACGTATTCTCACAACTAAAAAACCGTTACGACTGAGGGAGGTAATATATGAGACAGCGGAAAATGTGTCAATACTACTTGGATCGAAGTATAGGCCCGGGATGACCGGAGCCCATAAATTAGTTTCTATTGCGGAAACACGATTTGTCATTCCCGCGTAGGCGGGAATCCAGTTTTTGGGATCTGGACCCCTGTCTTCGCAGGGGTGACAGCGCGAGTCTTTGCTTTCCGCAACAGTAACTACTTAGGCACATCCTCGCATTCCGCTGTTTGTTTATGAGTTTCGGGAACCCAATTCCATTTAATCGCGAGCAAGCCGCCTGCAACAGCAGCTATGGCGACAAAGAAATAGAACAGGCTGTCCCACCCAAATAGACGTACAATAAAAGCCACGATAAAAGGAGACAGCATCTGACCGAGGGAGCCAACCCCATTGATGAAGCCCGCGGCCAATCCCGCCGCCTTGGGCGAACCGGTGTCAATCGCGGCCGCACCCGACATCAGGGCATCGGGGCCATATGTAAAGAATCCGATAAGCGATATTCCAATCGCATTACCCAGGTGGCTCCAGGCCGCCAGTCGCGGTTGGAACATACAGGTGATAGCCAAACCCCACATGCCCAGGGCGCCGACAGGCAACCGCCGGGCCTGGAAGAGTTTATCCGACACATAGCCGGCGGCGACGATACCCGCGAAACCCACCGCTTCGTAGAGGATCGAAGTGTATCCCGCCTCCGCAAGGCTATAACCGAGATGTTCGACCATATACAACGGCAACCAAAAAAATATGGCGTATCGGCCCATTTTCGTGAAGAAGTACATAAGGCTGATCAACCATACGATTGGATTTTTCAGAACCTTCGAAAGGATCTCTTTGGAGGAAGGTGTTTCGCCGGCTTTGGGATTTTGTACCGATTCACTCCCGGCGAAATCGTCTTCGGCAATCTCCGGCAGTCCAACGTCGCCGGGTTTATTTCGCGTGAAACTGACGAAACACAATGCAATGAGTGTTAGTATCGCCGCAGGAATCCAGAAACCGCGACGCCATTTTAATTTGAATTTTTGTGGATAAGCTTCCTCCAGAAGTGTTCTGTTGAAGTCCACACCGTTCCTGCCTTCAAGCTCTTTCTCCTGCTTCTCAAGTGTTTTCTTGAACAGATTCTCTATGTTTGTTGTGGTTCTTTCTGATAACGGGATGCCGGCAAAGCGTTGCTCGTCGTAGAGGAACGGTCCCTGGAGGACCTTGTTTAACTCGGTTGTTATGGCTTGAATCAAAGAAGCCGAGACAGGGCCGGTTTCGTCATATTCATTAAGCAACCGTCGATTTTCAAACGAGAACATCTCCACAAGATACTTTGAAAGCGGATTCTGTTCGTTGCGAAGTTGGATCACTAAGCCGGATGGATCCTTTAAGTCGCTCGGACGCAGGAGTATAGGGTGTGTAACGACAAAAGTCGCCAGTGTCGTCGCGGCAACCGCACCGACAACATAACAGGTGGACCACCAGGACATTACGACACCTCGTTCCTTACGCCGAAACCAGGGAGCCATATTTTTGACGGTCCCGGACCAGCCGGTTGATTGCCCCATTCCATTGATGCATA
>JAFGTG010000486.1 GCA_016934255.1 Sedimentisphaerales bacterium
GCGAGCGTGGCGGAATTGGCAGACGCGCCAGGTTTAGGTCCTGGTGTCCTTTAGGACGTGAAGGTTCGACTCCTTTCGCTCGCATTATGATCGTTTTTCAGTTCGAGGATCAAACGATGAATTTGGCATCCCTTGGGGGCAATCGGAGGTTCGCATGCTCAGCAGACGGAGTTTCTTATACTATTCGGGATTCACAGCAGCTTCTATAATAGTTGGCAGAGGCCGTCGGGCGGCTTCGGAATCATCACGACGAAAAAAGCCCAACGTCCTGATTATTATGGCCGACGATTGTACGCACAGCGATCTACCGGTCTATGGCGGCCAGAATGCTGTCACGCCCTACATCGATCAGTTGGCATCGGAAGGGCTTGTCTTTAATCACGCATATCTGGCTTCGGCGATGTGTCAGCCCTGTCGAGCGGAACTTTACAGCGGCCTTTATCCCATGCGGAACGGCTGTGCGTGGAATCACTCCGCCAGTCGGCCCGATATTACCACTATGCCCCATCATCTTGGGTCGTTAGGCTACCGTGTAGGTCTTGCAGGTAAGGTCCATGTCCTGCCGGATAAGGCGTTTCCTTTCGAGAAGGTAGAAGGATTCGACACGAATTGTGTTCGTAATCCAACCCGGCCGCACGATCTGCGGGGTATTCGACAGTTCATGGGAGGCAATCAAAACGAGCCGTTCTGTCTCGTCGTGGCGCTGGTCGAGCCGCATGTGCCGTGGGTAATGGGGGATCCATCAAAATACCCACGGAAGAAAATACAACTCCCGCCGAATATTGCCGAGACGCCGCGCACACGAGAGGCATTTTCGCGATACCTCGTTGAGATCACGTATATGGACCAACAGGTCGGCGACATTCTTAAAACATTGGATGAAACCGGGAAGGCGGAGGATACGCTGGTTTTGTTTACCTCGGAGCAAGGGAGCCAATATCCCGGCTGCAAGTGGACCAATTGGGATACCGGCGTGCATACGGCGTTGATTACGCGTTGGCCGGGGAAGATAGCGGCGGGTAAACGGACCGACGCTTTAGTGCAGTATGCAGATGTTTTGCCCACGCTTGTTGAAGCCGCCGGCGGGGATGTTGCCAAACATGAATACGATGGAACGAGTTTCCTGTCTGTACTTATGGGCAGGGCGTCTCGGCATCGTCAATATGTCTATGGAATGCACAATAACATCCCCGAAGGCCCGGCTTATCCCGTACGGACAATCAGCGACGGCCAATATCGTTATATCCGAAACCTGACTCCCGATGAAATTTATATCGAAAAGCACCTGATGGGCTGGACAGGCAAAGGCGAGTTGAATAATCCGTATTGGGCGACCTGGATAGCGAACGCCTGGAATAATCCCAACACCTACAATCTTGTGAAGCGCTACATGCACAGGCCCGCTGAACAGTTATATCATACCGCTGTCGATCCTTACGAATTAAAGAACATCGCAGATGATCCGGCGGTTGCCGATGTTAAAGCCCGGCTCAGCGCCGAACTCGAGCGCTGGATGAAGGAGCAGGGCGATCCCGGCGCGCCGCAAGATACTCATGAAGCGATCCAGGCAGCCCGGCGGGGTGAACATATGTATGGACCAATTGACAGAGTGAAATAATGAAACGTCGAGAATTTCTTAAAACCGCCGCGATGACGTTATCTCTCACTGTCACGAGAACCGGCACCGCGGTTCGAAGTGCTCCCCATTCGTGGACGGAAGACATATGTCGCTATCTGGGGAGTTTGCGGCGGTCGGATGGCGGGTATGCCTGGCCGGACCAGCCACGTTCCCACCTAACGCCGAGTTACGCCGCGGTCGGATGCTATCATTTGCTCGGACAAGAGCCGCCTGACAAAGCCGCATTGGCTGAGTTTCTGCGAACGCACCATCCCTTTCAGATCAAAAAGCTCGAGCGTCCTCTGAAGGTCTTCGAGTTTCAGCAAATTCAAAGCTTACTCTGGTTGGGACAGGATGTCAGCTCGTTTCGCGAGCAGATCAGTGAATGGACGAAACCTGCGGAGTATCCAAAAAACTATGAGAGAGATGGATATCCGGTTTTGCAGATGGAGGCAATGGCTGTTCTTAGTCGGAGTTTGATTGGCCTTCCGATAGATAGAATCGAGCCGGGATTCATCGAATACTTTCGCGTTCGACAACGGCCGAACGGAAGTTTCAATAATACCCCGGCGGATGACGGTGGCGATGGTCACGTGATGAACACCTGGTGGTCGATCCAGGCGTTGGAGGCATTGAACACAGAACACAACAATCCCGATGGAACGATCGACTGGATTCAGAAATGCCAGAGACCCGGCGGCGGATTTACCTATCAGCCGGAGCCTGCTTTTGCGGGCATCGAGGATGTCACCTACACCTGGGCGGCGGTGCGAGCATTGAAGCATCGAAACGCCAATCCGGCTCAACGCCAGGCATGTGTTGACAACTTGAGATTGCTGTGGAATGCCGACGGAGGATTTTCCGCTCGACCCGGCTGGCCGAGCAATCCCGTTGCGACGTACCGAGCATTGGATGTGTTGAAAGCGCTCGATACGTTCGATCTTCCTTCTTCATTTCGTCCCATGAAAACGAAAAAGCCATCGCTTCCGAGATATCTGAAAGTTTTTACCTCGCAGATTGAAGCCGGCGGATCGGGCAGTTGTATTGAGGCGGTTGAATTAGCCCGCGCATTGCGAATCCATCTTTGGGGAGCGAAGAACGCGCCGTCCGGATGGATCGAGCATGCTCAAAAGCTCGCCGATGACCAGGGCGTACCGGTGACGTTCTTTAAAGCCGATGAGGAGTATGGAACGTTCGTTCACGTGCCGGGTATGGGGACGTATAGCCATACGAGTGACATTATCGCTCCGGCAAATGTCGATTGCGGCTCGCCGCTTCAACAAAACGAGCCGGTATCGTGGGAGGAATTTCGCCGGAGAAGGCTTCAACCATTACAGCACGCTGACGGCCGGTTGATATGGCAATTCGGTGAGAACGAAGAATTGACGCGGCTTTATCTTGACGATTCACTTCAGCGCGGCGGCTACGCGGCGATCAGCACGTTTCATTTTGGAAATCCCGATTTTACCAACAGCGAGCCTTTCCTAAAACAGTACTGGCAGAACATTCCATTTATCGCGCTTCAGGATGCCCACGGAAAAGAATCCTGGTGGTGGGCCGAGCGGCTGGCCGGATTCCGGACGTTGTTCCTCGCGACGGAGCCGACCTGGGCCGGTTGGATCAAGGCCCTTCAAAACAACTGGGTCGTCGCCGTCAGGCATGACGGGATAAGTAAAGACCAAACATGGATGCACGGTGGCCCTTTGGAGGTTGTGGATTTCGTTCGAGAACGCGAGGAGCAATGGCGATGGTGGGACAATCCGTCGGTCGAACTACCGCTTGTGTCGCTCGTCGCTGTAACGCCTGAGGATCGATGGGAGGCGGCTCGACCCGATCAGGGGATAACGATGCGTGTTCGCTGCCGCTGGGATTGTACGACACAGGGATTGCCGAAAGTACAGAGAGTGGAACTGCTTGAGCTTAAGATCGACGGGAAAAAAGTCAAACCGACATTGGTGGCGCCCAAGGCTCGTTGGGGAGCTTATCAGGATCACTATTACAGCTATCATATCGCCCAGCCCTCCGAGGGCCGTCATACCGCAGTGGCGACCATTCGCGTTCTTGAAGACCGGGTGGAATCAAGCCGCACAATCGCGTTTACTGTGTAGAAAGATTTTGATATGGGCTTTTCGACGGATTTGCCCGTTTTTATTGTTTTTTTGGAAGACCACGCTAATTCCAAAAGAAAATTATTGAAATTCGGGAGAAATTGGGGTATTATGAGACGTGTCGTTTTAGGGGATTTTTTCTAAAGTCCGAGTGAAAAATCCCTGATTTAAGTAATGTTTTTGTTAACATCACATTTTATTTATGTAGGAGGATCGAAGATGGTTACAATCCGACGTTTAACAATGCTGATTCTAATGTTCTCGGTGGCCAACGCCTGGGGAGTGGGTTTCTTTGACGACTTCGAGAGACCCAATGGCGAGGTAGGAAATGGTTGGTCAACTCAGGCGGACGGGACGATTACCGTCAAAATTGTCGATAACGAGGTGCTCGTTGCGGGTACACAGGGTACGGACTGGGTGCGATGCGGTATCTCCCGACCCGTCGTGGATGAGACGAAGGTCTCCTGCGACTTCAAGGGCGATGACAGCTTCAATTTCCACATCCGTATCGACGATGCGGACACAGCCGCCTTCCTCGAGATCTACACTTGGGGTGGTCCTCTCATCCATGCCAATTCCGTAGATGGCAGTTGGCCCGGCTGGACCGACATGACCGGCTTTAACGTCGTAGCCGGCGAATACAACAACGTGATGTTGAGGCAAGACGGTACAGATTTCACGGTCATCCTTAACGGCGATATAGTCGGTATTCTCTCGAATGCCAGCCTCACCCGCATCGGGAGTTTGCTCATTTCCAGCGATGCGGCGGCCGGCACGACGGGAAGTCTTCACATTGACAATGTCATGATCGGAGAAGTCTCTCCTGAAAAAGCCAAGGAGCCGGTTCCCGAAGACGGTGCATACCACGAGGATACGTGGATAACCCTTTCCTGGAAGGCGGGAAGATATGCGGTTTCTCACGATGTCTATTTAGGCGATGATTTCGACGCGGTGGACGATGCAACGAACGACTCAGAGGAATTCCGAGGCAACCAGATGGCCGACTTTTATATTGCCGGCTTTCCCGGTTATGCCTATCCGGAAGGACTGATCCCGGGGACGACGTACTACTGGCGAATTGACGAGGTCAACGAAGCCAATCCGGATAGCCCGTGGAAAGGCGATGTCTGGAGCTTCACGGTTCCACCGAAGACCGCGTATCAACCGGATCCGGCCGATGGCGACGAAGTTGCGAATACCTCGGTGACCCTGAGATGGACGCCGGGCTTCGGAGCTAAATTGCATACGGTGTTCTTCGGGGATGATTATGACACGGTGAATAACGCCACCATGGGTATCCCGAGAGGCGTAGCATATTACTCTCCCAGCGCGCTCGAAGGTGAAAAGGTCTATTACTGGCGCGTTGATCAGTTTGACGGCTTCGAAACCTATAAGGGCGAGATTTGGGCCTTCACGACGCCGGGCGCCGTGGGAAGCCCGCAACCGGCCAACGGGGCAACCGACGTGGGAATGACCGCAACCTTAAGCTGGACCGCAGCCGCTAGCGCTGCATCCCATCAGGTGTATTTCGGGCTGGACAAGGACGCTGTGAGAAGCGCCGATACGGGCTCGCCCGAGTACAAAGGTCCCAAATCGCTGGGGGCTGAGAGCTACGGCCCCGGGTTGCTCGATCTGGACACCACGTACTATTGGCGCGTGGACGAAGTGTATAACGGAAGTCCCGTCAGAGGCCCGGTTTGGAGCTTCACAGTCGGCGATTTCCTTTTGGTTGAAGATTTCGAGAGCTATACGGATGACGATACCGCCGGTGAGGCGATCTGGCAAACGTGGATCGACGGCTTCGGTATCGCCGATAACGGCGCACAGGTCGGCTATTTATTCCCGCCGTACGCCGAGCGGACGATTGTTCATGGCGGCAGCCAGTCGATGCCTCTGCTATACACCAATGAAGCGGGTGTATCGAACTCGGAAGCGGTGAAGACATTGACGGATGTGCGGGACTGGACCATCGCCGGCGTCGAAGAATTGTCGGTTTGGACCCGTGGCATTTCGTCCAATGCGTCCGAGCCGATGTATGTCGCGCTCTCCAATGCTTCTGGCTCACCGGCTGTCGTGGCGAACGATAATGCCGCCGCGGCCACGCAGACGGACTGGAAGCAGTGGAAAATTCCGCTTCAGGCTTTTTCCGATCAGGGCATCAATCTGACCAACGTGGATAAGATTGCAATTGGACTAGGCGCAAAGTCCGGCATGGCGACGGTCGGTGGCACAGGGACGATGTACATTGATGACATTCGTCTGTATTAACCCAAATCCATAACCCAAAGTGATAATCCGGGGCAGGCACATAAGCCTGCCCCGGTTCATTTTCAAGTTTGTAGTGACGCCGTAAGGCCTTGGGCATGCCTTACGGCAGGCGTTCTTACGAAATGCCCCTTCGACAAGCTCAGGGCAGGCTCTTACGGGCACACTACATACTTCAAAGTGGATTGCATATTCAGAAATTGATGTCCTTTACTTTCTTTCGAGCAGGATGGTCTCAAGCACGACGCAGAATGCATCGGCATGTCGCATGAAGCCGAGGTCCGTCGGATGCGAGCCGTCCACTGTCCCGAGGTTGTCCAGGTCGTCCTGTAAAAGCCGCTCGCCGGGGAGGTAGTAGAGGTATTTAATACCCTCCGATTCGAGGCGGGAATAGACCTTTCGCAACTCCCGGCGGTTCTCGGCATTTCGTTGTCGGCGCGACTCGTTCATGAAGGCGTCGGAGTAAGTTCTATCCTCGACAAAGAGTATGGGCGTCTCGGGATGGGCTTTTCTGAGTTTCCTGACGAACGGCTCGACGCGCTCGGCGACCGCTTTTCCATCCATATTCGGTAAGCAATCGAGGACGTAAACGGACGGATCGAGTTCCATAAAGAGGTCCCCCATTTCCGGTTCCATCCGCCCGTTTCCGGAGAATCCGAGGTTGATGACGGGATAGTTCAACCGTCGTCCGACGATGGCGGTATGGACCATGCCGGTGCGCGAGGCGCAGCCGCCCTGGGTGATGGAGGTGCCGTAAAAAACAATCGGCTTGCGATGGTCGGGATAAGTCGGCGCTTTCCAGAGCGAGTAACCCTCGGGAATACCGATCTCGACTGTTTTGACGCCGTTATAAAGTGGAAGATAGAGAAAATATTCTCGCGTTCCTTCGGGGAGATCCTTCACGAGTGTCACTGAGTTGACGGGGAATTTTGTCGGTCGTCCCGTGGCGAGCCATCTCCATGTGCCATTCGCATCTTTAACGTAAAGGTCCAGTCCGCTGACGCCGGTCGCCGGCATGTGCGGCATCGCAAGGCTCTCCGAGCGCAGCTCCCATCGCGCCTGGATTTCGTTGGCGTCCGTGACGAAACGCACGCACATCCCCGCCGAATCGAGACTCAAATTCCAGACGGGCCCGCGCACCACGCCTTCGGCCTTCGCGGGCAGACGGTCGTAGAAACTCTTCGTATCCGTCCAGCCCTTGCCCTCCACCCCGAGATGGCGAATGTCATACCACGGGATCGTCTCCACCCGCGCCAGGGACGGATCGATCTTCTCCCTGGCGGTCACCGGTGAAAGAGACGAAGTGAGAATGAGAAGAATAGTTCCCAAGAAAATAACTGTACGATTCATCGTGTGTTGTCTCCTTATTATTGTTCGTACCTTATAACGTGTGCAGTTTGGCTTGTCATTCCCTCGAAGGAGGGAATCCAGTTTCGTCGATCTGGCCCCTTGCCTTCGTAGGGGTGACAAGAATTTATGCTTACTTACATCGCTCAGATCACCTCGCCGGTCGCGGCGTCGATGACAACCGTAGCGGACGAGCCGTTCACCGAGGCATTCAATTCCCATACGGGTTGATACCCGGCGTCGTTTTCTCTGCTGGTATAAATCAATCGTGTGAGTTCGGCGTTGTCCACGCCGGCGCCGTGCTTATCCTTGAGGGCGGCCAGACACTTCGCAATAGCCTCCGTGCTGTTGAGACGCTCCTCGGGCAAAAAAGCATAACACTCGGCCGCGTACGAGATGTCTTCCGGCGTCTCCTTCCTGTAAACCCTCACGACCTCGCCATCCGACATCAGGACCGTGCACTTCTTCCCCTGTTTCTCACTTGGCGTATCGCGGGTATCGGTCTGCGTCGCGAAGTGCGCCGTCCACATCGCGGCGGTGCCGTCGGGCGTCAGCTTTTTCTCGCCTTCGATTTCATACAACTTGGCCTGGGCGTTCCATTTTTTGGCCTCCGGCAACGCCATTGCATAAGCGGTCTTGGCGTTCATCACCTTGGTTTTCGCCTCCATTTGCGCCATTTGCTGTTTAAGGTACTCCCTCATCTGCTCCGGATTCGCCGCGTTCGGTACGCGTGGGGGCGGAGGCGGCGGGGTTTGGGCGACGGTTGGCGTTTGCTCCTTGGGTTCGTCCTCTTTCTTGCCGCACCCGGCGATCGCCACACAGCACAGCACGAGCAGCACAATAGACATTCTTATTTGTTGTTTCTCCATGTTCGATGTCTCCTTCGTTCTTGTTGGATAAAATCCTTTTTATCGCACGACCGGCCCGGCTGCATAGAAATCTTCTACAATGATATCTATCGTCAATGGCGCGCCGCCGGAGATACGCTCAATCTTGAGTTTTCCGCCTCCGGCGTTGGTGAGCCGGACTTTGTCTTGGGGACGGAAGCCTTTCTTACTGATCAACGTGGACTTGCCGGACCCGCCTGCGCCGACGATGGCTTCCATCGCCATGTTCGGGGCCATGAGGGTGGCCCGGCCCTGAAGTTTCATCCCTAACGCCTTGGCCGTCTCATTCAGAAGCTGGGGGCTGTAGAAATCATCCATGTGGACAAAAATCGACAGTCGGCTCCCGGGACCGATTCGCTCGATTTGCATCTTGCCGCCGCCTGCGTTGGTGATCTTGACGTTATCTCCGGCGGAGAATCCCTTCGTGCTTAGGAGCGTGGACTTCGCTGTTGTTGTAACCGATGCGGAAAGACTTTCGTTTGTGGCGAGTTTCCTGGCCTTGCCTTGAATTTTTAATCCCAGAACCTGAGTCATCTCATTGAGTGTTTGCGGACTGAAGGATTTATCCATGTGAATATGAATCGACAACGGTGTTCCCGGTTCGGTTCGCAAAGCTTCGAGCGTGCCCCCGCCGATATTGGTGAGTGTGATCGTGTCACCCGGTGAAAAACCCTTGGCGGCTAACGGGCTGGACTTGGAGCCGGCAAAGACCGTCGTCATGCTCATCCCTTTCAGCAGGCCGTTCACGGCGCTGCTGCTTTTGAGGCCCAGTTGCTTGTTGACTTCGCCGAGGGCCTGCGGGATCCAGAATTCATCCATGTGGACAAAAACCGACAGAGGCGATCCCGATCCGCTTCGTTGCACCTGGAGCTTGCCCCCGCCGGCGTTGGTGAGTGTGAGCTTATCCCCGGCGGCGAAACCGTGGCCGCCCAGCAAGGTCGATTTGCCCGCGCCGGTCGGTCCGAGCGTCGCCGTGAGACTCTCGCTGGTAAACAGGCTCGTGACCTGGCCGTCCACTCGCAAGCCCAGCGCTGAAGCGACGTCACTCACACTCGCCGCCTGGTGACTCATGAAGTCCAGCACACGGACTTGGACGCCAAAGGCCACCTGCATACTTACAAGACACGTCCCGACGATCATGACTGATTTGATTCTTAATTTCATGATGGATCCTCCCGCATTTGCTTTTGTTTGAGATTGGATTATTTTGCTGTTTGCACCAGCTTCTTCAGATCGATCTCGTCCATGGCCTGCTTAATCGTTTCCATTGTGACGTTATCACCTTTGATCTCAACGACGAAACGATCTCCGGCGAAGACGTGGAATTCGCCGTGCCTGGCCTGGTTGTCGTATTCCTCAAGCGCTTTATAATCCTTATAGGTCGTTGTTTTTTCGTAGCCGGTATCGGTCTTGCGATCATATTGGCTTAGGGTCCAGCCGGTCATGCCCATGCGCATGGGACCGCTGATATTGCCGAGGTCCAAAATCGTCAATTCCATCATGGAGTCATTCGACCCTTCGTAATCCGCCTGGGCGGTGGAGACGTTAATCCCCATCATGCCCATTTGCCGGGCATCGCTCCCGCTTTGTTTCATCCCCGCCAGTGTGTCGGGCAGGAATCCCTTGATCGTATCCGTTGAGACCGGCTGGATGTCCTTGCCCTGGTTCATGGCCTTGAGGGCTTCGGCATTCTTAGCCGCGATCTCGGCCATGTCCTTTTCCGATGGCCCCGATGGCGCGGTGTAGGAAGCTCCCGGTGATGTCGCCGAAGGTGTGGGAGATTGGGATATTGTGGGAGTTGGTGTTGGGGATTCAGATTGAGCTGTGGTGCTTTGTGGACTCGACGGGGTTGGGGATTCTTGGGCTTCTTCTTTTTCCTTTTTGCCGCAACCGATGAAGACCCCGATCAATGCCAAAGCGACCAACATGAGGTAATTTGTCAATGTCCGTTTCATAATTTCATTCCTTTAAAAAATAATGAGTAGAAAGATTCCCCCTAACGACATAGGGATTATATACAGATACATCGGTTATATCAAGTCACATACATTGAAAATTATGGGGCCTGAGCGTTTTTAAAAGAGTGAATATAACGAAAACGGACCTTTGAAACGAATCCAAATCACGATGAACAAGATAAAAAAGTCTGACCGCATAAACGGCAATTTTCATTTACTGTTTCGGACCATTCTTTTTCGATTATCGGAATATGTCCGGAATCTAACATGAATTTAATCATTTTGTAGTATCCCAAAATTGGGAGATTCGACCTTGTTTGTTCGGATTGACGATGTATTTCAAGAAAGATAATTCTTATCTAAATAACGTTATATAAACATTTTAGGATGTGGACTTCCACAAAAAGGATGAGAGGGATTTCAAAGAGGTTTATCTTGGGTATTTCTACAGGAAAAGCCTTTGAGTATTTAGGCAATGCAGGATTGACAAAAAGCCGATGAGCAGCGTAGAATTATGAAGTACCTTCACGGAGGAGGTACTTTACATGGTCATCGCACCAGTAAGGATTCGTTACGGATTGCAGAGTCCTATAATAATTCGTAACTACTCCTTTGGAGTTATATCCTTTTATGTATTCATTTAGACGTAGAAATAGTAGGGAACAAACGTTAGGCTTTGGAGTCTTCCGCGCCGAAAGGGGGAGCATTTCGGTTTGGCTTATTTGGTTTGTGTCTGTGATGCTTTTAATTACCTGCGGTGTCATGTATCGTTACCTGGCGAGGCGCCTGAGACTCGTCGTTGACACGCCGGTTGAGTTGCCCGTATTGCTGACGTCTTTCCCAAAGCGAGTCGGCCCATGGGTAGGAAAAGATATGCCGATAGCGCCGAACGTTTTGCGCGCGGCGGGTAATGACGCCTCGCTCAAGCGTTTATACACGAACGAGACGAGTAATCAGTGGGCTAATCTGTACATTGCCTATACAGCGCACCCGCGAACGATGCTGGGGCATCGGCCTCGTATTTGCTACGTCGCGGGTGGCTGGGTGCATGACAGCACGCAGGACGTGACCATTCGATCCGCCGCGAGAAAGGTTGTGCCGTGTTTGATCCATCGCTTTCACCAGCCCGCTCCGAGTAACGAAGAGATCCTCGTGTTGAATTTCTACATTGTGAACGGCCATCTCACCTCGGACGATCGCGTTTTTTCCGGCGTCGGGTGGCGAACACCGAATATCAACGGAGACCCAGCGCGGTATGTGACGCAGGTGCAGGTCAGCTCCATTCTGGAAAATTCAATCCGGGCGGCGGCTGAAGACATGGTTGATCTGATTCTCGACTTTTTCCCGGATACGGTGGGGAAAGTTCGGGCCGTAGAGTATATCGATTCATCGAGGGGATCGAAGAGATAAATCGAATGCGTGTGGGGAGAAGCGGTCATTGAATGAACGTGGCCGGTTATAAGGAAGTGATATTCATTGGTTACGGCGTTTCTCCGGTGCGCCCGACGGGGACGAAGTATGCCTGGAGCACAACTTGGGGTGGTTCCTTCCGGTATGATACGAAGGACATTTTCTGATAAGATTTCCCAATTGAGAGGGGATAGTCTCAGAGCCAAAGGCATCCGATCCATGATGTTATTGGGAGTCGGTACGGCCTTCGAGCGGGGATTGAAATTCGTTCGCTACATGATTGTTGCGCGCATCCTGGCGGAAGGGCAAATCGGCCTCATGGCGATCGTCATGGTCGTGGCGACGATGTTCGAGGCCTTTACTGAGGTCGGGATTAAGCAATCCGTCATCCAAAACAAGCGCGGCGCCGAGTTCGATTATCTGAATGTGGCCTGGTGGTTCCAGGTCATTCGAGGGATAGCGTTATTTTTGATCGCGTATTTTGCCTCACCATGGATCGCTGCGTATTATCAAAAACCAGAATTGTTGAGGTTACTTCAAGTTGCGTTCCTGGCCCTTTTGTTCAGAGGGCTTGTTAGTCCGCGAGCGTATGTTCTGGAGAAGGAATATAAATTTGGCAAGGTCGTGCTCTTAATCCAGGGCAGCGGCATCCTCGGTGCTCTTCTCGCTGTCGTTCTTGCCTTCGTTCTCCGGAACGTGTGGGCGCTCGTGATCGGCTTTGTAGCGGAATATGTTGTGATGTGTGTGATCTCTTATCTTTTCGTACCGATCAAACCGAGCTTTAAAATTAATCGAGAGGATCTGACCGAATTGCTCCGATTCGCCCGGGGCATGTTCGGTCTGCCCATTCTCACGGTAATCGCGTTGAAGATGGATGTCCTGGTGCTCGGCAAAGTGGTTCCCGAAGGCGAGCTGGGCATGTATTTCTTAGCCACGATGTTCGTGCAGTTGCCGATATTTCTGTATGGACGGGTCGTCAATCCTGTTTTACTTCCCGCCTTTTCAGAAAAACAGGATGACGAACATTCTCTTCGTGAGGTGATCTTGAAGACGACACGGGTGTCGGGGATTTTCGGGATACCTTTGACGGCGTTCATGGCCAGTTGTGCCAGTGGAATTCTGGTATTGTCGTATGGGCCGAAATATATCGCGGTGGCGATTCCCATGGCGATATTGTCTTTGATGGTCTTGGCTCAAACCCAGGCGCCCGTTTTTGCCTCGGCCTTCCTTGCGGCGGGTAAACCTCACTTGCATCGTCGTTTCACGGCCCTGCGTGTGGCGATTATTGTGGGTTTATTGTATCCGGGAGTGCGTTACTTCGGATTGATCGGCGCTGCGGTCGTCGTCGTTTCAGGTTATCTCATCGCACTCTTTATGCAGGTGATTTGGTTTCGAAGAATTGTCGACCTGAAACCCGTCGTTTATTTACGTGGCCTCCTTCCCGGTCTGCTTCTTGCGACACCGATTATCGCTGTGGTCGTATTGCTTCGGTTCGTCGGTCTTAATAATCCTCTTGTTCTTCTTGGAGTTGGGCTTGGCCTTTTCACGGGATCGCTTGCCGCGGGGGCATACATGCTGAGCCGTTCGAGATGACAATCAGGGTATCCATAGAGTGACTTATAGATTCATGGTTGAGAAGCGTAATACGGAAAAAAAGAACATTAAAGTTGGCCTGTTGGGGGCTTGTTTCGATACGGGCAATATGGGCGTCAGCGCATTGGCCGAGTCGAGCATCAAGTTAATTCTCAACCGGTGGCCCGATGCCGAGGTGACACTCGTCGGCTCGACGTACGAGTCTCAGGAGCATCAACTGGTAGTCATGGGAAAAGAGCTGACCGTGAAAACGCTGCCCATCCGTTTCTCGAAGAATCTGCGTTTACCCACCCATTTCTTCTGGTATGCGTTCTACGGATTCCTCGCGAAATGGATGCCGCGTGCGTGGTTTAAGAAAAAGCTTGCCAGCCGCAATCCCTATTTTAAAACGCTTTACGAGAGGGACATTGTTCTGGACATTACCGGCGGGGATAGCTTTAGCGACATCTACGGTATGAAACGTTTCTTTCTGGGTTTCCTGCAGAAGTGGCTTATGCTCTTTCTCAAAAAGCCGTTCATTCTGCTGCCTCAAACGTATGGTCCGTTCAAGCGAAAACGGGCCCGGGTCTTGGCTCGGCACATTCTGAAACGCGCTGGTGCGGTTTATTCCAGAGATCGCCAGGGACTGGACTATACGAAGAACCTGCTCAACGTTCATGGCGACAATGGAAAACTCCGGTTCGCACCGGATGTGGCGTTTGTTTTGGATCCGCGTGAACCCCAGGCGATGGATATCGGTTCGCTTAACGATGTGCGAACGGAAAATTCTATTGTCGTGGGACTTAATATCAGCGGGCTTCTTTTCAGCGGCGGCTATACGCGGGACAACATGTTTGGTTTACAAACCGATTACCAGGGGATGATTGAAAGCGTCGTGGATTATCTGATGGCGGATGAGCGAACGCTGGTCCTTTTGGTGCCGCATGTGTTCAGGCCGGACTGGCCGGAAGAGGATGATCCCCGTGCGTGCCAACAGATGTATGAAAAACTCAGTGAGAAGTACCCCGGACGCATATTCCTCACTAAAGGAACGTATAACCAAAACGAAATTAAATATGTCATCGGATTATGCGAATTCTTTATGGGTTCACGGATGCACTCGTGTATCGCGGCCTTGTCGCAATCCATACCGGCCGTTGGGATTGCCTATAGTAAAAAGTTTCGAGGGGTTTTTGACACAGTGGGGCTGGGACGTTGTGTCGCAGAAGTATATCAGTGCGATAAAGACGAGCTTTTATCTATTGTTAAGGCCACATTCGAGGAGCGCGATCACATCCGCACGCAGTTAAACAGCGTTCTTCCGGAGGTGAAGGCGAACATCATGAATATGTTCGAGACGGTCAATGTATAGGGTGAGAGAGCGAGACGAAGAGCCGTGCTATCCAATCTTCTTTATAAACTCTACGCCATTAAACGACGCAGGTTAAGGAATTTCATATTGAATAGGATTCGAAAGCTCGAAGGCGGGGAAATGTTGTCGAAAACGCTGCGTCGCATCTTTCGCGATTACCACGGTATTGAGGTTGGTTTATATAGCTATGGAGGCTGTTTCGATTCGTTGTGTTTCAATGCGTTTACGAAGATCGGTCGATACTGTTCGTTTGCCGCGGGCGTTTGTCGCTTCAATGGGAATCATCCGATGACGTTCAGGTCGATGCATCCGTATTTCTACAATCCGTACTATCACTACGTTCAGGACGAAAAGATCTCCAGAAGCGAGATCGAGATTGGAAATGATGTGTGGGTCGGTCAGAACGCACTTATTTTACCCTCCGTTCGAAGGATCGGAGACGGCGCGGTGATCGGTGCAGGCGCCGTGGTGACGAAAGACGTGCCGGACTTTGCCGTTGTTGCGGGCAACCCCGCCAAGGTTGTCAAATACAGGTTCTCCGCTGAAACGATTGACAGGATCAAACGTGATGCCTGGTGGGACAAGGATATTGAAGAGCTTAAGGGTTACATGGACGAATTCCTGCGACCGGTGGAAGAGGTTTTGAATGAAGTTCAAACGAATTGACCAGGTCGTAGAACGACGGCTCTGCATGGGATGCGGCGCTTGCGCGGCGGCGTGTGAGAACCGGGCGATCACCCTGGTGGATATACGCGATCAGGGGATTCGGCCGATTGTCAATGCCGACCAGTGTCAGCAATGTAGCAGTTGCGTGGCAGTATGTCCCGGTATTGACGTATCCCATCAACCTTTTAACGACCGAGGATCTATCATCGCTGAATTAAGTCAGGAATGGGGGCCGGCCCTGGAGGTTTGGGAAGGTTACGCGAGCGATCCTGAGATTCGCTATTGCGGCTCATCGGGCGGCGCGGCGACGGCATTGGCCCTTTTCTGTTTGGAGAAACAAGAGGCTTCGGGGGTCTTGCACATCGGCGCCAGACCGGATACGCCTTTGGAGAATATGGCGGTATATAGTCGGAGCAGAGCGGAACTCGTGGCGCGGACCGGCTCGCGGTATGCACCGGCGGCGCCCTGTGAAAAGTTATCGTGGATTCAAGAGGCTTCCTGTCCGAGCGTGTTCATCGGAAAGCCTTGCGATGTGGTGGCGCTACGAAAATTTCAAACCATGAATCCCGAATTGAATGAGAAAATTTGTCTGGCGATTAGTATTTTCTGTGCGGGAACGCCGACAACGGAGGGGACCTATAAGATTCTGGAAAAGTTGGGTGTGGTTCCTGAAGAAGCCCGGGAATTCAGATATCGCGGCTGCGGTTGGCCGGGGTTTACGAAAGTGACACTGAAGGACGACGACAGTCGGACGCCTCAGATGACCTACGAGGAATCCTGGGGCAACATCCTGAGCAAGTACGGCCAAATCCGGTGTCGGCTTTGTCCGGACTCCACGGGGGAATTCGCCGATGTGTCGTGTGGCGATCCGTGGTATCGAGAACTTGGGCCGGATGAGAAGGGATGGTCGCTCATTATAGCAAGGACGGAAAAAGGCCGACAAATTGTTCAAGAAGCCCGGAAAGCTGGTTACATTGAATTACAAAACGCCGATCCGGGGATACTCCTTCGATCGCAGAATGCTCTTCTGGGACGCCGACGTCAGCTTTGGGGACGTTTATTAACGATGCGGATGATGCGTGTTCCGATGCCCCGTTATGTCGGCTTTTCCTTGTTCAAGAGCTGGCTCGGACTGCCGGTAAAGGACAAGATTCGTTCGTTGGGCGGAACGTTGAAACGGATCGTATCGCGCGGATGGACGAAACCGTTAAAGCTGACGGTGAATCCCGAGACGGATTATGTATTTCCCGATGTGACCGACGAGTGTCAGGTCGGGCAATCTTAAAAGAGGACAGTTGATGGTTGGTGTAACTCTAACAGTCGCCCTTATCGCAAGCACCCTTGTCTTTCTATTGCCGCCGTTCCCGGGCTTTCTTGTCTATCTCGGGGCTTTCCTGTGGTATCCGTCCTATCTGGCGGCCCCGATAGGAACCATTGATTTTACGGTGCATAGGATTATCATCCTTGCGTTTTATATTAAGCTGTACATGATGACAACGCTCTTTAGCCGCTTTAAATTCATTTGGCTGGATAAGGTCGTCATAATCTACTTCGTGGCTCAGCTTGTAGCCGGGTCCATTACGACGCCTTCGTTGGCGCTGCTGCTTGAGAATCGCGCCGGCAGAATGTTTGACATTGTTCTGCCTTATTTTGCGACGCGTTTGGTTGTCACGGACCGGGAGAGGTATTTTACACTTCTCAAGGCGATCATGCTGATCGCGGCGCCTCTGGCAATTGTCGGAATTTATCAATGTATAACGGGACACAATCCGTTCGGTTTCATGATCCATCATTCGGCCTGGGCGCGCGGTCGGACCGCCTATCCCCCGATGAACCGTCATGGTTTCTGGAGAGCGAATGTGGTCTTCGCCCATCCGATTATGTTCGGTTTGTTCTTTGCGATGTTTAGCCCGGTCTGCGCGGGGCTTCTCGGTTATGTCAAGCAGAACAAGGTCTCATGTGGTGTCGGTATATTTTTAATGGGCGTCGGACTTTTCTCATGCGTATCGAGCGGGCCGGCGCTGGCCATTCTCTGCTCCATCGCGTTTATGGCTTTCTTCCGGTATCGAAAGTCCTGGCGGGTGATGGCCATTAGTGTCGTCGTCATGTGCGCCATTGTCGAAGTCTTAAGTGACCGGCACTTCTTCGAGGTCATCGACCGGTTTACACTTAATAGCGCCACAGCCTGGTATCGTTCCCGACTGATCGAAGTGGCCTTTTTGGAAGGCGGCATGCGCGGCCATTGGATTGCCGGTTTCGGCTATAATACGGATCCCGGGTGGGGACCCGTCATTGATACACGAAGCTATGTGGACATTGTCAATCATTATATCCTGGTGCTGGTCCGTTTCGGATTGATCGGTTTTGTCCCTTTTGTCATGATGAACATGGAAGCGATTAAAAACCTCCGATTAAGTGACAAACTGGCGTCGCAAAAAGGCGACCATTGGCTCATCTGGTGCGTTGGCGCCTCGCTGTTCGGCATGTATTGTTCGTTCATGTCGGTGGCGTTGTTCGAACAGATATTGACGTTGTTTTATGTGATTTTGGCTATTTGTGGTGCTATGCCCGCGATCGTGGCGCCTTCGAGATTATCTCTTCATGGCAGGCACAGTGTTCTTGATTCACCTTAATTGTTTTTCATGCCTGAATCTGGAGTAGAGATAGATGTCTAAATCAGTGAAGTCTTCGATCCGATTGATATGTGCTGTGATCTATGCAGCCGGTGTTCGGCTTGTCCGAAAATACCATCCCAGGGTTGTTCTGTACTATCACGGCGTGGACAAGGCGAGCGTGGAGGGTTTCAGAAGACAAATCGCCTATCTGGCCGAAGAATGTCGGGTCGTCACGCCTTGCGATATTAGTCATGTCAGCAACGACAAAGAGAAAACGATAGTAGCGCTGACATTTGATGATGCTTATACGAACCTCCTGGATAACGCTATCCCTATTTTGAAGGAGTATGAAATGCCGGCGGCGATTTTTGTTCCGACTGGCCACATCGGGCAACGTCCCGGCTGGGCGATGGCGCCGGATTGTCCGGAAAAAGATGAATTCGTCATGAATGAACAGCAGATCGTGGCGCTGGACAAGGAGGGGTATGAGATTTTATCGCATACCGTCTCACACCCCCGGCTCACCGAATTGAATGATACGGATTTGGAAGTTGAACTAAATCACTCAAAACAGCGTCTCGAACAGATTCTCGGGCATGAAGTGTCTGCCGTGAGTTATCCGCATGGATCCTATGATGCCCGGGTGTATCGGGCCACGCAAAGGGCGGGGTATCGGATAGGTTTCACCACCTATCCCAATATTGTTGATAATTGCGCCGATGAACTGAGAATCGGTCGATTTGAAGTCTCGTCTCGTGACAGTATGGTCGTTTTCAAGCTCAAGGCCAACGGGGCCTATCAGGCGAACAGATGCCTGATTAACCTCAAAAGGATGCTCGTTCATCGGAAGCACTGGACGTGAGAAGAGATCGACATCACGGTCAATATCGATAAAGAGGACATAAATGCTCTTCAATTCAATAGATTTTTTGGTATTTTTGGTTGCGTTTTTCATTCTATGGCCTTTCTTACGCCGGCGCAGTAATCTGCGATATACGTATTTAATCGCGGCCTCTTTTGTGTTTTACGGCTGGTGGGATTGGCGATTTATCTTTTTGGTGATTGCGTGCGGGTTAAATGTCTATTTTGCCGGATTAGCGATCTATCATTTTCCCCGATGGAAGAAGCTTTCTCTCGTGCTTTCGCTCGTAGGCAATTTAGGCATATTGGGGATATTCAAATATCTCAATTTCTTTATCGCCAATATCTCCTGGTTGTTGGGATTGGTCAAGGTCGATGTCTCTCTTCGATCGATCCATCTCATTTTACCGATTGGGATCAGTTTTTATACCTTCCAGGCCCTGACCTATACGTTTGATGTTTATCAAGGCAAGCTCAAGCCGACGCGAAATCTGTTACATTTGTTTTCGTATGTGTCGATGTTTCCCCAATTACTGGCCGGGCCGATTGTCCGGGCCTCGGAGATGCTGCCGCAACTGAAAGAAAATCGTCCGATCACCGAGAAGCAGCGTTGGGAAGGATTGCAGCTTGTTGTGCACGGCTTTTTCAAGAAAGTCGTGATTGCGGATAATCTGGCCGAAATCGTCAACGTGGCTTATAGCGGATCGGGGCTGAACGACTCGAGCTTGTTCTGGTGGATTATCACCATCATGTACACGTTCCAAATCTACTGTGATTTCAGCGGCTACAGCGATATTGCCCGGGGCATCGGCAAATGGATGGGGTACGACTATCCGTTGAATTTCAACCATCCTTACATATCGACCAGTTTCAAAGAATTCTGGAAGCGGTGGCATATCTCGTTGTCGTCATGGTTTCTCGATTACGTTTATATTCCGCTGGGAGGGTCCAAAAAAGGCCAGGGACGCGCTCATGCGAATATGTGGATTACGATGCTCGTCTCGGGGCTTTGGCACGGGGCGGCCTGGACGTTTATTATTTGGGCGGCGTTGCACAGCTTTTATTTATCGTTGGAGCGTGTCACCAAATGGCCCCGAAGGCTCGGCCAATTGCCGGGCGGCCGCCACGTGGCGGTCTTGCTGGTCTTTTTATTGGCGACGATTGCGTGGATCTTTTTCAGGGCGACGTCTTTTAAGCAGGCGATGGATATTCTGTTGTTAATGTTTAGCTTTAAGAACATGAGCATCAGTGCCGTCAGTAGCGTCATCGATCTTCGATTTATGCTTTTCCTGTTTATTATTATTGTCCGTGAGCTGTATTTCTATCTCGGACTCGATTCGTCGAAAATCGGGATGTCGAAGGTCTCTGTCCTGGCCCGTCCGGCGGTGATCTCGTTTATGGTCACGGCGAGCATTTTTCTTCGCGGGCCGGGTGAAGCGTTTATTTACTTCCAGTTTTAAA
>JAFGTG010000487.1 GCA_016934255.1 Sedimentisphaerales bacterium
ACACCTAACGGCGGGGCAACAAGTTGCCCATCCTACGGAATTTTTTGGTTGCGGCCAACGGGCGAAGCCCGAGGCCGCGTTGAGCTCATCAAGAGGTAGTCATCCTCTTGATCTTCTGTGACAACCACCCTCGGTTTCATGAATATATTGGGACAGCCAACTACTAATGACTGGGGACAGTGCCCAGAAAACGGTGACTGTTCCAATTGAATCTGCCCCGATGAAACCCTAATGCTGCCTTGCCGACCCCGTCGTCTAATGGATGGCCGCGGCGGTTACTGCGTTAGGCTCGTTAGGCTCAGACTCAGTTTCCTTCCCTTTACAGCCATTGAGCACTATCAGCCCGACGGCTAAGAGGCTTACCAGGAGAAGGATTATCCTGAATTGTTTCGTTTTGTCGTTCATTTTGTCTCCTTTCAAAGAAGAGAATTACGATGTCCGGTTTCTGGTCTCATTTTCTCGACAAATCCCATGGGTTTGCCTAAAAACTCTCGTCTTTACATCCGTTAACTGTCCCTTCGACAACCTCAGGACAAATGCTGCTTCCTCAACGTCTTTATTCCATATTATAGCTCTCTTCCCGATTGGAAACAAAGAAATTATATTCGTCGTTCGTATATAGGATCCGCATGGGCAACGGAGCTGCACCATCCTACATAATGTGCTTATTCGCGTTAATTCGTGGTTTGAGTTTTGACGGGATGACAGAATTTACGGGATAAAAAAGGTTGAATAATAAATATCGAAAACCGAATGCCAAAGATCGAAATTCAAGAAAATGCTTCTAATCGCTGTTTTTATTCACAGAGATTTCGACAGACCTCGACGAATTCCTTTGCCCACTCAAGAACTCTTTTCACTTGCCGCTCTGTTATATCGACTAAAGGCTCATAATCGCTTTCTTGCCGAAGATCAAAGGCCTCCGCAATATACTTGTGAAATCTCATCTCGACGTCGCCCGACTTAACAAAAAACTGCCCGAACGCTGAAATAATCCCCTTATGAGAGTGTCTTCTGATGTTTCTTTTGAGAAGGACCGCCGTCGCGGCGTGAAACATAGCATAATACGCTCTGCCTGCAGCGGCTGATTGCCGATACGCAGACAATAACAATTCCGCATCTTTTATACAATCATCCGCTCTTTCGAGGTGCAAACGAACTTCTTCGTTCACGCGAGAATCCCTTCTTCTTTTATTCTTCTGTGGACAGCAAATCGACCTTGTTGATAATCCCTCTCGCTCACAAAAAAAAAGCTGACGAGAGTATTATATTCCAAACTTATTTGCGAGCCAAAATCGCCGGTCCGTTCATGCTCGTCAAAGCGGCTGGGAATCTCATCGAGAACGATAGCAATATCAATGTCGCTGTCAGGGGTGAGCTGGTCACGTGCCGCTGAACCGTACAGATAAACTCCTCGCAGACGTTCTCCGTAAAACTTCTCAAGTTCGATACGCACTTTAGAGGCGATTTCCAACGCCTGTTGTCTTGTTGCGACCATAATCTAATCATATCGATTTAGTTGGTAATCTTCAATAGAAAAACGACGGATATTCGCTTCGCTTTAATATCGAGGATCAAAAATCTCCCTTTAGGACACCTTACAGTGGAACAATCGAGGACTTCAATATCGCCGCCGGATCAAAAGATTGCCGCGGCCCTCCGGGCCTCGCAATGACATTTTTCCATTGCCGCGTATCGGGTGAAACGTTCTGCGTATCTCGAACGTGGATTCCTGCTTTCGCAGTACCGTAAGGCATCCTGTGGAGAATGACAAAGTCAGTACAATCGTCGTTAGTCAATATTCAATCGTCAATGTGAGTCGGCTAAGCCGACTTGTGATCTAAGAATCCCTCTAATTTTCTTGCTCGGACGGGGTGCTGGAGCTTGCGGATGGCTTTGGCTTCGACCTGGCGGACGCGCTCGCGGGTGACTTTGAAGATCCGGCCGACTTCCTCTAACGTGTAGGTGTAGCCGTCGCCGATGCCGTAGCGCAGCTTGATGATCTCGCGCTCGCGGTAGGTCAGCGTCTTGAGGACTACGTCGATCCGCTCTTTGAGCATTTCCTGGCCGGCGGTCGCAACGGGGGAATCGACGTCGTCGTCTTCGATGAAGTCGCCGAAGTAGCTGTCCTCGCTCTCGCCGATGGGGCGGTCGAGGCTGATCGGGTGCTTGGAAATCTTGAGCACCCGGCGGGTCTCTTCGATGGACATCTCGGCCTCCTCGGCGATCTCCTCAATGGTCGCTTCCCGGCCGAGTTTCTGGTGGAGGGTTTTGCTGGCGGTGCGCAGCCGGCTCATCGTCTCGATCATGTGGACGGGGATGCGGATCGTCCGTGCGTGGTCGGCGATGGCGCGGGTGATCGCCTGGCGAATCCACCAGGTGGCGTAGGTGCTGAATTTGTAGCCGCGGCGGTATTCGTATTTATCGACGGCGCGCATCAGGCCGGTGTTGCCTTCCTGGATGAGGTCGAGGAAGGACAGGCCGCGGTTGCGGTATTTCTTGGCGATGGAGACGACCAGGCGGAGGTTGGCGCTGGAGAGCGTGCGCTTGGTCTCTTCGTACTGGGAGAAGACTTTGTCCAGGACGGACAGACGCTTGGCGAGCTGCTCGGGGGTTTCGACAATGAGCTCCTGGAGACCGGTGAGCTCCTGCTGCATGGCGTCGATGTCTTCGGTGGTGATGTCGCCGGACGGGCCGGCGTCGATGGATTTCTGTAGTTGGTGCATTTTGTCGCAGATACCGTGGAGCTTGTTCTTCATCGGCTGGATGCGGCTGGTGCGAAGGCTGAGCTCTTCGAGGAGCGTGGCGATTTTGCGCTTGGAGCGGCGCATTTGTTTGATCATAGCCGTGGTTTCGGCGCTGTCCGAGTCGGCCATGACGCGCTTGAAAAGTTGCTGGTTGTTCTTGAGGAGGGTGTCCACCGTGTTGGCGTTTTCGGGGAGCCGCTTTTTGATCACGGTTTTCGTTATGAATTGTGAGGTGCCGGCTTTGATGGTTCGGTCGAACGACATCGTGCCGTTGTGGACTTGCTGGAGTAAGTCGAGGGCGTTGCGGGCGCAATAGTCACACTGGAGCATTTTTCGTCGAAACGCCATCCGGGCAATTTCAATTTTCCGCGCAAGGGCCACTTCTGAATTTCTCGTCAGCAATGGTATCTGGCCCATTTGCGTTAGGTACAT
>JAFGTG010000488.1 GCA_016934255.1 Sedimentisphaerales bacterium
AAAACTCCAGAGCGTGCCTTTGTGCACTGTGCCATCGTTCTGATGCTCATCAATCCGCCAGTAATATGTCGTTCCCGGCACAAGACCGTCCGGATAGGGAAATCCGGGAAAACCGACAACAAAATATACGACCATCTGGTTACCCCGGAACGTATCGCCGGTCCCTGCCTTGACACTGGCGTAATCGTCGCCGAAATATACATCAAACGAAGCCGCATTAGAACCCGCCTGCCAGGACAGGTTCGCCCACGTCTCCTCAATCACAGCCCCATCCGATGGATCCGGCTTTGAAACACCCGCCCAGACTCCACTAACAATGCTCAACGCCAAAACAAACGCGAGCGAGTAAACCAACTTTTTACACATGACAAATCCTCCTTTCAAAAACGACTTGACAATAAAATAGGGTTTGGATCATAAAACACCTTTACTCCATAAAAGTTCAATGCTGAACATTAACTTGGGCAAGGAACACATATAACACCAAAAAACCTCAACAATCACATTTTTACCAGATTCACCCTTAAGGGTCAAGGAAAATCCTTGAATCAAACAGTGGTAAATATCTCACTCATTTATTAGGCCACGATGAGGCTATCGTAAATTTCGCGTTAATTTAGATTTTTTGACCGTTAACGAATATAAAAACTCTTTTTCCGCTACCTGAATTCACTGTCATAGAGCTTCTTATCCTCTCGAATGGCCCGTCGGCTACTCAACTCTATCTCCTTGCGCATGACGTACTTATGCTGACGCTGCTGGTCGATAGCACATGGTTCAAAACCCGGCATATCCGCTCGCGGGCGCTGCGCCAACATGCGTTTACCTTCTTCGATGATGTCCAGCCCTTCTATATAATCCGGATTCGACTTATCCGTAAACTTGGCCAGACACGGGCTCAGAGATGGGCGGTCGAAACTCACTTGTGGCCCGGCATTCTTATTATGAACGGCCAGTTTCGTAAAAGGTACGCCCGTCAACTCAGTGAGTCGTTTGAGTTGCTTGTCATCAAGCGGACATCGGCCCGTGAGGTTCGCCGGATAAGCACAGTCATATCGAGGGTAATAAGTCGCATTAAGATCGATCCATGTGATGATCCGGTTGAATTCTTCCTCATTGAGTTTTACGTCATAGTGCCCGTTGCGAAGCACCTCGACAAGCTTGCTTGCATGGGATCCCCATGAATAAGGCTGTTGGATATCTGACGGTCCCGCCCCAATGGCACCGACATATTTTTTTCGCCATAATTCGTTGTAGGACGTATTGAATGTAATCGTGCGATCTCCCGCAAGAATAAGCTTCTTACCAGCTTCCTGGCCGTAATCGTGACATGAAACGCAATGTCTATCGAAAACAGGCTGTACCTCATAAGCATAGTTAAATAACCGCAGTTCCCCGAACCAGCCATTGAGTTGGCTCGGTGGGCGCTTTAATGCCAGGGGGATTTTCTCACCCGCCTGTCGCGGCGCCGTTCGGCGGTTTTCGTGACATCCTATACAGCCCGTCGTTTCCCCGGATTGAATAATCGTCCCGCTCCGCATGGATTGCACCATCATCTGGTCTTTATCGAGAAGCTGGAAAAAAACAAATCGGTCGGATGGCACCTCGAAATAGGCAGAACCATCTTCCGCCACAGGAACGGTGCCGAGAATGCGTTTGTTCTCGAAGCTGTGCCAGTTGATGGCCGGACAATGCACGCCCTGGCCGCCCCAGGATGGATGGGTCCAGAACCGTTTCTCCGGGGATTCGACGACACGGAGATACTTGATTATACCCGGCTCGACACCCTTCATATGGGTTCCTTGATAGACGTTCACAATGTAGAAATAGCCTTTTTCATTGTTGAAATTCCGTCGCGTGGGAATAGGCATCGGTCGCGGCCGCGGGCCTAACGGCATCGGATCGAAACACCCCGGCTCTTCCACGTTCAATAGAATCTCATTGCCAAAGATATCCAACAAATAAATCCCCATCTGCTCGCCTTTGCCGGTCATTCGGGAACAGAGAAAATACTTATCGTTCAACGGATATGGGTCCTCGTATTTCGGATCGATCTCCTTAAAACGATCAAATCCATACACATCCGGCTTCGGACCGATTTCCTTCGCCAGATTGATCGCATTTCGATCCCACGTCCGAAGAATCGGCTCCCGACCGTCAAGTCCCAGCCTGCGATCGAGAATCGCGAGCGCCCCCCAGGGACGGTCATGACAAGAACCGAGAATGCACAGTATTCTTTCCGAGCCGGGGATGGCGCGGGCGTCGATCACGCCGCCGGGTGACCACGTATTGTTGCCCCAATAAACGGCATGATTTGTTCCATCCGGATTAACCGTCCAAAGCCCCTGAGCATCGCCAAAGTTACGATCGACGTACTCCCAGCGATCATATAATATTCGCCCGTCCGGCATCAGTGTTCCGTGACCTTCGTGGAGCGTGCTTTTGCCGATCTGGTGGATATTGGCACCGTCGGCATCCATACGAAAAAGATTGCCCATAATATGACGGTTGCACATGCAATATTTCGGTTCGCGCGTGGAAGAAAAGGCAATACCGTCATCCGGCAGGTAAAGCGGATCGAAATCCGCCACACCCGGCGCACCCGTGAGTTGCCTGAGGTTCGTACCATCGGCATGAATCTCATAAATATGGTAATTATCTTCGATATGCTTTCGCATTGAAAAGACGATCTTACTCCCGTCGAAATAAACCTCCGGATCGCGGATAAGCCCTTCGGAGGTTTCGATTAACGTTCGGACCTGGCCTCCTTTGGAGAAATCCACGGTTTTCATCGCACCGCCGCCCACAAAGTTGCCTGTATTGATCTCCCCGGTCACAAACATGGTCGCTGTATTATGGTGATCGCTCTTGTATTGACGTCGCATGATAAAGAGAATCGGTTGACCGCTGACCAAAGGATTGGCAATCAGCGCTTCACGCTGAAGTTTTAAAAATCCCGCGTAATCGTCGCTTGCCATACTACTCAGCTTTGTCAGATATTCCCCGCCACTCGGATAGCGGTCGCCGAACGTATCGATCAAATCTTCAATCGCCGCCTTTAGCGCTGCCCTTTGTTCTTCCGGGATATCCGACTGGCCAGATGCCGGTTCCAATGCAGATATATAACCTGAGATATGAAACACAAAAATGCACGCGATTGTCCAACTTCGTCTCAACAACTGATCTACCATAGCTCATAATCTCCTTGCCATAAGCATACCATATTTTCAACACGATTTTAAGCCCCAATAACGCCTTTAGAGTTGATTTCCATAAACCTTCTCAAATATAAGAAGTATATGTTTAGCCAATCTCTGAAATACATAACCATCCCCAAGCTTGAATCTTCGCTCCGCGAAGACGAAAGCGTGAGGCTGCCACCTGGTAACATTCATGAGAGGTGGGTGGCAGCCTCATCCCGATTAACGTTATCGGGATGGAGAGGGTTGCCTCCGAAACGGGCCATAGTAATTGTTTTTATCGATGTAATTTGGTACGATAGGATATTGTGACTGACTTGATACAAAACGATAAGGACGGCAAACCGGTCTCGACGGGATACGTATTCGACATTAAGAAATACGCCATACACGACGGTCCCGGCATCCGGACGACGGTCTTTTTCAAGGGGTGCCCTTTACAGTGCCGCTGGTGTCATAATCCGGAAAGCTGGCGAATGCTCCCGGAGCCGGGTTTCCGCCGGAGCCGATGTGTGAGGTGTGGTCGATGTGTGGCCGTATGTGAACAAGAAGCCATTACGTTATCAGAGAACGGGGCTTTAACAGATGCCGACAAATGCACGGTGTGTGGCGAATGCACAAATGTTTGTTTGAACGAGGCAAGAGAAATCATCGGGCAAAAGATGACGATCGATCAAGTCATGCAGGAAATCGAAAAGGACGTCATTTTTTATGATGAGTCCGGCGGCGGCGTCACATTCTCCGGAGGCGAGCCGCTCATGCAACCGGAGTTCCTCCGTGCTTTGCTCAAACGATGCCGGACAATAGATATTCATACGGCAGTAGATACCACCTGTTATGCAAAGTCAGACATCATCCGAAAAGTAGCCACCCATACCGACCTTTTCCTCTGCGACATCAAACATATGGATCCAGTTAAACATAAACGTTTTACGGGTGTTGATAACGAACAAATATTATGTAATATTAATGAATTGTCCAAAGCCGGCAAAACCATCGTCATCAGGATTCCGGTCGTACCGGGCTTTAATGACGATCCGATCAATATCAACATGACGAGAGATTTTGCGGCTTCATTGGATGGCATCAGGCAGATCGATATTCTTCCATACAATCGTGGCGGAATAGAGAAGTCGGCCCGGCTGGCAACCGAGCCCGATCTCATGCTAGTCGATGTTCCATCCGTTGAAAAAATGGAAGGGATCGCCGAGACCTTTCGGGATTACGGCTTTGAAGTTAAGATAGGTGGTTAGTACGATGAACGAACGAGTGGCAAAACTGAGAGAACAAAGCGTCGGGACCAAACCCTATATCTCGACCGAAAGAGCGGAACTCGTCACCGAGTTCTATAAAAGTGACGTTCCCTGGCGTGTTTCCGTCCCGGTCTGTCGCGCCTTATGTTTCAAATACCTGATGGAGCACAGGACCATTTGTATCAACGACGGCGAATTGATTGTGGGCGAACGAGGTCCCGCGCCGAAAGCCACACCGACGTATCCCGAATTGTGCTGCCATACGCTGGAAGACCTGCGTATCCTTAACAGCCGGGAAAGAACGCCCTTCGTTGTGACTAACGACGTCAGACAAACGTTTGCAGAGAAGATCATCCCCTTCTGGACCGGCAAAACGATACGAGAAAAAGTTTTCGGAGCAATGACTCCGGAATGGCACGAGGCATTTCACGCCGGCGTGTTCACCGAATTTATGGAGCAACGGGCGCCCGGCCACGCCATTCTCGACGATAAAATCTATCGCAAAGGTATGTTGGACTTTAAGCAGGATATTGAAGAGAACCGTAAGAAACTCGACTTTCTCAACGATCCGTGCGCCTATGAAAAAGACCAGGAATATCAGGCGATGGACATATGCGCCGACGCCGTGATGATTTTCGCCCGGCGTTACGCTGAAAAAGCTGCTCAGATCGCCAAGCAGCAAACCGATCCCGTTCGCCGGAAGGAGCTTGAGCGAATCGCCGATGTCTGTACCCATGTACCCGCTCACGCGCCGCGCAATTTTTGGGAGGCGCTCCAGTCGTACTGGTTCGTGCATTTATCCGTCATCACAGAGCTGAATACCTGGGATTCGTTCAATCCCGGCCGACTCGACCAGCATTTGCTGCCGTTCTATGAAAAGGGATTACACGAAGGAACACTGAATACCGAGCAGGCGAAAGAGTTGTTCCAATGTTTCTGGATCAAGTTTAACAATCAACCGGCTCCACCCAAGGTGGGGATCACTGAAGAACAAAGCGGCACCTACACCGATTTTGCCCTGATTAATATCGGCGGACTCAAAGCATCAGACGGAACGGACGGCGTCAATGAGGTCTCTTACATGATGCTCGATGTCGTCGAAGAAATGCGTCTGATCCAACCGAGCGCCTGTGTTCAGGTAAGTAATAAAAATCCGGACCGCTTCCTGAGGCGCGCCTGCAAGGTCATTCGCACCGGGTTCGGGCAGCCTTCCGTCTTCAACACCGACGTCATCATCAAAGAGATGCTCCAGGACGGCAAGAACATCCGGGACGCTCGCAGTGGCGGACCGAGCGGTTGCGTGACGATCAGCGCATTTGGCAAGGAAAGCTGCACCCTAACGGGATACATTAACTGGCCTAAGATCGTGGAGCTGACGTGCTTTAAAGGCGTCGATCCTCAGTCTGATAAGCAGATCGGTCCTCAAACGGACGATCCTCGACAGTTCAGGTCCTATCAGCAATTCATGGACGCTTATCGCCACCAACTGGAATATTTCATCAACCTGAAAATCCAGGGCAATAACGTGATCGAACGTCTGTATGCGAACTTTATGCCCGCTCCGTTCATGTCGATCTTGATGGACGATTGTATCGCTCGCGGGATCGACTACCACAACGGCGGATCACGGTACAATCCCACCTATATCCAGGGCGTCGGCATCGGAACCGTGACAGATTCCCTCGCTGCTATCAAGTATCACGTTTTCGACCAGCACGACGTGTTGATGGACGAATTGCTGACAGCGATGCAGGCCAATTTCGAAGGTTACGAAACCTTACAGCACACGTTGCTCGAACATACCCCCACCTATGGCAATGACGATGATTACGCCGACTCTATCGCAGAGGACGTCTTTGAAACATATTACGATCTTCTCAACGGTCGCCCCAACACCAAAGGCGGAAAATATCGCGTCAACCTCTTACCCACCACCGTACACATTTACTTCGGCCAGGTCGTCGGCGCATTGCCCAACGG
>JAFGTG010000489.1 GCA_016934255.1 Sedimentisphaerales bacterium
AACCCACCCGGGACCGTCTAAGCCCCACACTGGTTTTGAAGACCAGGGGCACCACCAGGCACCAGTCACCTCCGCAAACGATTTTTCCAGCATATCTTCCACCTTCTATCATAACCGATACCTCCCAATCCGTCAATAAGCCGACATTTCTTGAAAAAATTGAAACGTTTTCTATACGAAAAGCCTCTATAGAATGGAGCTTTAAGGCGTATAGAAAACGTGTGGTCGAAGGTAATCCAACATCGTATAAACATTGTTATACGATCAAGAATCACTATAATAGCGATGGAAGGAATCGTGAACCGTTCAGTGCCGAAAGAGTAAGGAGACGCGATATGAAAACGCTCGTTGCATTCTTATTATGCCTGGTTAGCGTGCCGGCCCTCGCAGAAAGCTACAACATCGAGACCTATCGCGTATTCGGTCCCGAACATCCCGGCCGATACAAACACCCCGCATCCATTACACAACTGGCCAACAAGGACCTGTATATCGCCTATTACGGCGGCTCGGGCGAGTACGGCGACGATACCGCGGTATATGGCGCCCGCCTCCAGGTGGACCATACCCAATGGACGGAACCGAAGATCATCGCCAATACGCCCGATCGGGGCGAAGGCAATCCCGTCGTCTGGCAGGCACCCGACGGCCGGGTGTGGCTGTTCTACGTCAACCGTTATGGCGAAACCTGGTGCAACGCCCGCGTCAAGGTGAAGATTTCCGACGATGGCGCTCAGACATGGTCGGATTCGTTCATGCTCAATTTCGAGGAAGGCACGATGGTCCGGGGCCAGCCCATCGTCCTCAACAACGGCGACTATCTTCTTCCCATGTACCACGAGACCGGCGACGACCGGGAAAAGACCGCGGGCACAACCTGCTCCTATTTCATGCGATACAATCCGAAGACAAAGGTATGGACTGAAACAAACCGAATCAAATCCCCCAATGGCAATCTCCAGGCCCAGGTGGTCCAGTTGACCGATGATTATCTCGTCGCTTATATCCGCCGGGGCGGCGATTTCCTCCCCACCGACCACGGCTACGCGTTGCGCTCTGAGTCCAAAGATGGAAGCATAACCTGGTCCGACGCCGTAGAGACAAAATTCCTCAATCCCAATTCCGCCGTGGATTTTATCAAGCTCCAAAACGACCACCTGTTGCTGGTCTATAACGATAACATGAACGACCGCACACCGCTGACGGTGGCGATCTCGACGGACGGCGACAAGACCTATCCCCATCGGCGCAATATCGCGGGCGGCGACAATACCTTCGCCTATCCCTACGCTATACAAACCCATGACGGCAAGATCCACATCGTTTACACAACGAACAACCGAACGACCATCATGCATGCCGTCTTCGACGAATACGCCATCATCGGTTCCCCGCCCGAAATTTAATCGATACTGCGGTATAGTGTTAATTGAAATGACTTTTCTCATTTTCCCTTGTTTTAAGGGAAGACAACTCTATAATGGATTTCAGGGGAAAGGATACCCTGGAGCGACAGTATCGTAGTATTGTACACTTTTGATATATGCAGAGAAACTTGATCCGAATATAGAATCGCACAAATATCATTATACGAAGGATCAAATAATGAAATTGAAAATACTCGTATTCAGTTGTTTTTTAGTGCTTACTACGACTCCAGCGCATGCTTATACCGATCCGAAGGATATGAAACAACTTGTAGATAAACCCGAGAAACATCTAAATTTGGAAAAAACGATTCGCCGAATTAAAAAAGGAGACATCAACTCACGAAAACTGCAAATTATTTACTTGATCCTTCAAAACACGTCGGAACACTATATTCACAACTTGAACGGCGCCACGGGAAACAAGGTATATTTTCATGTGGACGGCCACCTGGAAGCGGTGTACGATCCGAATGGCAACCTCGTTCAAGACGGAATCAATGACGGCTCGAATAATTATTACGATAGAAAAAAAGAACCTCTGAAACATTTCTTTTTTGATACGCATCCCTGGATACTATGGGGCGCATCTGAAAAAGATGTCACTTCCCAGAGGGAAAGAATCTTCGGATTCGTCAGCGATATCGAGCTGGGCTTATTAGCGGCTTTACAATCTCAAGGCAGCTTGAACCATATCCAAAAAGATAACTGGGATAGACTTGGGCAAATTCAGGCTCTCGCAATCATTTGTTTAGCTTTAGAAAAAGCAAACTCGGATATTCTCTACTCCCTCTTTGACAAAGATACTTCAAGAATATCTCGGTCTGAAATAACTCAGAGCTTAAGAGCGCTTGAGTCCGGCTTGAATAAGGTCTATCTGTCCGAGGAAGAAACTGAAAGCCATCCGGATAAAGCCTTCTCAGCATTTCATAAAGACGCCGACATTATCAAATTGAAACATCTCAAATACTATGGAGAACTGCTCGACAAGTACCATTCAATAAAAGGAAAATATCCCTTTCAAGGAAAAAAGGATAATCCCATTTATGTCCATATTGCCAACGATCTTCAAAAATACACAACCAAAGACGGCCCAAAATACCCGCATACCGTCATCCCATTAACTGAGTTCGTTACGGAGATTGAATCCGTTCTTGGCCATGAAATTGCGGAGTACTACGACCCACAATATGTTGGCGATTACAAACCAAATTTCTACATATATATGATCTATCGAGACGTTTTTTTCTTCTCGATCCACGTGCATCAGCCCTTCTCTTTTGCAAAGAAAGTTTCGGCTTTTTACTATAAAGTTGAGATATCAAATTGTGCGACTTTTCGCAACCGGGCGAATGCCCCCCAAATACTCTTTAGGAGTCCGGAATTCGAGCAGGAACTTAAAAAGAAAATTCAGAAAGAGGGTTTCTTCAAAGAACGCGAAGAAAAATACATCCACTTTACAAAGCAGTTAGAAAAATAGATGAATTGGTGCGAACCATCTCACCCTACCGATATGGTTACACGGATGAAAACCCAATCTCTAATTCGCTATTACCCTAATTCACTGCACTACGAGTTCTAGAGTTGTTCATAAAAGACCATGGCCGGAGAGCCGGCGAAGCGGATGCCCATCCAGGCGGCTTCGTCCATTTCATTATGGGTAAAGCCCTCCTGTTTTTGATTTTCATTTTTCTTGTACGACAGGCATTGCTATAATTACACTTACCGGTTAGGATGGTTCTGAGGCGGCAACGGTCAGATACGGGCTTTCTTTCACAACGCAGGGAGATTTAGGCTGTTATATGGAACCACTTCAATATCGTTAGCGGCTCATCAAGGATAAGATTGATATGTTAGCGCGACTGCTTGCAAAACTCTACGGATCGGTATGGAATCTCAAACGAAAGTGTTCTTCCCGCAATCCTTTCAGCAGCAAGATCGCGAAGCTGATTTACGGCATGTATCAATACGAAAATAACAGCTCCGTCGCCTGGAACTCGACCTTCAAATCCGAGCCGTGCTTTCCGCATGGGATGAAAAGCATCTTCATCTCCGGCGAAACTCAAATCGGGCATAATTGTGTGATTTTCCAGCAGGTGACGATTGGCAGTGTCACCCTTTCGGATGCCAAAGGTCGAGGCGCTCCAATTATCGGAGACAATGTCTATATCGGCAGCGGAGCAAAAATTATCGGCTCGGTCGTGATCGGAAACAATGTCCGTATCGGCGCCAATGCGGTAGTTTATAAAGATGTGCCGGATAATAGCGTTGTCGTCTCAAACGAGCAGAAGACCATCACGAAGGATAAAAAGCTGGATAACCGTTTTTATACGTTCCTCGGTAAATGGATGTACTTCGACAAAGGCGCTTTCCACGAAGTCACCGACACAGATGTCCTTCGTTCTTTGAGTATTATTGATCCTATCAAACATTCCTGAGTTGTTCGTAGAAGACCATGGCCGGGGAGCCGGCGAAGCTGATACCCATCCAGGCGGCTTCGTCGATTTCGTCCTGGGTAAAGCCTTTTTCTTTGGCTTTTTTCAGGTGCATCTTCAGGCACGGCTCGCATCGCGTCGCAACCGACAGCGCGATGGCCATCGCCTGCTTGGTATAGGCGTCCAGACCGTGAGGGGAGCTGGCGGAACCGAGGAACGCCGTGAACTTAGCCTTAATTTGGTTAATCCCGGAGCCTTCACTTACTCCGGAAGATACCGCATCGGCGCAACAGGCCACTTCTTCGGTTTTAGCCTCTACGGGCACTTGCTTGGATTGTGGGTCTTGTGTTTTTGGTCTGTCGTCTTGAGTCTGTCGTTTTACGTCTGGAATCTTCCGTTTACCATTGGTCTTGACATGAACGAGGCCTGAGCCTTTGGCCGTCACGTTACCAATAATTGTTGCAACGGAAACGCCGGCCTCGTGCAAAGCCTTCAGGAAAGCGTCGACGTCAGATTTCTTAATAACAATCAGCAAACCGCCGGACGTTTGAGCGTCGTAGCATATATCGACCATTTCCTGGGGGAGCGCCTCGTCGGCGACGATCCGCTCGCCGCACGATTCTTTATTGCGCTCGATCGCGCCGGGCAATATCCCAGCCGCGGCATATTCGAGCACGCCGGGGAACAGCGGGATATCGTCCCAGATCACCTCGACATCGACACCGCTGGAAAGCGCCATCTCCGACAAATGTCCGCACAGGCTAAATCCCGTCACGTCGGTACATGCATGGGCACCGAACTCGACCATGAGTTGCGAAGCCTCTTTGTTAAGTGTCGTCATCGAGCGGGCCGTCGCCTCGACGCTTTCGGCTTTCGCCCTTCCGATCTGTGAGGCGAAGGCGACGATGCCCGTGCCGAGCGGCTTGGTCAGGATCAGCATGTCGCCCGGCCGTGCGCCGGCGTTCGTAACAATTTTATTCTTATCAATCGTGCCGATGACGCAAAAGCCGGCCTTGATCTCGCTGTCGTTAATGCTGTGGCCTCCGATGATGGCGACGCCGGCTTCGTTCATCTTGTCGATTCCGCCGGCCAGGATGTCGTTCATCGCCTTATCCGGAATCTTGCGGACCGGGAAACCGAGCACCGAGACCGCGGTGATCGGCGTACCGCCCATTGCGTAAATATCGCTGACCGAATTGGCCGCGGCCACCTGCCCGAAGGCATAAGGATCGTCCACCGAGGGCGTGAACACATCCACGGTCTGGACGAGAGCCGTACCATCGCCCATATCATAAACGCCCGCATCGTCCCCGGCCGGCATGCCGACCAGAACGCGAGGATCATCGACGACGGGCAAATTTTTAAGTACTTGTTTGAGGAAAGCCTGATCAATTTTGGACGCGCACCCGGCCTTTTCCACGAGTTTGGTTAATTGCACTGGGCCGGTGGGATCTTCCGGCCGCTCTCCGGCACACGAACAGATGTTCTTTTTCTTGAAAACATCACAGGGACATGGTAACCTGTGATCGCAAATGCAATGACCCAACCGGATTGAGCGTTGCATGACGCGTTTTCGTCTTTCCGCATTTATCATTTAATTATCCTCGAAACAATGAACAATAATTTAAAGATTCACCTCTCAAACATAGCTTATTCTCATTAGTCTTTAGGATCTGGCGACGAGTTTGCCTGCATTTTCGCCGCGGGAAGCGTCATACACTTCGGTCACCTTGATAACCACCACTCCCTTGAAGTTTTTGTCCGGTTTTGTCTTATGGAGGTCGGCATTGGCGAATTCATACGCATCGCCCGACGTTTCATAGGTCGCCGTTCCGATGAATTTATACGACCGATCCGTCTCTTCGTCCCACACGCAGAATGAAGCATAGCCATTGTCCTGTACATTTCTGCACGAAGCCTTCATAAAAACATCCCCGATGACCAGGACATCCGGCTGATACCACCAATACTGCAACATATACACAACATTCGGAATCGCCTGTTTTGAGGCGGTCGCCAATGCGATGATTTTCTTCTGTTCCATAAGCTCTTTCGCATCCTGAGGTATTTGCATTTTTAATACTCCTTATTCAAGTTTATTTACCTATTAAATGTTTTTGTTAATCTAATTGAACGGATAGAGCCGTCCGAATCTGAATAAACAATTGTGTGAATTCTTGTGTCATTCGATCTCTCGGCCGGGGCAAGTCGATCTTGAATTCACTGGCAATCCGGCCGGGGCGTTCGCTGAAGACCAGCACCCGGCTGCCCAGGACGATGGCTTCATCGATGTTGTGTGTAACGAAGAGGACGGTTGTCTGATTTTCCTGCCACACGTCGGTCAGCATCTGCTGCAGTTCAGTCCGGGTCGAGTCATCCACGGCCCCGAACGGCTCGTCCATGAGCAACAGTTTCGGCTCTATGGCGAGCGCCTGGGCGATGGCCGCACGCTGGCGCATCCCGCCGGAGAGCTCGTGAGGATACGCATTTTCAAAACCCTTCAATCCGACTTTTCCAAGCAAGGCTTCGGCCCTAACGTGTCTTTCCACTCGTGGAATACCGCGCATCTGCAATCCGAATGATACATTAGAAACAGCCGTTCGCCAGGGAAACAACGTGTAATGCTGAAAAACATGAGCAATATTATCGCCGAACCTTAATCCGTCTCCCAAGCGCAGAATTCCTCCATCGACATTATCCAATCCCGCGATCAGATTGAGCAACGTCGTCTTGCCGCATCCCGTCGCACCGAGAAGTGTGACGAACTCGCCCTGATGAACGAGAAGATTCACGTCCTCCAGCGCCTTGACTCGGGCGCCCGTATCGGATCGAAAAACCTTACCGACCTGACGTAGCTCCAGGGCGATTGGTTCTTCATTCTGAGGATTATTTTTCTCACTCGTTGTCATGCCCTCAGAGTTCCTTTCCATGCCAGCGGACGAGGCCGGACATAATCTTTCGCATCATGAGACTCAGAATCGCCCCGATACTGCCGACAATCAGCATCGCCGCGATCACAATATCCATCGCCGCATTATCCGAGGCATAGATGAGCAGATACCCGATTCCGCTCTCGGCCCCGGGGAGCATCTCCGCGGCGATGATGACAAACCAGCACAGTCCCAACCCTTGCCTAAGGCCGGTTAGAATCATGGGCATCGAAGCCGGAAGATAAACATGCCAAAAAATTTGCCGGCGCTTGGCGCCCAATGCTCGTGCAAGTAATAGATAGTTTCTTCGGACTCCCGTGACGCCATCGAGTGTATTGGTCAGGACGGGGAAGAAGCCGCCCACAAAGATCACGAAAACCATGCCTAACTGGACCTGGTCGAATACCGTGCGTGTGTATCCGAAACCGAACAACTGCGGCAGCGTCTCTCTCTTGAAGACGGCGATGGCAAAAGGTATCCATGCAATCGGGCACAAGGGTCTCAGGACCTCGATCATCGGCTCCAGACTCTTTCGGAGAATCCGGATAGACCCCATAGCGATCCCCAGACCGATCCCCGTCACGGCCGCTAAGCAAAATCCCAACAAGACCCGAAGCAAACTCACGAACGTATTACTCAGAAGCGAGCCGGAGGCGTAGTGCTCCCTGAATGGGTGCACAAGCTGGTCCATTACGCGCGTCACCGGAGGAAAAATCCACGGCTGGTTCAACCGGACCGCCGCAATCTGCCATACGATAAGCAATATGACCGGTACAACAAACCAGCCTAAAGGCGATCCGAGACGCGAGGCGTTCATTCCACCCGAACGCCCTGCAGGCGGACATCTTAACCACCGGGATAAACACCCCGGATTTCTATTTTCCTGCACGTCTTTCGGCAAGCTTGTTCCTCGCTTTCTCCAAGAGCGTCAAGTCATAAGCGACGTTCGGCACTTCCGTCGGTTCAAGGTCTTTGAGCTTACCTTTGAAAATATCCAGCCCATTCATCGCTTCAATCCACTTGCCCATCGTTAGGTTCCACCGCTCGGTGGGTTCCATCGAATAGCCGCTCGTAGGGATGCTCATTCGTTCGACGGATTCGCTTGTCCCTATCCACCGCACCGCCGATGCAACAGCCTTATCCAAATCCGAATTGATCGTCTCGGTGCCCTGCATGAATAACACCATCAGATCCACAATCGCCTCAGATTTACCTTCGATAGCCTTGGTATTGGCTGCGATGCAGCAGCACGGATGGTCGCGAAACGTCCCCGGCGGCAAATCCTCAAGATCGCAGATAATGCGTCCAGCGCCGGTTTCGACGGCAATGGCCGGGAAGGGATTGTTGCCCGCATACCCCTCAATCACGTTGCTTCCGAGAGATATGTTGAGTTTGTCCCCGCCTTTGACATTGATCATTTGAACCTGGAGATCGGTTCGAGCCGGATCGCCTCCAAATGTGATGCCTTCGTGCTTGAGCGCTTCCTCGAATACAAGCTTGGCCACGGCCACTGGATTTTTGTATCCGATGCGGATCGGCTTGTCTGTGGCTTTGGCGATCTCGACAAATTCTTTCCACGTCTTTGCCGGAAAATCAGGCTTTACAACAAACATATCCCCTTTGTAGTGAAGCGGCGCGATGAGCTTCACTGGCGCCCCGCTATCGGCGGAAGCCAGCACCGGGGCGACGCCGCCCAAACCCACTTCGATGACATCCTGCGCCAGGGCCGTCGGCATTTTCGAGGCGCCGCCGACTTTCAGAATTTCAAGATCCGCAACCTTCTTCCCTTGATCCAACAGTTCATAGAACTTGCGATCTTCGATGACTTTCACATCGATGCCGCTCTGTTTGGCAAATTCGGAGGCATTGTCCAGGGCGACGAACAACGCCGTATGGTGGTCGTGACCGACATGCCCGACTTTCAACGTCACCGGTGCAGCCGGAGTTTCAGCTTCTTCTTTCTGCTTACACCCCGTCAGAAAAACCGTACCGATCAAAACGGCTGTTAATCTCCACATGATCTTTTTCATGATTCATTCCTTTTCTAATCCATGTATTCTCATATCGTGGTTTCCGTGAAATAGTCACCTCAGCTACCACCGACGGAAAAGCTTTAGAACGATGGACACCACGTCTCTATCCGTAAACGTGGAATCCATACTCATCGGAACACCGACTTTGAAGGACCACCCTTTTTTGAATTTCCAGATGATGCCGGGCACCAGGTCGTGACTATGGCCCTTATGCTCCCTTACAAAATAGTTATATTCTATGGCCGGCCAGAGCTTCGGGTCGGGCGTGAAAAGGATCGTCCCGTTGATTTCTCCCACTTCGTCATCCTTGTCCGCGCTCCATTTATAGTTCGGATTAAAGTGCAGCGAGAAATCTTTCCACGCTTTAGACACTTCCGTCGATATCTTATAAGCGCTTTCACCGGTCCCCAGGGATCGGTCGCTGTCACCGGAAGAAAAATAATACCAGAAATCCACGGCGACGCCAGGAATCGTGTTCGTTTCTTTGAGAAGCTCCCATTTCTCGAAGACGTAGATATCAGCCAAACCCTGGCTGTCATTTTCTTTACCGGGAATGTCAAAGTCGTTCATCCAATAGGGAATGCCGACAGCGATATGATGATCCTTCGCCCAGCCGTACTTTGCGCAGAATGTATAAATCGATCGTTCCTTGCTTTGGCCCGACGCCCGGTTGTGATAGTCGTTATCGGCACCTCTGACCTGGTCCCAATCATAATATTGGAAATTCACCGAAACAGACAAATGATCCTTGCCGACCAGTTTGGAACTTCTTGTCTTCGTGAACATACTCATCGGATATTGGCCGCACCACGGGTATAATCCGTTTTCCTCTTCAGAGGAGCTTTCCTGGCTTGTTTCGGTGCCTTCTGCTATAAGTGCAAAGGTAGCAATAAATACCATTGCAATAAAGATGTTCTTCAATTTCATAATCTAATCCTCTATTTCCCCCATTCCTTCTCGTATTGCTTATTCTATTTTGCTCCACTCAACTTGCTTCCAGCAGGAACACCTCCTTTCTCTTTTTATAGCTCCAATAAAAAAGGCGGGCAAGAGAGGCCTATCTCTTGTCCCGCCGGTACTCACGACTTAATTGATCTTCTCAAATCACGTGCCAGGTCTCCCCTTGGTCTGTTTCAATGGCTCCAGGTTTATATCCATCCATCCGAGGTATCCGCCGTTGAAACCTTCTGGCACTCGCCACGAGCACCGACAGAGGCCGCCTCAGCCATACTCGAAATTGCCGGTAATAACGATAAGTCCGAATAGCTTATTCACAGATAGCTCCCAAACCACAGATGAATTTAATTAGTTTCTGTTGCGGAAACATGATTTGTCATTCCCGCGTAGGCGGGAATCCAGTTTCTTAGATCTGGACCCCTGTCTTCGCAGGGGTGACAGCACGAGTCTTTGCTTTCCACAATAGAAACGAATTAGCCCTTCACAAAGTTCGCCACATTGTACCGATGTTCTCTAAAAAACCAACTCGAAAAGTAAAAAATCATATTCCACTTCATATTGAATACCAGGTTTCTTCTTGGCAAGTCTCAAACGGTCCGAGATCGACGTCAATGGTGACCTGGTATTGGCCTTTGAAATCCTTTGGCACTCGCCACGAGTACCGACGACATCGGCCGCCTCAACCATATTGAAATTTACCTTTCTCCAATACGTTCCCCCTCTCATCGATAATTCTGACGCTTGCTCCGACGATATACCCCTTGTTCTTTCGCACGAACCTCTCATAGTGTTCTCCCGCCTGACCGACAATATCGAATTGTATCTCGACCCCTGAATTCTTTTTCTGGATTTTCGGTTGTATCATCAACGGCGGGCCAATCCTGAGAGCTGTCGTCCGATTGTTTTTCACCTTGATGCGTGCAAGGTCCCCCCAGGGCCCCTGACTGAGAAGAAAATACCGATCCTTACCTTGATTGATCGATAATCGAAGATGTCGAGGTCGATGGATTCGTGCATGAACCGCTTCCGGCTGCGGACCCGAACGTACTGACGTTTTACTCAACAAGCTACCTCGTAAATCTAATGTCGCGTCGGCCCGGCCCGCATCAAGTCGGATATAGCCGGTTCGGCGTGTATAAAAGTATAATGCACTAACCGAAACAGCGATGATGACCAGAGAAATCCAAACGTCTTTTTTCTTCATCTCTTACTCTATCACATGCCAGGTTTCATCCTGCCGGACTTCAAACGATCCCAGGTCGATATCCACCTGCACCTGGAACTTGCCTTTGAAATCCTTCGGCACTCGCCACGAGTACCGGCAGACGCCGCCTCACCCGTACTCAAAAGCGCCCGAAAAAAGTTCCTTTCCGAACTCATCTACGATCTTAAATGCAGGCACAGGTTGTCGCTTGCCCCCTTTTAGGATCGGAAAACGATATTGTGCCCCGGTACATCCTTCGAGGCTCAAACCGATCGACACCTTGTCTGCGAACGGCCTTACATCGGTCTTGATCGAAAAAGGCGGGCCAACTTTGAAAGGGGTCGTCTGACCGGGACGGATCTCGAAATCGTGTAAAGGCCCTGCTTTCGGACGCCCCGAAAAGGTCCATACATTCCGTTCTGAGTCGATTTCGTTCAACTCGATACGGAGCGCCATATACCTCCCCGCCGGAAGTGGCCACTGTCCTTCGGACCCGAATAGATAATGGTCCCCCGTATCAGACCAGAGTTTCATCTTCACATTAGCGCCGCCGAAATCCAGTGTCCCAAACTCGGGCTCGACTTTTTTCAGCTCAAGCGCCGTCCCATCCGGGGCAACATGAATACCGTAATAGGCATCTTGAACCTTGACCATCCTGCCCAGCAGCATAATCTCCGAGCGATTGATTAATGACAAGTGCCACTGTTTATCACCGTTACTAAGGTCAATCGCAAAAATATCGCAACCAAGCCGATATGTTTTCTCGACCGGCAGCGAAAACATCTTGTCATATCGACCATCGAAATTACCGTCCATGACCGCCATTTTATAGGCGTCTTTACCCAGGCGCATTTTTCCGAAACGATAACCCGAAGGTTGTAAACTTAAATACCGTCCATTGGCGGTTGTCGCGTAGAATTCCGTTTGACTGCCCCTTTCTGAATCATGAGACTTCAACAGGAAGGGACCGAACACGTATTCTTTATAGTTGGATCGCTTTTTGATCTTCGGGCGGGAGAACGTTTCATCGGAAAGCCGGCCGTCACCGTTCGTATCCACATAGAGTATGGAATACTCTAACCGGTTATAATAACCAAGAACCATCGGAGTGCTTTTCCCAACCAATTCGGCAAGAAAATACACACAATCGGCCCTGAATCCTTCAGGTAAATCCTTTAATTCGGGGGGTTTATCTTTCGTACTGATGAGATCCTGCGTCGCCAAGGCCACAAGCATCTCGTCATGTTTCGATACGGCCTTGAATTTCAATCGGCAACGCCCTTGCTCAAGCGGCTCTCCCCTCGTGAAGATCCAGACGATCAGCGCAATCCCCATGAATGCGATGAATAGAATGGCCTTTTTCACACCACGCATAGCGCCCGAGAGTGACAAAGCTATAATCTGCCCCACCCGTTTTTCCCAGTCGTACGGCCCTTATCCGTAAATATTTTGTCTTAGCTACGTTATTTTAGACGCTAAGCCACTGAATTCGTTACGTCTTTTTTAAAGAATTTTTCGGTGGAAGTGGCTCAGCCGCCGCCAGAGCAAGACAAACAGCTTGCTTTCCATGATAGAAAAAGTAAAATTATATTATTCACAAAGAATCCCATTGAATTGAAAATCGAGGCGGTTTATGACAAAGCAGAACAAATCCACAGCGGCAATGCTGAGGAAATTGCCGTCCGTGGACGCTCTCCTGAAAGAACCGGAACTGGAAAACTGGATCGCCCAAACCGGTCGAAAGCCCGTGGTCGATTCGATTCGTCGGGCAATAGACGATATACGTGAATTTCTGATGACCCAAACGCCGACCGAATTGAACGAAGAAGCGATCCGCCAAAGAATCGTCACCGACGCCCTGCGGAACCTCACGTCACTCACACGTCCCCATTACCGAAAAGTCGTGAACGCAACGGGTATTATTTTGCACACCGCCCTCGGGCGAGCCGTGCTCTCCGCTCGTGCGATCCGTCAGATACAGGATGAACTGTCCGGCTATTCTCTGCTCCAGGCCGACACCGAAACCGGTAAACGATCGAGACGGGACGAATATATCGAGCGGCTTTTCCAACAGCTCACCGGCGCCGAAGCCGCGACCGTTGTGAATAATAATGCCGCCGCGACCAGTATCGTCCTCAACACCGTGGCCAGCGGTAAGGAAGTCATCGTCTCCCGCGGCCAGCTTGTGGAAATCGGCGGCTCGTTCCGGCTGCCGGACGTGATGGCGTTCAGCGGCGCTAAACTCGTCGAGGTTGGGACCACTAATAAGACGCACCCGCGGGATTACGTAAACGCCATTACCGAAAATACCGCCGCGATTCTCCGCGTGCATCCGAGCAACTACAAAATACAGGGTTTCTCATCGGAAGTCTCGCTCGACGACCTTGTCGAAATCGCCCACAAGCATAATCTGACCATGATCGACGACGTCGGCGCCGGGGCGTTGATCGACTTCTCGCAATTCGGATTCGAGCCGGAACCGACGCTCATGGAATCAATAAAGAAAGACGCAGATATCGTTACCTCCAGCGCGGACAAGCTCATCGGCGCGTCCCAGGGTGGAATCATTCTCGGTAAGGCCAATTTAATCAGTGCGATACGCAAAAACCAGTTCGCCCGCATCGTCCGCGTTGGAAAGCTCACCCTTGCAGCGCTGGAAGCCACCTTGAAGTTATTCCTTGACGAATCCATCGCCCTGAGCGAAGTTCCCACGTTGCGAATGCTCAGACGCGATGCCTCCGATATTGCAAAACAAGCCAAACGCATGGCTTCGCAACTGGCGAAGAATATAACCGGCGTCGCCGTTGAAACGGCTCCCGGCTTCTCGCAAATGGGCAGCGGTTCTTTACCCGCACAGAATCTCCCCACAACATTAGTTGCGTTGCGTCCGGAAAATATCGGTGCCGAATCATTCGCTAAGAAACTTCGCCTGTATGCAACGCCGATTTTTACACGCATTCAAAACGACCAAGTGCTCATCGATCCCCGGACCCTTCTCGACGGGAATGATAAAATTATTGTTGATGCGATACAAATGATTCTCGGTAAAAAGGAAATTGAAGTGAGCTAAAGTGACACGTAAGTGTCATCCCGAGCGAATTCGAGGGATCTGGCCAGGGAAAGAGAGATTCTTCGCTACGCTCAGAATGACAGCTTCGCTGTCACTTTAGGCACTTTCCCCCCTTATGGATACGACACAAAAGAACATCACGCTCGGGACCGCCGGTCATATCGACCACGGCAAGACGGCGCTCATTAAATGCCTGACCGGCTGCGATACGGACCACCTTAAGGCCGAAAAGGAACGCGGAATGTCCATCGATCTCGGCTTTGCGCCGTGCACGATGGCGAACCTGGAAGTGGGTATCGTGGATGTCCCCGGCCATGAAAATTTCATCAAAACGATGGTCGCCGGGGCGACCGGTATCGACGGGGCCATTTTCGTCATCGCCGCCGACGACGGCGTCATGCCCCAGACACGCGAACATCTGGACATTCTGACATTGCTCGGCGTCCGGTATGGCATCGTCGCCCTGACGAAAGTCGATTGTGTCGAATCCGTTCGGATCGAAAAGGTAACCGAAGAGATAAGAGCATTCCTCGTCGGAACGTTTCTTGAAAAGGCCCCTATCCTTCCCCTATCGAGTATTACCGGCGAAGGTTTCGGTGATTTTTACGAAGCGCTCAAAGAACTCATCGATTCCATCCAGCCGAAAAAGACAGACGGTGTGTTCCGGCTGCCGATCGATCGGGCGTTCTCCGTCAAAGGCTATGGTACGGTCGTGGCGGGCATTCCCGTGGCCGGGACCGTTAAAATCGGAGACGAAGTGGTTCTCTTTCCACACGGAACGAAAGGTCGAATCAAGGCCATTCAGGTGTACAAACGAGAAAGCGAGACCGCGATGGTCGGCCAATGCGCCGCGCTGAACGTCCCGCAGTGGGAACACAGAAATATCGAGCGAGGCGGAACCGTTACGCTCGGCGAGTATTTCTCGCCGGAGCAATGGTTTTTGTGCAAACTGCGTATGCTGGAACATATCAAAACGCCTTTAAAAACGGGCGTCAAAATAAAATTCCATACCGGCACGTCCGAAGTGGTCGCGACGGTCTATTTGCTCCAGGGCAATAACGTCTCAGCCGGTCAGGAGGGTCTCATCCAGGTCCGAATGGATAATCCACAGCGAATCGTCGCCGCCCCGCGCGATCGTTTCATCCTGCGGAGCCTCTCGCCCGTCCAGACGCTCGG
>JAFGTG010000490.1 GCA_016934255.1 Sedimentisphaerales bacterium
AGGATCCTTCCGCTCCGAATAGTCGAAGAAGAAATCGCCATACTCGCTTTTTCTCGGATCGCTGAAACAAGCTCGAATGGGAAGTTTGCTTTGCCGAAGCGCCCAAATCGTGAGTCGCTCCGGCGTCGTCTCGTGCTTCGCCTCAAAAAGGACGGTTTCTCTGGAGGCCGCCGTCTCGGCAGATGTCATCGGAGTAATACCCTTTACCTCAGGAGGAAAGCTACTGGTCAGAGTATTCAATGAGAATTGGCCGTCCCGACACAACATCATCAGGAACTTGGGAGCATCTCCGGCATTATCCACCAGTGTCTTTGTGGATCGGTCATAAATGAGGATATTGTTTTCTTTCTTCGTGAGATCTGCAAAGATCACCGTATCCCCTTCCTGGGCCCTGACGCGTGAATCTTCAGATTTCCAAATTTCGATTTTCTTATTCTCTCCCGATGTGTCATAACCCATATACATGGTCAGATGAAAGAACGGTACGGACTCAAAATGCTCGGCCACCTCCGCCCAGACAACGCCTGAGTTCGAGTTCCCGAAATGACCTATACCGATCAAAACCGCGAGTAGAACCACCGCCGCGGCGGCAATTTTTGTGATAGGACTGTTCATAATCATTCTCCTTGTCGTCAGCGGGCCGGGTGAAGCCGAAGCTTTCCGATCGGCCCGCGAAGTTAGCATTTTTACGGCGTCGGGGTGTTGCAGCTTCCACTGCTCGAAGTCCGTCCGCGGCTTCTTCTCGCCGATAGTCTCATTCAACACTTCATCGAGCCATTTTTCATTTTCTGGACGTTTCATGATCGTCTCCCGTCAAACCGTTACGTTTTAAAAACTTTGCAATTTTACGCTTTGCCCGGACGAGCCGGCCGTTCACCGCCTGGGGTGACAGATTCAAAACTTCCGAGATTTGCGCCTGCGAGAATCCATCGAAGTACCGCAGAACAATGAGCTCTCTTTCGGTCTCCCGAAGACTCCATACCGCTCGACGAATGACTTCTCGCTGATCTTGTGTATCACTATCGCTTCGAGCGGCATAATCGTCGCGGAGAGTCGAATGCTTGATCCTGTAAGCTCTGAGCATCTGTCGGGAAACATTCCGGCAAATACCGGCCAACCAGGCGGCGAAACGTTCTTTACTTTTCAAATTTCCGATCTCGCGGCAGGCGACGGCGAAAACGTCCTGCGCCGCATCTTCCGCAAGGTCCCGGTCGGCCAGCATCGAATAAGCCAGCGCGACCATCGGGCTGTGATAACGCCGGTAGAGCGCTCCGAAGCTGTCCAAATGGCCATTTTGGGCCGCTTCAACCAATCGTGTGTCTGAATTCAAATCCACAATAGTTCACCGTTCAAAAAACCTGCTGATATCAGCGTTCGTTAGTATAGTGTCATTTTATCCGCGAAATGTGCGCAGAAAATCCGCTTTTTCGTATATTCTCCCTCTCTAACGACGAGTCAAATAGACTGTAACATCCGAAATGCTGTATTCTGACGCGCTATGGCTTCACGATTATGGATTTAAAGCTTAATGCTCATTGTCATCATTTTCCGTGGCCTTCTCCCCAGCCTCCATCCGCTTTTTGATGTCGTCAAGATCGTTCTTGAGCTTATCGGTTTCTTTCCGAAGTTTATCGACTGTCTCTCGTAGTTGGATGATCTCATTGGGAATAAGCTCTTTGCGATCGCGCAAGTCTTTGAGCGCCCTTTCGGCGGCGCGTTCGATCCTGTCGTCCGGCTCATCGCCTGAGAACGTCTCCAGAACCGGTATCGCCCTTTCATCACCCAGGACGCCCAGCGCCCTTATCGCCCCGGCCTGAACCGTTTCCTTCGGATGGTTCACATAACCGATTAAAAACTCACGCACTTTTGTTTTATCCTGTTCGGACCGACTGATTCGGGCCAGCGTCTCAAGCCCACTTGCGAAATCCCAGGACCGAAATTCCTGCTCGCGCTCGGTGAGGATTTGCTGAAGAGTCCCAATGAAGAACGGCTCATCCAATCGGCGAATCGCTCCGACGGCCGCACCGGCCAATTCGTTGCGAAACGACCTGGATCTAATGTACTTGACCAATAATCGCCGCGTCTTTTGATGGTGGTAACACCCAAGGTTCCGAATCGCGCCTTCCAGTATCGCGGGATTCTTTTCCGTTCGAAGAACCTTTCGGGTCAGTTCCAGGCTTTCCGGTCTATAGAAGTTGCCGATATGTCTTACGACATCCTGCCGAACCCGCGCATCCGTCTGGTCGAGGGATTCTGCAAGAGCCTCAAACGCCTCATCGGTATGAATCTCCTCCAACGCCGCCGAAGCCCTTTGCCGAACGCCATAGAACGGATCGTTGTTGAGAGCCTTTTTCAGCTCGGCCACGGTTTTCTTGTCTTTTTTCTTCGCCAACGCATCGGCCGCTTTTAAACGTCCGATGACGTCATCTTCGCAGGCCAACTGCGCGTAAAGCAACGGCGCAGGCTTGTTGAACGTAACGTTGGCTAATAAGCCGTACTCCGGATCGAACCGGATAATCTCGGGCTTGCCGGGCAGTCGAAAATAAAAATCATGCTGCTTGCTATCGACGACAATCTCTCTGTCGTAAACCTTACGATCTATGACAAAACGGACCTTCGTTCGAAAATGGAACAACATCACTTCATCGGTGACTTTATGCGTCTGCTCGACGGAGATTTTGGCGAGTTTGTCCTTATGCGACCATTCATAATCAACTTTCAAGTCAGGGTGCCGGCCGTGGAAAATCCACTGATCGAAGAACCGGTCGTAGGATCGGCCCGTCAGTTCCTCGATCACCGAGCGCAAGTCCTCCGTGACCACGCTGGTCAAGGCGTGGCGTTCGAGATACGTCTTTATACACGTTCGGAACATCTCTTCGCCCAACTCCGTGCGAAGCATGTGCAGTACCCAGCCGCCCTTCTGATAAGCGCGATAGTCGAACTGCTCATCGGCATCATGATAAGAGCGGGTGACAATCGGTTTATGCTCGGAGCGATCCCGAAGCACGCCGCGTGAGATGCCGTAAAGATTATACAACATGGCGTCGCGTCCGTTCCTGTGGCCGTCATAGAGCTTCTCATAATACACGGCAAAGCCCTCGTTCAGCCACAAGTGGCTCCAATCCTTGCACGTCACGTAGTCGCCGAACCACTGATGAATCATCTCGTGCGCCACGAGGCCTTGGCTCGAACGGATCGTCTCCGTTTCATTCGTATGAAGCGTATTTTCCGTCAAGATCGTCAGGGTCGTGTTCTCCATCCCGCCCGCCACGAAATCGCAGACGACCGCCTGATCGTATTTATTCCAGGGATAAGGCACGCCGATCTCTTTCTCGAAAAATCCCAGCATATCCGCCGTATCTTTGAACGAGTTCTCCGCATATTCGATCAAGGACGCGGGCGTATAGAACGCAATGGGAATGTCCCTGTACGTCGATTCGATCTTCTTAAACTGACCGGCGACGAGGGCGACCAGGTAATTCACGTGCGGCTTGTCCTGGCGCCACGTCACGACCTTAAGGCCGCTGGCGGAATCCATCTGTTCGGAAACGAGCCGACCGTTCGAGACGACCGTCATCCCCTCCGGCACACGGCAAATCACCTCCGTGGTTGATTGTTCGTTCGGATAATCGTAATTCGGATACCAGTGCGGGGCCAAATGCGACTCGCCCTGCGTAAACAGATGGGTATCCTCTTCGGGGTAGCCCATCTCAGGCGTGCGGAAATAAAGCCCGTGTTTCGGCTCGGCCTCGTAAACGACGTTCACTTCGGTTTCGACTTTAAGTGGAATCGCCGGATCGAAAGTGATTGTAATCGCCTTATCCGTCACGTCGTATCCCTCGATCTTCGCATCCGACGTCACCGAAGAGACATCCAGGTCAATCGCGTCCAGGCGCAATTCCGTTAACGGCTCGGCAATCGGCGCGAACCGGATCGTCGTCGTCCCGGCGACGGTTCGCTGCTTGAAATCGGGCGTCACGTCGATGGTGACGTGAAGAATGTCGGCTTTCCGGTCCGGCGCATATTGGCGCTCCGCGGTCCTGGCGCTATCCTGAAGCGCCCCGCCAATCACAAACACCAACAACACCCAGCTTAACCTGCTAAATATTCGGGTCATACCGTATCTCCTTTTCTAAAAGATAAGACTCTATACCCCGTCTTCCCAAATGGCGATATTCATGTACCATCGTAAATCGATGCCACTATACTTCGATCCTATAACAGCGCCAAGTCTGGATATTAATAAGCGAAACTCATTTGTATTCTTTTTTTGACATTGTTGGTATTTGAATCCCATTGTCCAGTTTTTTGCATTTGGATTAGGCGACATTCGTCTTTATTATAGTAACCGGTTACAGGAGCTCCGATTGAACGCTCGTTTAGATAACAGTGTGATTCGTGCTTGTCAGAATGGCGATAAGGCGGCCTACGCCAAGCTGGTTGAAAGGCACTACAAAGGCGTCTTCGCCCTGTGTCTGGGTATGCTTGGAAATGTCCACGACGCCGAGGACGCCGCACAGGAAGCTATGCTCAAGGGCTTTTTAAGGATCAGGAAGCTCAAAAAGTACGATCAATTCGACTGGTGGATTCTGCGAATTGCTAAAAATATCTGCATTGATTTTATTCGCAGGCAAAAACGGATTAGAGCGTCCGGTGTGAAGGAATCCCGGCTAACCGACCATCAAAACAGCGATCACGACGAATTGGAGCAAGCCTTGAGACAGTTGCCCCGGGAGCTTCGAGTGCCGCTGACGATGTTCTACTTCGATGGTAAAAATGCAAAGATAATAGCCGAAAAACTGAACATCTCACACTCCGGAGCCTGTCAGAAAATCCGACAGGCACGCCGGCAACTGCACGAATGGCTAACCGAAAGGACCAAATAATGAACAGCGATTGTGAAAAAATGAAAGACCAAATCGCGGACCTCGTTACGGGAATCCTCTCGGAAGCCCAAGAGCAGAAGCTCAGGCAACATTTAACAGAATATGTTGCCTGCCGGGACTATGCAAACGCACTGAAAAACGAGGATGCGTTATTGACAGAATTCGTTGAGAAAACAGACGCCGATATGACACGTCGCCAAGAGCGGCTTTTACAAGCTATAGACCGCTCATACCAATCCAGGAAAAAACAACCCCTCTTAATGTGGAGAACAATCATGAAGGGTTCGATAGTGAAATTAACCGCTGCGGCGATCGTCGTTATTGCGTGTGTGATAGGCTTATCGCTGTGGCGAGGCACGCAATCAGGCATCGCCCTAGCCGATGTTCTCACCAGAATCGAGAATATCACAGGATATTCATATCAACTAAGTTCGGCTATGACGAGGCAAGAGGTTACCAGCAAATGGACGAGTCACGTATCAGTCTCAAAAGAACATGGCATCAAGATGACGATAACAGCGGCGGACCCGAATAGCAGCATCCAAGATCAACATCGCCACTATCGGCACGAGGTTGGGGATGAGACATATCTTTTGCCACAGCAAAAGTCCTTAGTCTTCGTCAGGCACAAGGCAAAAATCTATGATCGATATATATATGAGGGGGATCATAAGCTTGAACGTTACAAGGAAGAATACAACGAACCACGCATCATCATCAAGCAGATCCTAAGCTGTAAGCACACAAGTATCGGCCAATCCGTCATCGATGAGACTACGGTGGAGGGATTCCAGACCACAGATATTGCTTACGAGGGTGGCTTCTTTGGCCAGACTGAACTCGAAGGAAAACATGAGACGGTTGATGTCAAGCTATGGGTGGATGTGAATACGTTTCTTCCTGTGCGATTAGAAGAAGATATTGTCACGAAAAAAGGTCTGCATATGCACGAGGTCAGCTATGATTTTCGATGGAATGTGATCATCGATGCAGAAGATTTTGAACCCAATATCCCGGAAGAGTATAGGACACCTAGAGGGGATATTGTAATTGCCAGTTACAATGAACAAAATACAATCCAGGGACTGAAGCTGTTTGCCGCCGCTGTAGGAAGCTATCCGGTGAATTTGAAGTCAGCAAATCGGGAATTCGTGCTGAAGACGGGCTTTAACTTCAGTTCGTACAAGGATATGTCTGACGAAGAAAGGACCAGGAAGACGAGCGAATTAGGTCTAATGTTTGTAGTACCCTATGCATTCTACAAATCACTGGCTGAGCAAAACAAGGAGCCTGCTTACTATGGCGAGATAGTCAAGCCGGGTGATGTCGATAAAGTACTGCTGAGGTGGAAGCTTGACGACGGTCAATACCGCGTCATTTACAGCGACCTGCACGCGGAGACGGTCTCCCCTGAGAGACTGGCGGAACTTGAAGCGGCGCTCCCTAAGTAGGTTAACAATCTTGCGAATCTACGAACAAGGCCGGGCTATTCTGGTCCGGCTTTCTTCTGCGCTCATATAATAACAATAGCTCCTCTAAAAAAATCTGAAAAATCGTATATAAAATCGCCACTTTTGGTGTGTAATAGGGCAATGGAAGATAAGCTGCTTATCTGGCGATTCAAGCGGGGCCGTCGCGACGCCCTGCGACGGATCTATGACAAGTATCATAGCCCTCTGCTTAAGCTGGCCATCGTGTTGACGGGCGATCCCGATACCTCCGAAGACATTGTCCAGGATGTATTCATCCATTTCGCCCAATCGGTCGGTCGAATTGGCCTATCGGGCAGCCTGAAAAGCTATTTGATAACCAGCATGTTGAATGGTGTTCGAAACCACCGCCGGACCCATCGGCGCCGACAAACACAGATTCTCGATAAAGCTGAGAATGTTCCGGCTACAACGAGACGACCCGATCAATGGGCGGTGTTGAGCGAACGCCTGAAACGCCCGAGCGATGCAATGCCCGTTTGCCTTACGAGCAGCGTGAAGTCATTACACTACGTATGGAGGCCAACATGCCCTTTCGCCAAATCGCCGGCATGCAGAAGACATCGATTAGTACCGTGAACGCACGATACCGATACGGCATTGAGAAACTGCGCTCATTGCTTAATAGTGAGGTATCCAAATGAAATCCGCGGACGACATAAAAAGAGTTTTCGAAAAAGCGACGTTGAGCACGAATTCTCAAAGGCACCAGGCCATCTTTGAGAAGATACAGCGTGCTCAGGATAAAACAAAAAAAACAACGCCGGCTTCATTCCGGCTGAATCTCAGGAGAACAATCATGAAGAGTACGCTCACAAAATGTGCCGCCGCGGCGGTCATCATCATCGCGGTTACCCTCGGATTATTTGACTTCCGCGGCAACGGAAACGGTTCCGGCATCGTATGGGCCGAAGTAATCGAGCAGGTGCAAGCCAGCCCGGGATTCACCTGCCGAAGCAACGTGGCCCTGACAAACACGGCAAACGACAGCTCCAATCAAATGGATATGCGAATGTATGGTTCGCCGACGTATGGGATTCGGGTCGATACATATGAAAATGGGAACGTGGTCATTGGTAGTTATGGAAATCGGACGGACAATACCATTACCACCATTACACACCCAATGAAAACCTATACCCGCGAGCCACTGCTCGAAGAAGACATCGTAAATCTGGAACAAATGAGCCCGTCAAAGCTCGTCCAGCAATATCTTTCCACGGACTACAAAGAACTGGGCCCCGATACGATCGACGGTCTTGAAGTGGAGGGCATTGAAGTGAACGATCCTTCGGTTATCAGTGCAACATTCCCGATCGACAGCATCACCGCTCGCCTGTGGGTCAGTAAAGAGACCCGCTTCCCCGTCCGGATGGAAGTGAAGATAACCGGAAACAACGGAGCGTTAAAAATGGAAGGCGTGATAAGCGAGCTTCAGTGGAACGTAGAATTTAGCGCAAGCGACTTTACACCGGATATCCCCTCTGATTATACCCTCATTCCCTCACCCTGAGGGAAGTAAACATGCACCCCATCCCTGGCCGGGCCGATATGGTCCGGCCTGATTTATGCGCGCCATCGGCAAAACAACCTGCCAACAAAAAGATTTTTTAAAAACAATTTTGTTTTGAGCAAAACACCGTCTTGGATTGTTATATAAGTGATCGATCCAACAAAGACTCAAAAGAGGTGCTAATTAGTGCTTGAAGACAGGTTGTTAGTGTGGAAATGTAAACATGGCAG
>JAFGTG010000491.1 GCA_016934255.1 Sedimentisphaerales bacterium
ACGACAATAAGAGAATTTGTCCGTTCATCGGGAAGAATTTTCACAGTTCCATCCATCGCCGGTGTGGAGCGATGGCTCCCGGACGATGGAGGAGTCGTTTTACTCTTGTCTATGATGCTGGTGATTTGCTCGCTCAGCACTTGAGCAGAAGCGTATTCTAATCCAATGGTACGTACCTGCTGTTCAGAACCGGGGATGTCGAGGTTTTGAATGATTTTGGCAATATGATGGATATTCGAAGAGGTATCCGTCACCAGAATCGAATTGGTCTGAGGATAAGTGGCCATATGCAAACCCGCGGTCAAAAGAGGTTTAATGATTTGACTCACTTCCTTTGCATCCGCATAGCTCAACGGAATAAGCTGAGTGATCAGAGAATCATTCCTGGGAATATCTGAAGGATCGCTGCCGATGCGAACCTGTATGTTATGTTTCACGGCCTCCGTTTTGGGAACAATTTTGACAAGGTTTCCGGCGCCGGCCGGCACGGCCGCGTATCCCTTAACATCCAAAATAGATTCTAAAACCTGGTAAATCTCCCCGATATGTATTTTTGTTGGGGATATAACCGTAACGGTCCCCTGAATACGATCATCCACAACGAAATTGATACCCGTTAATTCGCTGATGGTTTTAAGCATGATCCGTATATCAACCTGATCGAAGTTGACATAGACAAGCTCGTTAGCCGTATCCGGGCGATTCAAGATAGGTGGATTCCCTCCAATCTCAGAGGACGAATCTTCCCCGGCTACCATCGTTTTATCTGCAAAACGTATGCAGAATAAACCGATAAGGCACAAAAGGCCTCTCGTGATCCAGAGTCTTCTTTTCTTGTTTTTATGTGATATGTCCATCTGCATCGGTTTTCATCTCGCGCCCGGCGTCTCTTGATTTGACCACCCCCTGCCCTAACTGAAATGAGAAGGTCTTGATCTGGTTATCTCGCATGAGTTCAATACTCACATTTTCCTGAGATCGAGCCTTCTTGGAAATCTGAAAAGCCACCTGCTTGCTGGTCAATCGGTGCCCATTTACGGTACGAACGACATCCCCGTTTTTTAAACCGATATTTTCCATATATTTAATTTCTTCCAAACCGGTTATCCTGAGTCCTTCCACTTTTCCCTCGACGGTATAAGGCTTCAGAACCGCTTTCGGCAACATCGTTGCCGCATATCGGAGCTTTTCTGCGACCGTTGTGGGAGGGTCATCCTGTGGATCACTCTCAATAACGGGAGCAAAATTTCTTGCGAACATAGATTGCGTCTTATCAGCCTGATCCTGTCTGGAATCCCCGGCTCCCTGATGTACGATCTTTCTTTGGCCCTGGTGTAACAATACAACCGTATCTCTCTCGATCGTCTCAATGGAGGCATTCCCGATGGTATCACCGACCTTAAATACTCCCAAAATATTGGTTTCAAGATCCTCTATGATCGCCCGTGAGATTCCCGGGCTCCCGGCGACGGTTCCCAACAAAGCAATTCTAAGTTCTTCCTCGGTCCGATCGTCCGCTTCGGGATTCTCATCAACCTTTGGTTCCTTTTCCGCACGATTTGACAACACAGCGTTCTTGAACAGATCTCGCTCGTAAATGGCCGAATAATCCTGAGTGAAGCTTTTGTAATTTTGATCCCGTTCTTCTATGGACTCCTTACCCACAGATATAATCTTATCTGCGGCTCCCGCTGTCGATTTTGGTACGAACGTTTCATCCACACTTCTGAGAATCAATATCGTTCTGAAAACGGTAAAAATCAGCGAGACTAGAAGCGCTAACTTCATAGTAAAAAAGATCTTACGTTTATATGTCTCACTTGTTTTTTTCATGATATCCCCCCTCCTTCCTGTTATCGGCGATTTCCAATCTGCCTTGATCGACTGCCACTATAATATTATCGGACTTATTTTCTCCGTTAAGTGCCTTCAATATACTGATCGGTAACGATTTTTTCGCGGCTTGAAGGTGATTTAAACACCCTCACTTCCGTTGCTCCGCAAGGTGCTTTACTGATCGAGACGTTAACTCTTTTCTTTATGCAAAGCTGGCAAACTCTTTAAATCTATCGACTTATCCATACCTTGCATTTAGGACCGGCTTTCTTCTCGACAAATCTTCCCTTACAAAATACCAATTCAAAACGAATCTTTGAAATACTTCAAGAAGTAAAACATATTCCTTTTTCTCGGTAAATATTGTTGATATAGCGAAATCTAAAGCAAAACAGACTTATTATTGGGCTATGCTTCCGAAAGTACAACGCCGAATTCGCCTTTCGATCTATCTCTATGCGAAACCAATCGACATTGCTTGGTAGAAGGCATTTGCCAAACCATGGAACAAAATTGGCGCCAATAGCGATTGGGTCCGAATAAACAGCCAGCTAAGCACCAAACCCGGCAGGAAAGTCATAGCGGATACAATATGTCCTTGAATGATGATATGAGCAGCGGCAAAACACGCAGCCGAGATACCGATACTTATCCATTGCCATTTTCGGGGCCATTTGCCTATGACCGGCTTTGTTAGCCTCAGGATGTTGCCTTGTACATAACCTCTAAAAAATACTTCTTCAGCCAATGCGACATACATAAACTGGTAAAAAATCCAAGAGATCCAATTGGATCCCACGGGAGATATGGGCCATAAAAGGAAGTCAAATCCGAAGGATTTCAATATCCACAACCCGCAAAATGTAAAGGGAAAAAGCACAAAACAGGTCCAGCCAAGCACTACAAGTGAATCCTTGATATTATCGATTGTAAATCCGAGGCGGCGAAAACCTTCTCCTCGGATTGCTATTGGAAGCAATGCGGCAACGATTAAAATCACTGGAGTCATTAGCCAGACGGGCATGAATGTTGAATTGTCGCCCAAGACCTTAATAGCTCCAACAGCTACGACCACAGCCAACAGCGTCTCTATAAAGAGTGTGGAATTAAATATTTTAGGTTCATCGTCCAATAAAAGAGAATCCTCGACGGGTGTATCGAAACAGACAATATTTTGTTGGCCGGATAAACAATCCATATTGACTGCTTCCATTTGCTATGATGTACTGGAACTCATTGCGTGCATCTTATAGTCTATCAACGGTCCAGGCGCACTTATATTGTACCCTTTAAAATATAAAAAATGCCGGCGTTTTAACCAAGGCCGGCTTAATGGCAGGTGCTTGAAGCCACCCAATAATACCCTTATTGTAATTTGAGACGAAACGGCCTTTTATCACCCCAAGCGACTCGCGCCGTTGGCTCTCCACAACGAAAAGTGTTCTACAACTTATCCAACAGGATGTCAACAATACGCCGGGCAGCGTGGCCGTCCCATAATGGTGGAGTTCCCGGCTCACGCCATCCCCCATTCATGGCATGACGATACGCCTCAATAATCCTGGCCGGGTTGGTACCAACAATACGATTCGAACCGATTTCCGCCGTGATGGGACGCTCGGTGTTTTCACGAAGCGTCAGGCATGGCACCTTCAAAATCGTCGTCTCTTCCTGCATGCCTCCCGAATCGGTCAGAACGATTCGGGCGTGCGACATCAGCTTTAAAAAATCGAGATATCCTAAAGGCTCGGTCGGTCGAAGATTGAGCATCTTCCCCATGCGGTCCCCCAAGGAACCGGAATCAAACATTTTGCGGGTTCGAGGGTGAACCGGGAAAACGATCGGCATATCTTTCGCTATGACCTCAAGGGCGTCTAAGATTCCACCAAGAACGTTCGGATCATCGACATTCGACGGTCGATGCAATGTGAGTACGGCGAAATCGTTTCCATTGAGTTGAAGCCGATTTAACACATCTGATCTTTCAGCCTTGATCTTATTATTCAAAAGTGTGTCGATCATGACGTTCCCAACGAAAAAGATCTTTTTTTCGGATACACCTTCAAGAAGAAGATTATTCAAGCCGCTTTGTTCCGTACAAAAAAGATAGTCGCTGATGGAATCCGTCAAGATACGATTGATTTCCTCCGGCATCGCTCTGTCGCCGCTCCGCAGCCCGGCCTCGACATGAGCAAGTTTGATTCCCAGCTTGACGGCCACCAGGCCGCAGGCAATCGTGCTATTCACATCGCCGACGACGACAACCACATCCGGCCAATAGCCTGTAAGAACCGGCTCAAATCTCTGCATGATTTCTCCGGTCTGTACAGCATGACTACCGGATCCAACTTCCAGGTTCACATGTGGTTTGGGGATCTCCAGTTCGTTAAAGAACAGGTCGCTCATTTTATCGTCATAGTGTTGACCCGTGTGTACGAGAATGGAATGGATTTTCTCACGCCGTCCGTACTCGTTCATCAGCGGCGCTATTTTCATGAAATTCGGCCTGGCCCCAACGACATTGAGTATCTTCATAAACAAAACACTCCTAATTTCAAACTACGTGACCTCGACAAGACTGCCATACAGACTTAGTCTTGAGAGGATTTTGGAAAGGGTTTATACAGGGGATCACCGATAAGAAGCAGTTGCCATGAATTGAACGGTTTCGTGTGATAGTATGCTTCAACGAGACACTCGCCTTTGTACAATTCCCCAAAAAATGCTTTGGGCTCGGGGAATGATTGAAGATAAGGCTCAGCCACGGAGCCCAGGGTTGCAGTGACGCCGTCTCGGAGCATGGATGGACACCATTGTTTACTGTTCGAATCGCGAAGATTGATTGCTTCAAAGCTGGCAATGTGATAACCGATGGCTCCATCGACAAAATCGAAGGCATCAATATATTTTGACACACTGTACCACCCGCAGTAGAGAACCGTTTGAGGACAGGAACCGGGCTTGAAAAGCTCGGCCGTTCGCTCTTCGACAACGGGTATTGGCGTCAGTGTTTTCGTTAATGTTGCTAAATGACGCAAAGATCGGTCATATTGACCATACACATCTTTACCTACAAGACCCCGCGAATCAATGTAAGCGATGCCATGAAGTCCCGTTTTTTCCGCTCTTATCGCCTTATCAACAAGATTCTTGGCAATTTCATCACTCGGGCCGTCAAGTCGGCTGACCATCAGTGTACCAAAATCAAGGTGGGCACTTTTCACATTTAACGTATTCGGCTGCCATCGGTACAGCTCGTAATGACCGAACAGGACCATCGAGAGTTCACTGTCCACCGATGCACCTGTTTCATTGCCATTGATTCGATCAATTTTAAATTTCAATTGTTTCAATTCGTCCTGCGTGGATTGGTAGGCACGGGAATGGGTCCAACCATCTTGCTTAAGCTGCTCCATCCTTTCTTTTTTCTTATCCGCTTGTTTTTGCAACTCATCGAGATCCTTTTTCATACGCTCTAAAGAATCTCGTTTTCCCACCTTGAACGGTACGCCGTAAATCGTCAGTAAACATCTGATCTCACCAAAAAGCTTATGCGTGAAAAATCGCCTTTGAATCGGTTCCGCAAGCTGCTTTTCATAATCTTCTCTGCTCATCGTATCGGTGAGAGTTGC
>JAFGTG010000492.1 GCA_016934255.1 Sedimentisphaerales bacterium
AAGCGAGAAGCGTTCTGGTATCGTCGAACCTTTACACTGGATAAATCGATTCCGGACATCGCGATATTGAAAATTCACAAGGCGAAATATGGCACGAAGGTGTTCCTTAACGATCATATCGTCGGGGAGCATTTGCCGTGTTTTACGCCCGCTCTCTTGGACGTCAAGAATTTCCTTAATGATTCGGGCCAGGAGAATGAACTGATCGTTCGCGTAGGTGCGGATCGCGAATCGCTGCCCGAGGGAGTGCCGACCGGGTGGGACTTCGAGAAATATCTGTACATTCCCGGTATTTATGACTCCGTGGAATTGATATTAACCCGTACGCCCTATATCGTAAATGTTCAAACGGCGCCCGATCTGGAGAATAGCAGAGTCAAGGTCGTGATGGAATTGGATTATATTTCAGATGCATCGGAATTGGACATTCGCTTTCGATTGCGGGAGGCTCGTACGGGCGAGACCGTTCGCAGCGGCGCTGTTGCTCTGGCCGGTGCGGCCGAACAAACGCAAAAGATGATTGAGTTCTCGATTCCCGTTAAGGATTGTCACCTTTGGAGCCCGGAGGATCCGTTCCTTTACGAGCTGGAGCTTTGGACGGCGGGCGATTATAAGCGGACGCGATTCGGGGTGCGCTCGTTTCAATTCGACCGGGAATCCGGCCGGGCGATGCTGAACGGCAAGCCGTATTACATGCGAGGGACAAATGTATGTGCATATCGCTTCTTCGAGGACGCCGAGCGGGGCGATAAACCCTGGCGGGCCGAGTGGGTGCGCCGACTGCATCAAAAATTCAAGAGCATGCACTGGAATTCGATTCGTTATTGCATCGGTTTTCCGCCAGAGATTTGGTACGACATCGCCGACGAGGAGGGCTTTTTGATTCAGGATGAATTTCCCATCTGGCTGCTGAGTGATGCGCCGGAAAAGCCGGTCAGCGAGAAGATCATTCCGGAATATACTGAATGGATGCGCGAACGATGGAACCACCCATGCGTCGTCATCTGGGATGCCCAAAATGAAAGCAATACAAAAGAAACCGGCAAGGCTCTCCAGGCCGTCCGGCATTTGGATTTGTCCAATCGTCCATGGGAGAACGGCTGGGCCGAGCCGCAGAGTCCGAACGATTGCGTCGAGTCGCATCCTTATCTGTTTAGTACGATTCAATGGGGCCGGGGTGAGTTCCATCTGTCGGATTTGGCCGAGACCTCGGGCGTACCTCGCTTGCGAGATGCCCAGAAGCGTTATGACCTTCCAATCATTATCAATGAATATGCCTGGCTATGGATCAATCGGGATGGCACGACGACCTGTCTTACCGACAAGGTTTATAACCTTCTGCTCGGACCGAATTCCACTGTGGCTCAGCGACGCTTGCTCTACGGGCGTTACCTGGCCGCCTTAACGGAGTTCTGGCGGGGTCATCGCGAATGTGCCGGCGTGCTGCATTTTTGCGGATTGGGTTATTCCCGTGCGGGTGATAAGCCCAGGCCGGAAGGCGGCGCGACCAGCGACCACTTCATCGATTTGGAAGCCCTGACCTTCGAACCCAACTTCGAGCAGTATGTTCGCGATGCCTTTTCACCGATTGGATTGATGATCGACTTTTGGGGTGGAGACCTCCCCCCCGGCGCCGAGCGCGAGTTCAAGGTGTATGTCGTTAATGATTTGTACGCCGAGTGGGAAGGAATCGTTCATTTTCGTCTGATGCGCGGACAGGAGATGATCGCCGAACAATCCGGCCATTGCCGCGTTCAGGGGTTCGGACGGGACGTCGTCTCGTTTACCCAGACGCTCCCGAACCAGGTCGGCGAATATCAACTCGTCGTTGAACTGGACGCCGTAGAGGGCAAGAGAGTTCGCAGTCTTCGTGATTTTAAAATCATCCAAGCTCAAGAAGGAGAGCACAAATGAGTACCGTAAGCACGCGTCGTGACTTCCTTAAATCAATGGGACTTTGTGTTTCGGGCGTCGCCCTTTCGGGATGCCGCGGAATGTTAAGGCCGTCCGTGGCGCCGGCCGAAGGACCGCCCAATATCCTGTGGATTACCTGTGAAGACGTCAGCGCCTCGTATCTGGGATGCTATGGCGATTCGTTTGCGATCACGCCGAACCTGGATAAGCTGGCCGGCGAGTCAGTGGTTTATACCAAGGCGTTTGCAACGGGACCGGTGTGCGCGCCGTCCCGCTCCTGTTTGATTACGGGCGTTTATGCGACGTCTCTCGGCACCCAACATTTACGTTCCGACGTTAAACTACCGTCGGAGATCAAGTGCTTTCCCGAATATCTTCGCGAGGCCGGATATTACTGCACGAACAATTACAAAAAGGATTATAACTTCATCGATGTGAACGTCTGGGATGAATCGAGCCATGAGGCCCATTGGCGAAACCGCGGACCCGGCCAGCCGTTCTTCAGCGTCTTTAATTTTACTTCGACGCACCAGGGACAGATCAACGGTTCCGACGAGGAATTCTTCGATAAATATAGCTCGAAGCTCGATCCGGACGAACGTCACGACCCGGTCAATGTGACCTTGCCGCCATTCTATCCTGATACGCCGATGGTACGAAAAATCTGGGCGCGCTACTACGACTTAATGAGTTTCTTGGACAAGCAGGTCGGTGATTTGCTCGATCAGCTTCAAGCCGATGGCCTGGCGGATAGCACGATTGTATTCTTCTACGCCGATCATGGGCTGGGTTTGCCCCGATACAAAAGGACGCTCTTCGATACGGGGCTTCATGTCCCGCTAATGGTTCGTTTTCCTGCGCCGTATCAGCATCTATCGCCGGAAAAGCCGGGCGAGCGGGTTGACGAACTCGTAAGCTTCGTCGATTTTGCCCCGACCGTGTTGAGTCTTACGAAATTGCCGATTCCGAAGTATATGCAAGGGCGTCCGTTCCTCGGTCAAAAGGCGAAATGGTCGCGAAAGTACATTTTCGCCGCATCCAGCCGGGTGGATGAGGCGTATGAATTCTCGCGTTGCGTGCGCGACGATCGCTATAAATATATTCGTAATTTCATGCCGCACTTGCCGTATATCCAGCCGAGCGAATATTGCGATCAGGCGGAGATTATGCAGGAATTGCGGCGTGTGGTGGCGGAGGGTCCGTTAACTCACGCCCAGGGTTTGCTGTGGGCGCCGGAGAAACCGGTCGAGGAACTCTACGATCTTTCAGAAGACCCGTACGAACTCAATAATCTCGCGGAATCCCCGGAACATCGCCATATTCTTGCAAACATGCGCGACGTCCTCCATCGCTGGATGCTCCAGATGCGCGACCTGGGTTTGCTGCCGGAGGCGGAGATGCACATTCGCGCCGAAGGGTCGACGCCGTACGACATCGCGCGGGATCCGAGAAAGTTTCCACGCAAGAACATCCTTGACGCGGCTGGTTTGGTCGGCGCCGGACCGGAGAGTATCCCTAAAATGGTTCGGTTGCTGACCGATTCGGATAGCGCGGTCCGTTATTGGGGCGTGATTGCATTGACCGCCCTCGGCTCCGAAGCGCGAGGGACGGTCGATGATCTCAAACCGCTGTTGGAAGATTCGAGTCCGAACGTTCGATTCGCCGCGGCCGGTTTGCTGTGCAAGCTGGGGCATTGCCAGGGTGCTCTCGACGTGTTGGCCGACGGCCTGGGAGACGAACGTGAAGAAACCGTGCTCTACGCCGCCCGCGAGTTGCAGAGCATCGGCGAGAAGGCCTGTCCGGCGGTCTCGCAAATGGAAGAGGCCAGGGCAAAATGCTGGGCAGACGATGGGAAACTGGTCAACAACAATCATGCGATGTTCATCGACTGGGCCTTGAAGAACGCTTTGGAGAATTGTCCGAAGCCGTCGAAAGATATTGAATAAACTGAGGTAGGCTCATGCAGGAAGGCGAAAAGGGGAGTGGATTGTATGTGGCGCTGGTGTGTGTTGTCGCCGCTTTAGGCGGTCTTCTGTTCGGCTACGACACGGGCGTCATCAACGGGGCGATCGGGCCGCTCAAAGATCACTTCGCGCTCGATGCGAACGCCGAAGGCTGGGCGACGGGGTGCGCGCTTTTAGGATGTGCCATTGGAGCGGCTCTCGCCGGGGTGCTCAGCGACTGGCTGGGCCGGAAGAAGGTGCTGATTATCTCCGCTGTTTTGTTTCTCATCTCCGCGATAGGAACGGCTATCCCGAAAGAAATCGCGACGTTTATCATTTTCCGCATCATCGGCGGTATCGGCGTCGGCGCGGCGTCGATATCCTCTCCGATGTATATCGCCGAGATCAGCCCGGCGAGGATTCGCGGCCGGATGGTCTCGGTCAATCAATTTGCGATTGTGACCGGTTTTATGGTGGTCTATTTCGTCAATTATTTCATCGCGCTTCAAGGAGATTCGGCGTGGAATCAGGAGCTTGGCTGGCGGTGGATGTTCGGTTCGGAGTCACTTCCGGCGGTGCTCTTGCTTGTTTTTCTTTTCTTCGTGCCGGAGAGTCCCCGCTGGCTCACCAAGCAGAACCGGGGCGATGAGGCATTGGCGATACTCACGCGCGTTAACGGATCTCAATACGCCAACACCGAATTGTTGGAGATTAAAGATGCCATCGCTCACGAGAGTGGTTCGCTCAAGCAACTCTTTCAGCCGGGCATGAAGATTGTCTTCGTGATCGGAATCGTCCTGGCGGTTTTGCAGCAAGTAACGGGAATTAATGTTTTTCTTTATTTCGGCACGGAAATCTTTAAGAAGATGGGCTCGGAGACCAACGCCGCGCTTCTTCAAACGGTGATCGTCGGCGCGGTCAATTTGACGTTTACCATAGTTGCTATCTGGACGGTGGATCGATTGGGTCGGAAGCCCCTCATGATGATCGGCTCGGCGGGGATGGGCATTTCTCTTTTGGCGATGGGATTAGCGGCGTACGCCCAGACGACGGGCTTGTGGATTTTGTTCTTTATCCTCAGTTATATTGCCTGCTTTGCTCTTTCCGTCGGGCCGGTGACCTGGGTGATTCTGTCGGAGATTTTCCCGACGCGGATTCGCGGTCGAGCGATGGCGATGGCCACGGTATGTCTGTGGGTGGCGAATTACATCATTTCGCAGACGTTCCCGATGATGGATGGGAATCCGTGGCTGCTCGAAAAATTCCACCACGCCTTTCCGTTCTGGCTGTACGGTGTTTTTTGTGTTATTTTACTTGTTTTTGTCAGTCGATTTGTACCGGAGACGAAAGGTAAAACACTCGAAGAAATAGAAAAACAATGGAGTAAAAAAGAAAATCCTAATATCTAAATTATAGGGCACACTTAAAAAACTTCTCTCTTGTCACCCTGAGCGAAGCGAAGGGTCTCTATTCAGGCGCAAAGACTGAGATTCTTCGCTTCGCTCAGAATGACAAGCCCACAAAACATTAGTTTTCTTAGTGTGCCTTAGGAATTCGGGTTTAGAATTTTTTGGTCTATGGATTTACCGCAACGAATAACGATTCATACGCATAAGATTCCCATCATACCTCGATACGCCGAGACTGATATGGGCGGCGTCGTCCATCACAGCGTTTATCCGGTATGGTTTGAGATGGGCCGCACGGAATTGTTACGCGCCAACGGTCTGGCATATAAAGAGCTTGAAAAGGCCGGGACTTTTTTCGTCGTGGCCCGGCTGCAGATCAAATACCGTCGGCCCGCGCAATACGATGAGAAGCTGGAATTGGAAACGACTTGTTCGCTGGTCACAACCAGCAAGGTCGAGCATACGTATAAGCTAAAACGATGCTCTGATGGACTCCTTCTGGCTGAAGCCGACAGTGTGCTGGCGTGCGTCAATGCCGAAGGCAAACTTCAACGGGTACCGGAATTTATGTATCCCGATTCCGATTAAGATCAAGATGTTCGTGTTCCGCGAACATCTTTGAGCCTGGCGACATAGAAGAAAAGGGTGGTCTGGGGCGGTTTTGAATTGACAATTTCCTACGGAAAGTTGAGAATCTATCTATGAGTTCCGAGAAAAAAGAAAATTGTGGTCTCTTTGGTATTTTTGGAGACGATCAGGCCGTAAGTAAGACGTATTTCGGTATGCACAGTCTTCAACACCGCGGCCAGGAATCGGCGGGCATTGCCTCCAGCGACGGTAAGACCATCCAGTGCTATACGGGTATGGGGATGGTTCGGCGCGTCTTCCGGG
>JAFGTG010000493.1 GCA_016934255.1 Sedimentisphaerales bacterium
AATCAGGATCGACGTGGCGGTGGCGACCGGCTTGGTTACGGAGGCCATGTCGAAAATCGTGTTTTTGTCCATCGGTTCTTCGCATGGGTTCGTTATTTCGTGGCCGAAAGCCTCCCAATATGCGATATCGTCCCCCCGGCCGACAAACACGACGGCACCGGGGAAGTTGCCTTTTTCCATTTCTTCAGAGATGACGGGAGCGATCTGAGGAAAATGGTACTCGGGCTTTTTTTCTTCCTGGACGGGCCGGCATTGTATCGAAAGGCAGAGCAGTAATATCAGAAGCGTTGTTCGCAGTCGTTTCATTTCGATTCTTTTCATAAGTCCGAGAAGGCTATCTTATCGTGAATGGTGCGTTTTGTCACTATATTTCTTGTTGAAGCGTTAAAAGTCGTTTACAGTATCAGCAGGTAAAGTTGACGATGTTATTTGATATGGATGGGAAAAATGAAATCAACAAAAGTAATCATTATCATAGGTTTTCTAATAATGCTTTCCAGTTGCTATGGCTCGGTAAAGACCGGATTGGATCGAGTGGGGGAGTATAAGGATTTCTTTCAAGATAAACGCCTTGGAATTATCACCAACCATACGGCGTTTGATCGCAAAGGCCGGTTTATCGTGGATGTATTCAGGGAAATGCCCGGCATGAAAATTGTGGTTCTTTTCAGCCCGGAACACGGTTTTTGGGGCACGGCCCCGGACGCCGAGAAAATCGACACCCAAATTCACCCCGTTTATAACCTGCCGATTCATAGCCTTTATGGCAAGACACAAAAACCCACCAAAGACATGCTGCAAAATGTCGATGTTCTCGTTTTCGATATCCAGGATATCGGCGCCCGGTTTTACACCTATATCTATACGATGTCACTGGCGATGGAAGCGGCTGCTGAGAACGGAAAAACGTTTGTCGTGCTGGACCGCCCGAATCCCATCAACGGTATTTGTGTGGAAGGTAATAGTCTCGAACCGACGCAGGCCAGCTTCGTAGGGCTTTACCCGATACCGGTCCGACACGGCATGACGGCGGGCGAGCTGGCTAAAATGTTCAATGGGCAGGACTGGCTGGCCGGCCATGTGAAGACCGAATTGGTCGTTGTCCCAATGGAAGGCTGGCGCCGACGGCTGTGGTTTGACCAGACCGGTCTGCGTTTTATCAAGACCTCGCCGAATATGCCCGACCTGGAAACCGCCGCCATCTATCCGGGGCTGTGCCTGTTGGAAGGAACAAATGTCTCCGAAGGAAGGGGAACGGCGATGCCGTTCAGGCAGTTCGGCGCGCCCTGGATCAATTCAAAGCACTTGGTCGAGCGTTTGAATGTACTGAGCCTGCCGGGTATGCGTTTTGAGTCAGCCCGTTTCACGCCCACAAGCTCGAAACATCAAGGTCAGGTCTGTAACGGTGTACGGATTATCGTCACGGACAGAGATGCGCTTAAACCTTACTTCGCCGGTATTAAAATTGTCGATACGATTTTCCGGATGTATCCGGACGACTTCCAGTGGCGAGCCGGGCATTTCGACCGTCTGTGCGGTACTTCGGACGTTCGTAATGCGATCATAGGCGGTTCGTCTTTGGATGAGTTACGTAACAAATGGCAGACGGAACTGGCGTCTTTTAAAAAAATCAGAAACAAATATCTGATCTACCGGGATTGACTGCTTTAGATCCGCTGGATAGCCAGCGCGACGGGTGAAGGAACCTCTCGGCCTTGTTGCTGTCCGGCTTCGACCTCTTCCATCGCTTTGTGAAGGGCGATACAGGCCTGTTCGTAACTGCAATCCGTCTGCTGGGCGATGAGACGGCAGCCGCGGTCGATCAGTTTTTTATTGCTCGGGGACAGCCAGACCATCGCGTTGCCGATAACCCGGCCCATACAGACCATCGTCGCCGTGGAGAGCGTGTTCAGAACGAGCTTGACGGCGAGATGATGCCATAGCTGTAAGGGCGAATCAGGCGGATTGTAAGCGAATCGGAATGTTTCATCGATGCCGGCGACGGGGACCTCAGAGCCGATGAGTAAAGCCGCTTTTTTCTTATACGGCGATTCAGATTCCTGGAGCATAACATCAATCAAATGATCTGTTTTGTCGCCAACAGTGACGGCGATCAACGCGGAATCCGGTGCATCCGTTCGGGAAGGATCAGGTTCATTGCCGACCATAAATTTATATATCTCGGAATTGTCCAGCTTGGGCGGTCGGGTTTGCAGATTTTTCGGCGCCTTCAGTTTTTCATAAATCTCACGTTCCCAATCCAAACCTCGCGGCTCGCGCTGTAGAAGGTCGAACCAGGCCTCTTCAGTCGTGCGAAAGGGATCCTTAACGAACGACCAGGAGTTTGGTGAACGGTTATCATCGCATTTTCGAAAAGGCGGAAGCATGAACGTCGGAGAGCGCTCCGTCGTATCCGTCAGGATGTCTAACAGAAATGAGTCGGCCAGGTAGGTTACGAGGCCTTTTCGGCGATAAATGTTCTCTTCGAAATCCGTCGCTCGAACCAGTGCGTCAACAGCCTCAGGGGTTGAAAGCTGCTTGATAAGCTCGGATAGTAACCGAAGATAATCGCTGGTTTCCCGCTGCATGAGTTCCAATTGTTCCACGTGCGCCGGGGAGAGCTGTTCGCAAAGGAAACGCACGAGCGCAATCTCAAGTGCGCTGCCGACAATGAACAGTTCGGCCGTCGTGGCTTGCATTCGCGTCGAGCCGGTGATGGCCATCGGACCGGTTGTCAGGTCGAGCTTGGTAATACGCGGCTCCTCAATCACTTCCCGGGATCGCTCCACATGTTGGCACAACAATTCCGAAGGATTATTATAGACAAAAAAGACGTTCGCCCCGGCTTTTAATCCTTCCCAGGCTGTGCCGATGACGAAGGGTGTCTCGCCGCCTTCCGTGATGGCGACGACCACGTCGCCGGCCTGGACGCCTCTTTCCCTCAATTGGTATCGTCCGAAGTCGGGAAAATCCTCGTACCCTTCGACGGCTTTGATCAAGGCGAAATCCCCCCCGGCCATGACACTGATAACCCGGTCCTCTATGTCGGGAAGATCGGCGGCCGTTTCCGGATGGGTTTGTTGAAGTTGTCGCCAGAACCCCCGCCACATCGCTTCCAGCAGGATGCTCAATCGGCCCGTCGATCCACATCCCGTAAAGAAGATTTTCTTACCGGCACCCATCGCTTCGCCGAACGCTTTGACAAGCCGGCTGAATGACTCCTGCCGGAGCACCTTTTCCATTGCAGGCGGGATATCGTCATCCACGGATTGCAGCAGCCGGATCGCGGCGGGCAAGTCCGTCGCCACCGTCTGCGAAAGCGTACGAGTTTTCGGGTGAGAGGCTTCCGTCATCAAATCCCCCAACCGAAACGCCCGTTCGTGGCTCAAAAATTCTTCAGCTTTCTTTGTTGCATCCGACATTATCATTCTCCGGTGCTCTTATATTTATTGATTACGTTTTTATCACTTTATGTGGAAAATGTAAATGTACTTCTTGCCGGATGAGTAAGTTGCCGGCGACATGAATCTGTTGTATGATTTTTGAATGGCTTCTTTGTGTTGGTTAATGTGGTGAAATAAGTCGTGAATCAGCAAAATCAAGAGATGGCGCGTCGCGGTGAAATGCGAGTGGTAGGATTGATGTCGGGCACATCCGCCGATGGAGTAGATGCGGCCGTGGTTGATATCAGCAAGAGGAAGGTTCGCCTGTTGGCGTTTGAAATGTTTCCATATCCGGCTGCGTTGCGGCGGCAGATTCTAAAGCTGTGCCGACCTGAATCAGCCCGATTGGATGATATTTGCCATTACAATTTTGTCTTAGGCGAGGTTTTTGCCGATGCGGTTGTGAAGCTCTGTTCCCGAAACGGTATCTCGCTTAACTCCATAGATTTGATCGGCTCTCATGGCCAGACGATTTATCATAATCCTATCGGCAAGCAATATGGTCGGGCTATGATTCGTTCCACGTTGCAGATTGGCGAACCTTCTGTTATCGCCCAGCGGACGGGTATTACGACGGTCGCGGATTTCAGGCCGCGCGATATGGCCGCCGGGGGCGAAGGTGCGCCGTTCGTTCCTTACGCGGATTATATTCTGTACGGCTACAAGCGGCTTCATCGCGCCGTGCAAAATATCGGGGGTATTGCCAATGTGACTTTTCTTCCGAGTGGGTGTAAGCAAGACGATATTATCGCTTTCGATACAGGCCCGGGGAATATGGTCATCGATGATATCGTTCGATTGATGAGCGGCGGTAAGCGGCATTATGACCGCGGCGGAAAGATAGCGGCGCGGGGGACGGTGGACAAAAATTTCCTGAATGAAATGCTCCGGCATCCTTTTCTTCAGCGCCGTCCTCCAAAATCAACCGGCCGGGAAGAGTTCGGGACACCCTTCGCAGAGCAAATCTTTCAACGCGGTGCCAAGAAAGGTCTGAAGGATGTCGATATCGTGGCGACCGTAACGGCTTTTACCGCGCGGAGTATCGCTCAGGCGTATAGAAAGTTTCTACCTGTGATACCGGACGAGATGATTCTCTGCGGAGGCGGGGCGCACAACCGCACGTTGGTTGAGATGTTGCATAGAGAGCTGCCGGAGGTTAAGATGCTTTCGACCGATGATTTTGGCATCAGCGTTGATGCCAAAGAAGCGGTCTCATTTGCCATTTTGGCCTGGGCAACGATAAAAGGACTAACAAACAACGTTCCCGGAGCTACCGGCGCCGAGCAGTCGGTCGTTCTGGGAAAGATCGTACCGGCATGACCAAAAGATGCAAAATC
>JAFGTG010000494.1 GCA_016934255.1 Sedimentisphaerales bacterium
ATCGGCTGGACACCCTCCGGAAGCGTACCGGACTGAAGGCTATTGAGCTTCTCAAGCACCCGGCTGCGAGACCAGTAAAAATCAACGCCCTCATCGAAAATGAGGTAGATGCTTGAGAAGCCGAAAAATGAATAGCTGCGTACGGTCTTGACGCCGGGAACGCCGAGAAGCGACACTGTCAACGGATACGTGATCTGGTCCTCGACATCCTGCGGCGAGCGTCCCATCCACTCGGTAAACACAATCTGCTGGTTTTCACCGATATCGGGTATCGCATCCACCGGGAGCGGATCACGGGGCAAGCCCCGAATATCCCAATCGAAGGGCGCTACATACAAACCCATCCCTACGATAAGGATAATAAAGAGACCAACAACCAGCTTGTTCTCAAGACAAAACCGGATGAGTTTGCTTAGCAAGCCTGTAGATTGACTCTCACTATTTGTCGGTGATTTGCCCATGGATCCTTAATCCTGTCGTTATTGCTTGAACTGAGGAAGCTTGGCAATATACTTCTCAGGCTCTTTCTGGAACTGCTCTTCGCATCCGGCGCAGCAGAAATATACTTTTTTGCCTTTGTACTCGACGAAGAGTTCCTTATTGATCGCTCCGCCCATGACCGGACAGGTTTTTTGCTCGATAGTCGAATCCGTGTCAGCCGCGGTCTCGGCTTCCATCGCCATCTGATCGTGACCTTGATGGCTCTTTGTTTCCTGCGCCGTTCCGGATGAATTATTTTCAGACTTCTTGCAACCATTGAACAATAGCAATCCCATCGACAAAGTGATGGCTACAAAAAACATCGTCCAGATTTTCATTCTTGTTGTCATCATGATCTAACCCTTAAAAATGGTTTCATTAAACTCTTTCATTTCATTTTCACACTTATCACCTCAGTAACCTCGCCGCATTTGAGCATCGAAGCGCCAAAATACGGATTGCGGATGTCCTCGTCCCGCTGGAGCCAGTCCGCCCCTTTGTTATTGAAAGCCATCGGGCAATGAATCCGGTAAAGGACTCGGTTCCCAGGAATCCCATATTGCTTCACCACGGGGATAAGTTCGTTGGAAAATCGCTCAAATGCCTGGCGCATCACTTCAATTTGTGCAGCCTCTTTTATATTTGTCAGCGCTTCATTCATCCGAATGTCACTACCCATCCAAACCTCGTGCGCTGCTTTACTCAGTAAACCCATATCAACCTTGGATAGGATTTCCTGCGCCTCATTCGCCGCCTGAGCAGCGTCCTCCTTCCGATCGCTGGCCAGTGCTTCCTGCAACAATAAATACTTGTCAATGATAGCCCAGATGTGTTCGCGGTACTTATCCGGTACATCATAAAGCTCATGGGAGTGACTGTCGTCAGCGCTCATCATACTGGGCTTGGCCTGGATTTGGAGGGCCGAATCAATTTTGAAATTCCCATGAGTAACAACAACCTCACCTTCACTCAGGCCGTCTTTGACCAAATAAAAATGACCGGCCCGGGATCCAAGAGTGACCTGGCGTCCTTCAAACGTCGGTTTAACCTCGTTCGGCAGTTGTACATACACCACCGCACGGCTTCCCGTAATCAAAGGCGCCGAGTCGGGGATAACCAGCGGCGCTTCATTGGGCGTATCGACGACATAGCCGAGTGACTCCGTCGTCATCAGGTCCATACCACAAATGTCACAGCTTCCAGGTTGCGATTTGACCACCGCCGGGTGCATCGGACATATCCATTTGCCCGCCATCTCAGGCGCCATAATCCTGCCGCCTTCGGCGACTCTGGAACGAACGATCGCTCTGACAAACATCCCGGGCTTGAGTTTCCCCGCGGTGTTGTCCACGTTCACTCTTAATTTGACCGTTCGTGTTTTATCGTTAAGAATGGGATCGATAAAACTGATGGTGCCGTTGAAAAGCTCTCCCGGATACGCTTCCGTTGTGAATTCAACGCCCTGCCCGTATCGAAGCCAGGCCAAATCAGACTCATACGCATCCAGCTTGATCCATAATTGGGAAAGATCCGCGACCTGGTAAATAGATGTCCCCGTGCCGACGTAAAGTCCCTCGTTAGCGTTCTTATGAATCACGACTCCGCCCATGGGTGAATAAATCGTGATATGAGTAACGGGTTTGCTGGAATCCTCGATATCGCCGATCTGCTCTCTGGTTAGCCCGAGCCATCGAAGCTTGTCTCTGGCCGCTTCCAACGTCGCCAGAGTGCTCCCCTTGACTAAATCGGAGGTGGTCGTCGTTATATTACCGGCGGCCTTCAACGCCTGGAGCAATTCCGCCTGCGCGCTAATAAGTTCGGGGCTGTAAAGATCAACCATATGGTCGCCTTTCCTTACCGTAATCCCGGTAAAATCGACGTACAGCCGGTCGATCCGACCCGGCACCCAGGCGGTGATATTCTTCACTCTGATTTCATCGTAATCCACCTTGCCCACCATACGGATTTCAGCATCGACGAATTTCCTCTCCACCGGCGTTGTCTGAATTTCCATCAGCTTGACAGTGCTATTCGAAAAGGCAATCTCCCTCTCGCCCACTTCCATCCCCTCAGAAGCAGCGGGAATCAAATCCATAAAACAGATCGGGCATTTACCCGGCTTTGGCTGGCGAACCTGAGGGTGCATCGAGCAGGTCCACCATTGCTCAGTGTCCTCGCTCCCGGTGGAAACATGGTCGTGCTCCATTTCCGGCGGACGTGACCCTCTCAAAGCCTTGACCGCGTAACCCACTAAAAAGGCCGCAATGATAATCAAGATAAGTCCAATCCGACCTAAAAATGTCTTAAACATCGAATTTTTCATGCCAACCATCCTAAAATAACCTTATATCCTATCTTAAAAGTAGGATTTATGTTCATTATTCTTCCTAATAAAGCTAAAATGATTATTCTCACGGCTCATAGTTCCGTTCCCACGAGCACTTCCAACTCAGCCCGACGTTGCTGATGGTTCGACACAACCCTTTCATACTCCAACTGAAATTCGAGGAGTTTCTGCTGCGCATTAATCAGACTCAGGAAATCCACTGTACCCGCCCGGTAAGCCGTTTCGGATGCCCCCAGCAATTCTTGGGCCTTCGGAACTAACACATCCCCATAAAGCCCAATCTTTCTGTAACTGTCTTCATAATCATACAGCACTTGCTGGACACGGGCGATAATTTTGTTTTCCGTTTCTTTTTTTTGCTGGGTTGTTTTCCTAACAATGGCTCTGGCCTGTATCTCAGATGCTTTATAACTTTCCCGCCAGATAGGTACATTCATTGTAAACATCAGGATAATCGGATCTTTTCCACTATCACGTATGCCAGGATTCATTGCACTTCCAGTGTCAGTCCATCCAAGCCCCACACCGATGTCCGGCCAGAACTTCTTCTTCGCCAAATCAACCCGACTCCGCGCCGCTTCCAGTTCAAAGTCCAACGCCCTGAGTTCGGGATTTTGCGTCCTCAACATTTGAACGACTTTCTGTCGATCAATTTCAATTGTTTGTTGCTCCTCTTTCTCAGGCCAAGGCAGCATACTAAAAGTGCTCCGATCGAGTACGGCATTCAGCCTGGCCATGATCGGCACTCGTAAATCATCAAGAGTTTTCACATGATCTTCGAG
>JAFGTG010000495.1 GCA_016934255.1 Sedimentisphaerales bacterium
CCCGAACCGGAGATTGTGCAATCGTGGCGCCCTGGGAAGATTTTCCGGCTCAAGCCCGGCGACGAGAATTGGATGGAAGTGCTGAAAGACGCCGTGCCGCCGGAGTTGGATATGCATATCAATCGGTTTTTCAATGAGATACACACGTATCATCATTCGATAGACGGTGACGATTTTACAGTTACGATTGAAGGCAATCCGAATAAAAACGATTCAAAGGTCACCGTTCAGGCGGGTGATGATGAATACGAAACCACGGTGGGGGACATTGATAAGCTGCCTGAGAAATATCGCGAACCCGCCGAGCAGGCCGTGAAAGAGGCTCAGAAAGATGTCGAGACGAGAAAACCTTTCAGAATGCCGGAATGGAATCTGTACTTGAATAAAATAAGGCCTTATCAGGATTTTCAGATTCCGTCGTTCGAGCCGGGCGGGCCGATGTTCGATAGAATCCAGAAACAGATGGAACAATTGCAGAGGCGATTGGATCGGCTGGAGAAACGCTGGGAAAAGCCACAGGATTCCGACAAGCCCCCAAAACAAGAATCCGAAAAAGAGCAGAAAAAAATCCCGTTGGAGCAGGGGGATAAGAAAAGCGTCTAATCATTAAGATCGAATCGTCGGTAGCCGGTAGGGTGTGCAAATTCTTTTTTTTTGCACACCTTACTGCTTACGTTGTCATGCTGAGTGAAACGAAGCATCTGGGATGATACGTTATCTTTGAGATTCTTCATTACGCTACGCTCCATTCAGAATGACATTCGTTTCATTTTGTCAGGGGTTCTTAAAAGGCTATCGCGAGGCGATATTCAATTCATCCTTCCGGATATACTTAAGATTCTTTGCCCAGCATTTTTTTCCCGCGCAGGATATGATGGTAATGCTGCGCGAATCGATGCGCTTCGTCGCGGACGTATTGCAGGAGTTTACGAACGGGGGAGCGGGCGGGCAGGCGAAGGGGGGACGTGTTTCCCTGAAGAAAAATCTCTTCTTCGCGTTTGGCAATGGAGGCGATTCGTACACTGGGAGCGTTGAGCTCACGGAGGGCTTTTTCCGCCGCGTGAAGATGGCCGAGACCGCCGTCGATCAGGACCAGGTCCGGCCAAAGCTCTTCGCCTCGCAACGCGTATTTATAGCGGCGTTTGACCACTTCCGCGATCATCGCGTAATCGTCGATTCCTTTGACGGTATTGATTTTAAATCGCCGGTAGCCGCTCTTGAAGGGTTTGCCGTCGATGAATTTGACAAGCGATCCGACGGCCTCGGCGCCGGAGATATTCGCAATGTCAATCCCCTCGATGATCCGGACCGGTTCGTTTATCCCAAGTGCATCGCGCAGTTGCATGAGGGCTTCCGTCGGGTCGCCGGCGAAGACTTCCGGCTGAACGTTTTCGTCGGGGGTGCCTCGCTGGTCGAGCCGTTCGATCAAACGAATGCGGTCGCGGTACATGGCGGCTTTTTCATACTGTAACGCCTGCGAGGCCTCTAACATTTGTTTCTTTAACTGGCGCAAAACCGTCGAACGCTTCGAGCGAAGGAACCGGATAAGGTCGGTAATAATCTTTTTATATTCGTCCCTGTCGATCCTGGCCGCACAGGGAGCGGCGCATTGCTTAATGCTGTACAAGAGACACGGACGAAAGAATCGGCGTTTCGTGTCCGTCTCGTAAATGTCGAGTTTACAGGTACGAAATCTAAATATTTTCTGGAGGATCACCAGAACGTCCCTGAGATCTTTCGCGCTGGTAAACGGTCCGAACAACCGGCTGCCGTGAGGGTGGGGTTTTCTCGTGATATAGACACCGGGGAAATCGTCGCTCGTCATGATCTCCAAATAGGGGAATGTTTTATCGTCCACAAGGTCGGTGTTATAAGGCGGACGAATATCTTTGATCAGCCGGGCTTCCGCCAGCACGGCTTCGACTTCGTTGGGTGTCTCAAGGAAATCGACGTTTTCTACCTTATTAAGCATCTCGGCGATTTTCGGTCCGCGCGTGGCAATCGGGTCCATGCTTTGTTGAAAGTAACTTCCGACGCGCGAACGCAAATTTTTCGCCTTACCGATATACAGTACCTGGTCGGCCGGGCCTTTCATAAAGTATAAACCCGGACCCGTCGGGAAGTCCTTGATCTTTTGTCGTATCTGTTCTGTTTTTTCTTTTCTTTCGACCATATGTGAAATTATTTTAATACCTTACGCATTCCTGTGAAAGCGGTAATCACGTGACCGGTGAAATATGAACTAACATACAAACGGTTACTTTCACTTGAAAAATAATAGTCTGCTGGAACGGCTCATGTGGGCCCTCTGTAATATAGCGGGAAGCGTGCTTTCACGACTCGGCGTAACAATAAATGAGTCTTCATTCCGGCCGCGGTCATTTCGTGAGGATAAAAATTTTTTTCATCGTAGATTCAGCAACGATAAGGACTAAGAACAATACGAAAAAAAAGTGCGCTGGAAAACCAAATTTTGGTCTTTACAGGTTATCGAAATGTCGCTATTCTGCCGATACTTGGTTTACGGGTTAGACCACAATATCTGGCATAATTCCCGGTGATAATTCTATATATTGGGGTATTATTTTTTTCGCATGGAGGCGTTTAAATGTCTGGAAAGTTCGTTCTTGGTAATGCTTTCACGACCGGACAATCGCGACCGGAAACACCTGTGGAGGCCTCCAAAATGATGAAACTCAAGGTGGAGCATTTTTTCTCGACCCCCGGCGTGCATCCTTTCGAGCAGCTTGAGTGGGAGACCCGTTCGGCGAAGATTACCGGCGACGACGGCAAAGTCATCTTCGAGCAGGACGATATCGAAGTGCCCGCTTCCTGGAGTCCATTAGCGACGAAGGTCGTTGCGAGCAAGTATTTCTATGGTGATATCGAGTCCGGCCAGCGGGAACGCTCGGTCAAACAGCTCGTTCATCGCGTCTGTCGGGCGATCGCGGATCGAGGCCGAAAGGACGGCTATTTCGCGACGGACGAGGACGCGGAAGTTTTTTATAACGAGTTGGCCTGGTTGTGCGTGAATCAGTTCGGCGCGTTCAATTCGCCCGTGTGGTTTAACGTGGGGCTTTTTGATGTTTACGGTATCTCCGGGGGCAGGCATAATTATTCCTGGGATTGCGAGCGCAAAGAAACCGCCGTTTGTGAGAACGGCTATGAGCATCCGCAGGCGTCCGCTTGTTTCATCCAATCGGTCAAGGACTCGATGGAAGATATCATGCGCCTGGCGACGAGCGAAGCGATGCTGTTCAAGCACGGCTCGGGGACGGGAACCGACTTATCAACACTGAGAAGCAGCAAAGAGAAGCTCTCCGGCGGCGGCAGGCCGTCGGGACCGTTGAGTTTTATGAGGGTGTACGACCAGATCGCGGCGGTGATTAAATCCGGCGGAAAGACCCGCCGGGCCGCGAAGATGCAATCGCTTAAAATCGACCATCCGGATATTAAAGAATTTATAACGTGTAAGACCGACGAAGAGAAAAAGGCCTGGGCGCTCATCGAGGCCGGTTACAACGGCGACTACAACAACCAGGCGTATGACAGCGTCATGTTCCAGAATTCCAATCTGTCCGTGCGCGTGACGGATGAATTTATGGAAGCGGTGGAGAAGGATCTTTCGTGGGCGACGTATGCCGTGACGACGGGCGAAAAGCTGGAAGAGCACTCGGCTCGCGAACTCATGCAATTAATAGCAGAGGGAACGAGGATTTGCGGCGATCCGGGATTGCAATACCACAGTACGATCAACCGCTGGCATACCTGCCCGAATTCCGGGCCGATCAACGCATCGAATCCGTGCAGCGAGTATATGTTCATCGACGATTCGGCGTGCAATCTGGCGTCTTTGAATCTGATGAAGTTCCGCAAAGATGACGGCTCTTTCGATGTTGATAGTTTTAAAAAGGCCATTCGCCTGTTTATCATCGCCCAGGAAATCCTGGTCGATAACGGCAGTTATCCCGATACGGCCATCGCGAAGAACAGCCACATGTTCCGTCCGCTCGGCCTGGGCTTTGCCAATCTCGGCTCGCTCATGATGAGTCTGGCGTTACCCTACGATTCCAGTCAGGCGCGGGCGATGGCCGGGGCTATCAGTGCTATTATGACGGGTACGGCCTATTCGGCCAGCGCCGAAATCGCCGCCGCGATGGGACCTTTCGAGGAGTTCAAGAACAATGCCGATGCGATGCTCAAGGTCATCAATTTGCATCGCCAGCACGCGTGCGATTTGCCGGAGTCGCATTGTCCGGACTATCTGCGCAACGCCGCCAAAGACGCCTGGGACCAGGCCGTCGATCTGGGATCCAAGGTCGGTTTCCGCAATGCCCAGGCGACCGTCCTGGCGCCGACCGGGACGATCGGCTTTTTGATGGATTGCGATACCACCGGTATTGAACCTGAAATCGCCCTTGTGAAATACAAACTGTTAGCGGGCGGCGGAATGCTCAAGCTCGTCAA
>JAFGTG010000496.1 GCA_016934255.1 Sedimentisphaerales bacterium
AATCCCCTGTCGATCACGACCTTATACCGCAAACCACCTCCCGTATTCACCCAGGCGATCCGTGTACCTTTCCCCAAACCGTTATCTAAAACCGAGGTCTCGATCCCCCCAATCTGAGCAACGTTCCCGACTTTATCCTGCCAGGCAAACGCAGAATCCTTCTTGGCCATATTTATTTCCTTTCCGTCGTGAATGATTCAATCTAATGCCGATCGCAACGCATCAAAACTCGGATAAGTGACATCGCTTTGAACAACTTTTAGCATCTTTCCATACGGTTGAATATTGCCGTATCTATCGCCGAGTGGCGCCTTGATAAAGAGCGAAGCGAATAAATTACCCATTTGCACCGCTTCTTCAAAATCTATCGAGCCGTCCTTAAACGAATCCAGATGTGAAGCAATGTAACTAATCAATCCGGCTCGAAACGAATCGCCGGCCCCAACCAGGTCCACGACTTCGCCCGCCATAAATCGCGAGATGATCCGATTCGGTCCAACAGCAACCTCGTCAATTCCGATATGCCGCTCGTAGGCCCCATCACCGACGGTGACGCCGAAAAGCTTCGTCCTGCTATCCTTTTGCCAGAATCTCTCGGTGAGAAATTCAAGAAAATGAATATCGTTCTCGCGTTCTTCGAAGGTACTCCAGGACCGACCTGGAGCAAGCGTGTTTTCAATTAGCTTCGCTTCATCGCACGAAGTAAAGAACACATCCAGCTCCGGTAATAGTGGTTCCAGGAGCCGGTATTCTTTGACGGCAACACCCTTTTCGATCAATTCGAATGGATTGCCCGTTAATGTATGACTATCAACAATTGTCACGGCGCCGTTACTACGACACCATCGGATAAAATCGGCCAAATCCCGGCCTTCATTCGCATCGCCTCTATCGGACAGGCCGGAGTACATATAATAAACGATGCTGGGCTTGAGACGCTCGACGGCTCCCTTAAAAACCTCGAAATCAAAGTCATTATTTGCATTCGGAAAATAAGCGATTCCACCCCGGTCGTCGCCGGACGTGCTGTGAATGAAGGTCGTCCCCGTAGGAAGCTCCGGGTGAATATGAGTTTGAGACATATCAATTGCGTTAGTGGTCATCACATCATAAAAAAACCTGCCCTGGGCGTCCAAGCCGTCGTATTCGCCTTTGCCAAGATTCACTCCCACGGCCACCTTCAAGCCCGTCCGAGCGATCAACGGCGCCGTATTGCCCGGCCCTCCAGCCGTCGCAAAACCCTGTTCGATCCATTCTTTAATCTGCCGTTGAGAATAGTCCGGCATATCTTCCGTCTTGCACTTAGCCAAACCACCCTTGCCGACCAGCTCATCAGCGAACTCGAAGTCCGGCCTCCGCAAATCCGCCACAGCCGTGTTGAGAATTAAAACATCTTTCATCATCAATCGAATCTCTCAAAGGGCCCGGAAATTGGAATGCTGGAATATTGGACTAATGGAATAGTAAAGAGCATGCAGGTCTGCCATCCATTATTCCAACATGCCAATGTTCTCAGTGCATTTCGGCTTCGCACGTTCCGATGGCGGGTCGGTAAATATTAAACTGCACGTTCGGATGCCCGGCCAAAAGCGACATCGGCACTGCACTATCCGCAATCTTTTTGCCGATCATCAGTGTCGTCAATCTCATCCCGAAAGGATTATCGTGCGTGCCCGCCTGCCAGATCGAGACCTTCTCCGCCCGCCAGGTTTGCACGGGTCCTACGGTAATGGCCTTGGTCGGCACGCCGGTCACAACACCGCCGCCGCTGGTCCGGGCGTTCTGCATCACGGTAACCGGATGCAAATTGACAACCCGCGTTGTCAGCTTGCGATACTCCTTCGGCGATGGCGGCTCATCTTTATATTTGCCTTCACGTTTCAATGGATCATTAAACGCCCAATGCTTAATGTCCCCCTGCCCGCCCTGCATCACGACACAACGAACACCTTCCCAACTCTTGATATACTCTTCGGCGTCCGCCTTTGGAAAATGAATATTGGACTTCGGCATCTTTAATCCGTCACGAATCCGATTGAAACACAGCTCCATATCCGCCTTCGCAAAAGACAGCGGATGGGATGGCGGCACTTCCTTGCCGTCCATATACCATTCATCCATGCCCCAGAAATGGGCGTTCGACAGATCCAATTCCAATTCGTTAACGAGTCGCGCTACGAGCGGAAGCTGCTCCGTCGGACCGATCGGGCCGCAAATGCCCGCGGGTTGATCCGCCGTCGCCTGCTTCCACGCGGTGATGTACTCCAGGGCTTCGGCTAAGTAGAAGTCTTCGAGCGTATCGTAAAACACAACCTTGAATCCATCCCGGTTCAAACCGAGCATATCCTCGGCGGTTAGCTTAGCCGCATCGTTGAGAAGCTCATCATCGAGCGTCGTAAAGTCCCACCAGTCGGGCGCCAACATGCTGATTTTTCGTGCCATTGACGATCTCCTTATACAATATGAACGAGGTCTCCGAGTTCCGCTTTGAGAATATTGTCTTGTGGATAGGCATGGCCTAAATGCTGCCGGAAACCTTCTGCGAATTGTGTGTTTATCTGTTGCCCCCTTTTTTGGCTGCCCGCTTTCATGATGTTGACGTATTCATCCATGCCGTGGTGCGTCATCAGCCAGTGTCGCTGGCTCTTATGACAACAAAGCATCTTTTCTTTCATCTCCATCACACTGGTAATATCCACAATGATGCCGGGCTGAATCTCGGTGCCGAATATGTCCTTATGGTCTGCGGGATCCATGTAATACAGGTGAGGGATGGGTTCGAACGGCTCGGCGCCGGGTGTTTCCACATTCACGACGCCACAGGCAAAACAAGCGGTTTGGGCCAGCTTACTGGCCATCTCGTGATCGACCATATAATCCGACGGACTCGTCGTAAAAACGATACGGGGCCGGACTTTCCTCACCAGTTCAATCGTCCTGGTCAGTGTGGGGCGATCGTACATGATAAAAATATCACAGCCCTCAAGGCAGTGATAAGTGCCGTTCAACATGCCAGCCGCTTTGGTGGCTTCTCCTTTGCGAATTCTGCCGATCTCTTCCCGGCTGTATTGCACCGTCCCGCAATCTCCCGGTGATACGGTTGCAATATGAACGTCCCAGCCTTTTTCATGCAATAACGCAAGCGTCCCGGCACAGAAAAATTCCGCATCGTCGGGATGCGCACCGATACTCAAAACTGTTTTTCCGCCCATTTCAGCCATGCTTCGAGAAACCTCCTGTATTTTTATTGCCCCATCAAATGGTTAACGATGAGCATATCCAGTTCTTCGTAGTCCCGTTCTCTAATTAACGTCTGAACCTTGTCGTTATCCAAACTCCTGACAAGTTCGACCAAACGCAGGAAAAGAGTCCGACTGTTGGATAGATGCTTGGTCGCATTGCCTTGTTTCTGGGTTCGCATCGCCTTGACGTCCAGCCCCACGAACTCGCCCTTTTTGCCGTAATCGTATTGGTCGAGGAGTCGCACCTGATTGAACGCTCTTCGGATGTCCACGGAGCCGAAGGTTTTATCCTCATCGAATTTCAAGCCGTTCTGGTCATTGAGATGAACGGTGAAGAGTTTGTCATAAGCCAGAGCAAAACCCATTTCATCCGAAGGATCCAAACCGGCGAGAATGGTATGAGCCGTCTCGATATTGACGCCGACGCGTTCCGGCGCGTCCGTGAGATAACCAACGGCCAGTGCGTGTCCGGTCGTCGGGATATACGCATGGTCCATCGGCTCGTTGGGCTTGGGCTCGATGGCGATCTTGACGCGAGGATTGTAAGACAGCATGTCATTGATCGCCTCCACGATGCGATCCACGGCGACTTTACTATCCTTCGCTTCGCGAATATACGTCCCTTCACGAGCCAGCCAAAGGACGACCAGTTCCGAATCCAGCGCATCGGTAATATCCAGCATGCGTCGGCTCCGCTCTTTGGCATATTCTCGACACGCCGGATCGTTTGACGTGTACGATCCGTCGATCGTGCGAGGATCTTCCCATACCCTGGGCGCGACGAATTCGGCCACCAACCCTTCATCGTCGAGCATCTTTTTTACTTCTTTTGCCTTTTTAACGATCTGTTCGGGACTGAGATCATTCAAATCCGGCACGGCGTCGTCATCGTGAAACTGCACGCCGTCGAAGCCAAGCTTCTTGTACATCTTGAGTTTCTTGCTAAACGCAATACGATCACGAACCGTCGGCCCGAAGGGGTCCGCGCCTTCGTG
>JAFGTG010000497.1 GCA_016934255.1 Sedimentisphaerales bacterium
CAGAAAGAGATCGTCCGCTCGTTCTCGCAGGAAGCACCGCCGACCGAACTCTCACACGATTATGCTCTCGAAGCGGCCATCGCCGAACTGCCCGAGGCCTACAGGAAGATCATTCTGCTCCGCTACTACGGCGGCCATTCCTGCAACCAGATCGCCGAGCAGCTCGACATGCCGCTGGGAACCGTCACAAAAACGTTATCACGGGCCTATGCCATGCTGCGCGACGCGCTCAAACAGCAAGAGCAGGCTTCAAGTTTATGAGGTGTCACCATGGACTGCACGAAATGTAAAGAACTCCTGATCGCATACGCCGAAGGGCTGTTAGACGAATCACCCAAACAGACGGTGGCGGAACACCTTAATAACTGCCCGGCCTGCCGGGCCGAAGCCGACGAACTGTCCGGCCTTCAGCAGCGCCTCGTTCGCAACGGCAAGGCCGTGGGCCAAAGCGATCTGGAAAACAACGTGATGAACCTCATTGTCAGAGAACAAAACGCCAGGCTCAAAGCCGCTCAAAGAGCGACCGAAGCCCTTAAACTAAGGAGAAAAATCATGAAAAGTCCCATCACTAAAATAGCCGCCGCGGCGGTCATCCTCATCGCCGTCGTACTGATCGGCCTCAACCCCATCGGAAATACCGTCACCTTTGCCAAAGTGGTCGAGCCGATCCTCAACGCCAAGACCGTGATCCTCGATATGATCATCGGCGACGAATCCGGCCCAACCATGCACGAGATCGTCGTCGATTCGCGAATCCGAAGAACCATGTCGAACCTGCCGAACATGGTCCAGATTATCGACCTGGACGGCGGACAAATGCTCGCGCTCGACACCGAAGCCAAAACGGGTTCCTATATCAGCATCGAGGGCCAGCTCCAGGACGCCACGAAGAATTACGTCGCATTCCTCAAGCAGATCATCCGACAGGTCAAAGACGGAAAGGTTGAAAAGATCGGCGAGCAAGTCATTGACGGACAAAAGGCCATCGGATTCGTCGGCAAAGGCCAAAACGAAGAGGTCACGATCTGGGCCGATCCCAAGACGGCCCATCCCATCCGGATCGAGCTTCGTCTCGGTCAAATGGCCGCGGTGATGAAAAACCTCCAGTTCGATACGGACGTCGATCCCGCTCTGGTGAGCATGGACATCCCAGAGGGATACACCGAGCAAAAGGCAAATATCGATCTGGGCAACGCCACCGAGCAAGATTTCATCGCGAGCCTGCGCATCTGGGCGGAAGTCCTGGGCGACGGCGTATTCCCCGAGCAAATCGGCACGGAAGCAACCATGAAGCAGATGCCCGCTTTAATCGAAAAGCTCAAAGCAATGAACATCTCGGAAGAAGAAGGAACGAAAATAGGAATGACGGTCGGGAAAGGCATGATGTTCCATCAGTTCCTGGAGACCGGCGGCGCCGATTGGCACTACGCCGGCGCGGGCGTCAAGCTCGGCGATGCGAGCAAGCCCATCTTCTGGTACCAGCCGAAAGGTTCGCAAACCTACCGCGTCATCTCCGGCGACCTGAGCGTCAAAGACGTCGCCCCGGACAATCTGCCAAAATAGATGAACCTTAGATTCCATTTGATACATCGCCTCCGTTCGGAGTATGATGTAGAAGCTCACCGTAGCGTTCTGTTGCCAGGGTACAGAACGCTACGGGTTTTTTTGCGGACATTGAAAGGCAAGTCAATATGAAAAAGACACACTTATTCATGGCCCTGATGATGTTGTGTGCGACTCTGATTAGCACAGGCCGGATTGTCGCAGAGGATTGGCCCGGCTGGCGAGGGGACGGACGGGGGATCACAACCGACAAGAATGTGCCTCTGAAATGGAGCGAGACGGAGAACATCAAATGGAAAACGCACATACCGAGCGCCGGCCACTCATCCCCCATTGCCTGGGGAAACCGTCTCTTTGTCACGACCGCTGTCGCTGAAGATCCCAACGTCGAATCCTTCCGCGGCGGAGTGTATATGGGAGGCAACCGTAACAAACCGGATAAGTCCGGATACGCCTATTGCGTCATTTGCCTGGATACCGACCAGGGAAACATCCAATGGTCAAAAGCCGTCATACAACAAGAGCCGAGGACGCGTCGTCATACGAAAAATACCTACGCGTCCGAAACACCCGCCACGGACGGCACATACGTCTTTGCCTCGTTCGGTTCGGCGGGCTTATATTGCATTGATTTCGAAGGCCATCTCATCTGGCAGCGAGACCTGGGTCTCATGCGTGTTCGACAGGGCTGGGGAACGGGCGCCTCGCCTGTCCTGTTTCGCAATACGGTCATCGTCAATTGCGATAGCGACGACGATTCGTACATCACCGCATTCGAAAAGACGACCGGCGAACCGGTATGGCGCACCGAACGGGATGAAGGAGCGTCGTGGGGAACACCTTTTCTATTCGAGGCCGGGGAGAAGACGATTGTCGTCACCAACGCCATGAAGCGTATGAGAGGCTACGAGGCCGCCACGGGCAAGCTACTATGGGAGTGTGCCGGCGGATCGATGATCCCCGTTCCTTCTCCGGTTTCCGCTCAAGACTTGGTCTTTCTCTCGTCCGGCCACAGCTTTGGCCTCGTCAGACCCCAGCCCATCATCGCCATCCGCTCCGACGCCTTAGGCGATATCACACCATCTCGCGGCGAAAGCCAGAGCCAGGGTGTCGCCTGGTCGTACTCGATGGGTGGTCCTTACGTCCCTTCTCCGATCGCGGTGGGCGATTATCTCTACGTACCCCAGGACAGAGGGACTCTAACCTGCTATGAAGCACAAACGGGTAAAATCGTATATGAAAAGCAGAAATTAGGTCAACGCAACACCGTCACCGCTTCCCCCATAGCCGATGACGACAAGATCTACATCCAAACCGAGGACGGCGAATGTTATATCGTCAAACAAGGCCCGGCGTTCGAGATACTCGCAATGAACAAGCTCGACGAGGTCTTCTGCGCCTCCCCGGCCATATCCAAAGGCAAGCTCTTTCTTCGTGGCCGAAAACACCTGTACTGCATCGGCAAGTGATACCCTTGTAAAAATATGGCGAGGGCGTCCTCCGCAAATCCTGTAAGGGATGCCCTCCGGCGGGGTTCCCAGGCCCGCCCCCGTAGGGGCAGGTCCCCGTGCCTGCCCGGAATTCTTACACCGCCTCAATTCAACATATGCCAATCACCCCAGCCGGCGAAAGCAAGAAGAAATAGACAAGACGTCACCCGGATTCGCAAAACGCTTGGCGAATTACGCCTTGCATTCTCAGATTGCCAGGCTATAATGGATAGCATTGATCGTTTATCATTATAGATGGGGCCAAGAGAGGTAATTTCATTGGTAATGGGAGCATATTGAAATGAAGGATCAGCCATTATTAGAGAGAATCTCTTCGAATCCTGATATTTTTTCCGGAAAACCCATCATACGGGGAATGCGTATCTCCGTCGAAATGATTCTAAGCCTGCTCGCCCAGAGAGCCACGATTGAAGAAATTCTCGACGACTATCCGGATTTGGAAGCGGATGACATTCAAGCCTGCTTAGCTTATGCCCACGCTGTTATCGCGCACGACTCTCTGGATGGCGTGAGTGTACAAGCCCGGTAAGCGCAAGGAGCTGTTCTATGAAATTCCTTGTAGACCGATGTGCGGGCCGTGGTTTGACGGATTGGCTAAGTCGTGCCGGCTATGATTCAGTTTATGGAGGTTCCCTGGGACCTGATCCTGGGGACAAAGCGTTGCTTCGACGAGCGGTTTCTGAAGGGAGAATTCTAATAACGATCGATACTGATTTCGGCCACCTTGTTTATAAGGAAGGGGAAACTCACTGTGGAATTATTCGACTGCCGGACGTGAGAAAAGATGTCCGGATTGAACTGATCAGGATCATTATCGATCGTTACAAGTCTCAACTTGAAAAGGGAGCGATTGTCACTGTTCGCGGAAATAAAGTACGAATATCTGAACCGTAATAAATCCTTAGCTTTGTAGGGTGTGCAAAAGAATTTTTGCACCCGCGGGAAAAGATGAGTATCATTAAATTCCTGCACCGCTTCATTTCAACATGTGCAAATCACCCCAGCCCACGAAAGCAAAAGAAGAAATAGATATGCTGTCCACCGAATCCACGCTCTTCCTTCCCTTTTCTACACTTCGCCGGAAAAATCGACGAGTCTTGCTGTATAGAAGGATTTTACAAACTAAAGCGTCTCCAGATTTAAGAAAATCAGTTTCGCAAGGATTGGTAATAATTTGTATAATATATTATGATAAACAAATTGAAATTACCTCGGAAGAACGGACGATGAGTGTTTTGGAATTATTGAGACAACGCCGCGATGAAATACTGAAGCTCGCTTCACAACACGGAGCCCGCAATGTCCGCGTCTTTGGTTCTGCTGCGCGGGGTGAAGCAAATGCTGACAGTGATATTGATTTCCTTGTTGAGCTTGAGACGGACAGAACCTTGTTTGACCTTGGTGCACTGTTGATGGATCTGCAGGACCTTTTAGGTCGAAAAATCGATATCGTCACCGACGACTCCATTTATTGGCTTCTGAGACGGAAAATTCTAAAGGAGGCCGTATCTCTTTGAAAAAGGACCCACGGATATATTTGGCCCAAATACTGGAGCGTATCATTCGCATTGAAGATTTCACCCGCGTAGGTAAACAATCTTTTGTAGATAATCCGTTGATTCAGGACGCCGTCATTCGAAATCTGGAGGTTATTGGAGAAGCTTCACGGCGTGTTGGAACCGAATACCAGACTGTTCATCCGGAGATTCCCTGGCGCGAAATGTCGGGTTTACGAAATATTTTGATTCACGATTACGAAAGTGTGAATTTAGAAAAAATCTGGCAGGTGATAAAAAAAGAGTTGCCCTCTGTAAAAGATACGCTTGAGAAAATACTTCCCCCTCTCGAACAACTCGAGCGGGAAATCAACGAAGAAGACCAATAATCCGTCTGGTAGGGTGTGCAAAAGAATTTTGCACACGCGGGAAAAGCTGAGCATCGTCGAATTCTTGCACCACCTCAATTCAACATGTGCAAATCACCCCAGCCCGCGAAAGCAAAAAAAGAAATGTTTATACCTTTCCTTATCTTCCCATAGCAAAAGAGCGAGATACATAACTACTCGTTTTTTTGTTGCAAAGCCAGTAGCTTGATTCTACAATATTAGTAACCATTCACAGTTTTTAACAGATTAACGATGGATATTTTTTACTACCCCAATGAGCCACGATAGATTGATGGATAAAATCAAAG
>JAFGTG010000498.1 GCA_016934255.1 Sedimentisphaerales bacterium
CTTTGATTTTATCCATCAATCTATCGTGGCTCATTGGGGTAATAAAAAATATCCATCGTTAATCTGTTAAAAACTGTGAATGGTTACTCAGTTTTTAATTTCAAGACAAATTTGAAAAAAATTTATCGGGCGTCGTCGTATTCAATGACCTATTCCAAAATAACAAGGAGGTGACGTCTTTCTCAATCGGCCTGATTTTTGCCCGAATCATGTCCATCTGTAGTGATTATCGATGATGCTCTGAAAGCAAAAGGGAGCCATGCCTGAGATCGATAAGGCCCCCCATGAAGCCAACTCTATTTTCCTGTGACATCGCCACTTCTGCGGCTGCTGTTACTGTCGATATAACCGAATGTCGTCAATGAACATCGTACCTGAACCACCGGCCGATGCCATGCCGGATTTGCTACCCAAGCCAATCGCGATCTTATCCACATTGGCCAGATTGATTCCTTGATCGGCAAAAGCCTGCAACGAAACACGCCACTGTGTCCATGAGCATACCGTGGCGACACTCGGATCATCGTGGACTGCGATTGCAGGAGAACCGGCTGTGTTGGCAATCGCGACATACAGAGGCTCAGCCGCATTGTCTGAACTGCCTCGGAACCAGAGCGAAAGTCCCGCGACACCTGCCGTTGTCCAGTCCCGTAGATCCATCAATGGTAGCACCCCCTCCGAATTCGTTACACCGGCTTCATTAGTGTAAAAGAGCGGCATCGATTGGGCACCGCCATGGACAATCGTCTGCTCGCAATACGAGGGGACCAGATAACCAACCTGCGCGCCATTGTCGGCTACGCCAAAGCCATCGATCCAGGTTTGCCAGATAGCCTCACCGGCCGCGTCGTCATCGGTATATCTTTCGAAATCATCGACCAGCAGGTAGTTTCCGACTGTGAAGTTCCAGACCGGGCCTTTAACCGTACTTCCGGTATAGACTTCATCGATGCGCCAATAGTACGTTGTATCCGGTTCAAGCAATCCGGCATCGAAGCTTTCCGCCGCCAGTGCCTTGGATCCCATATACTCTGGCGAAGTCGTGTCGGCGCTGCGTACAGTGTCCTTGTCCAAACCTAAATACACCTCGTGGGATGCGGCGTTATCCGCCGCCGTCCAGCTAAGAACCGTTGCCATCGCTACATCAGTGGCGCCATTTGCAGGTTGTGGATTTCCAACCGCACCCGGCGTGGTAAAGGTCCATACATCGCCTTTATATGTCCCAATGCCGTCAAATTCATCGACCCGCCAGTAATACACCTTCTCTGCCTCGAGTGGGCCGGGATTATGACTCGCCGTACCCGCAGGAGCACCCACCGTGGCATTTGTTACAGTGTCAAAGTCATCACCGAAGTAGACCGTATGTAATTTCGCCCCGAAACCCGCCGTCCATCTTAAAGTCACCGACGTGTCAGAAATTCCAGCCCCGTCAGCCGGATCGGGATTATAGGCCGTCTTGGGCGGGATCGAGAAGCTCCAGACGGAACCTTTCCACGGACTGTCTGGATTCGCATCATTGACCTCATCAATACGCCAATAGTACTTCGTACCCGGTACAAGGCCATCAGGATAGGCAAAGCCCGGAAAGCCCGCCACGTAGAACTTTAGGGTCTGGTTACCACGGAAAACACTGGAATCTCTCGTAGCGTATTCTACGGCGTCGAGATCATCCCCTAAATAAACATCATGCGAAACGGCAAAATCACCCGACGACCAGCTTAGGTTCACCCATGTATCTTCATGTACGGTGCCATTAGCAGGAACAGGCGCATAAGCTTTGGTGAATGTGGGGAGCATATTGTTGAACATGTCTCGTGTCTGATCTTCGGATAGCGCTCGTTCGTACACGCGAATGTCGTCGAGTACTGCCGGATAGCGATAGTTATGACCGCTGAGTATGATATGTCCGATGGTAAAGGGAACATCGGCATCAAATCCGGCCGTATAATCCCAGTCCAACTTCCCCACAAACTCGCCATCCACATAAAGCCGGTTTTGGTCCTTTGGGCCATCCCTCACAGCTGTCACCAAGTGCCAGTTTCCGTCATTGAGTGCCGGTCCACCAATGACCCGCTCCCCAACCCGATTTTTGTCCCTCAGTTGGAAATAGGCTATCCAGGTATCCACCTGACAACCAATCCACCAGTGCAATTGGTTTGTTCCCGTTCCCTGCCGGGCCAACGCGACCATGTTATTCGACTGAGAGGCCTGGCCCGGAGTTGTTTTGGTCCAATAGGACATCGTGAAGCTGTCTTCCGCACCCCAGTCCCATTTATCGGGATGGGAAGCGCTGATTTCGTCATCGATCCCATCGAATTCCAGCGCCGCTCCGATGAAACCGACGACTGATTTCGGCACATTGGTCCCGGTTGCGTCGGCCCCGCCAACATCATCCACATAAGGCGGGCTCGATTCATCCAGGCTCCAGTGGTGAGTTAACGATGTCCTTCCGGGCACTCCACTTGTGTTGAGAATCAATAGCATTATTGAAATAATCCCACAAGGCACTTTTCGATACATGATGATCCTCCTTTGAATACGATTGATTTAAATGCTTATTTTATGACGCGATGTTTTCAATGGCCCAAACTGCTTCTGACGATATGAGACGATCCCTTTCTTCATATGACCAACATATTGTATCCAAAGCCACGAATGTAAATGTACAGTCGAAAAATATTCGGCTGAAACGGAGAATATCTTAGAGTTCCACTAATTCTTATATATACCAGAATGATAGAGCTCTCGTCAAGGATAATCACTGGACGAGCTGTGTGTGGGTAAATATATTTTAGGAACCAAAGAGCCAAATCAAACTGGGACTGTCATGGTGACCACCTTGCGCACAATTCTATTTATAAGAGACTAATTTTGCAAAAGTTCAGTATAAGATGTGTCAATGGATTCTCATCCATCGTAAATCTCTACTGATACACATAGGTGACGACAATTCACTGTTAGTTTATGGCCGATAGAGCCGGATGTCATCGATATACATCGTACCCGTACCGCCGACGGCTGCACCGCCTTTGCTGCCCAATCCAATCGCAATCTTATCGACATTACTCAGGTTAATACCCTGATCGACAAATCCCTGTAACGGTATACGCCACTGCGTCCAAGGTCGAACCATCGCGGCTTCCGGATCATCTTGCGCTACCATGGCGGGGGATCCGGCGCTGTTGGAAATCGCCACGTACAACGGATCGGCTGCATTACCCGAAGCCCCTCTGAACCATACCGAGAGTTCCGAAACGCCAGCCAGTGTCCAATCGCGAGGCGATGTTAGCGTCAACGTCGCTTCCGAGTTCGTGACGCCGCCTTCGTTGGTATAAAACAGTGGCATCGATTGTAAGCCGCCATGGACGATCGTCTGCTCGGCATACGGAGGTAATAAATTACCCACTTGGGACCCGTTGTCGGCAATACCGAAGCCATCAATCCAGTGCTGCCAGATTGCTTCGTTGTTGGGATCGTCGTCCGTATAGCTTTCGAAATCATCAATCAAGAGAAAGTCGCCCGTTGTGAAGACCCAAACGGGCCCTTTCGCTACATTGCCCTGACCATTGATTTCATCCACGCGCCAATAATAAGGGGTATCGGTATCAAGTAATCCGGGATCGTAGCTTTCAGCGCCTAATGTTCTGGAGCCTTTGTATTCGGGCGAACCGGTGTCAGCGTTGCGTACCGCTTCTTTGTCGGTACCGATGTAAAGTTGATGTGAAGCGGCGCTGTCGGCCGGCATCCAACTCAGGGTTGCATTCATCCCGACGTCTGTAGCGCCATAGGCCGGTTGGGGATCGCCCACGGCGCCGGGCGTCGTAAAGAACCAGATATCGCCTTTGTGCGTCTCGGCGGCGTCAAACTCATCAACCCGCCAGTAATACGTCTGGCCAAACTGGAGAACATTTTGCGGAGCGTAGGTCGTTGCCGCCTGCCCCTCGCTGACGAGTACATCCAAAGGATTTGCGCGAGTGGCCTCACTGATATCTTCGAAAACAGTACCAAAATAGACATCATGCATGATGGCAAGAGAGCCAGGGCTCCAGCTCAGGACGGCGTCCCTCGGTACATCAACCGCACCGTCGGCCGGATCGGGGGCAAAGGAGATTGTAGGAGATGCCATCGGCGCTGTGTTAATGGTCCAGATAGCGCCCGTGATCGTCCCGTGGTTCTGAGTAGGCGAAATATCATAAGCTATGTTTCCTTGTCCCTCATTGAACGTCCAATAGCCGGCCAACCCTTCTTCATCACCCGCCAATTCCTGATCCAGGGCTTCTAGTGGTCAGTTAAGTTATTATTTCAGGGTATAGTCTTTTCAGTTTGATGCGAGCGTCAGCCGTGGTGAATTGCCAATTCACCGCCTTCGATCCCGCATTACGTTGGTCTTGCCAGGACTGAACTTCCGCGGCTAATTCATCTCGGATTTCAAAGTACTGCCCCAAACACTGCCTTGCCAATACGCTCAGTTCCATCTCCGCCATATTCAACCAGCTACCATGTTTGGGCGTATGATGAATTTCCAGCTTCTTCGCCAAGCGTCTGGCCTCGACCGGTTCAAACGCCTCGTACAATGAAGCGATATTGTGGGTATTGAGATTATCCATGACCAACACAATCTTTTCCGCCTCGGGATACTGTATATCGACCAACTCACGAACTGGATGAGCAAAATCTACTCGTTTGCGATGGTCCGTCACACGAACATGCCGCCTGGCTTTGAGCGGCTCAAACATCATGAAGATATTCGCCGTTCCGTTTCGTTTATACTCAGAATCTTTTCGGCGTACTTGCCCGGACTTGGGCGGCAGATCCGGACGCAGCGCTGTGATAAGCTGCTTGCTGGCTTCATCAAGGCAAACCATCGGATATTTTATGTCATAAGGCCTGTGATAGACATCCAGCACATCTTCCATGGGGGCCACGAATTCGGCGTTTTGCTTGGGAGGAATGCACCAGCATTCACTCCGCCAGGGCTTGATGATGTTTTTTTAAAACGTTGCGGACCGTTCC
>JAFGTG010000499.1 GCA_016934255.1 Sedimentisphaerales bacterium
AAAATGAATTTGCGGGCGTAGCATAGTGGTAATGCACTGGCTTCCCAAGCCAGCCAGGAGGGTTCGATTCCCTTCGCCCGCTTTTTTTGCAATGAGGAGGTGTTTTTTAACCGATAATACAATATTCCTGTAATAATCTATGGATTTCGGACCGCCCTTCTCCTTGTTGGATCGGCCTGATATTGTGCTTGACAAAAGTGCGATTAATTTGGTATAAAAAAGAAGTCATTTGTAATCTAAACTTAGATTTTGAAAAAACTTAGAATGTAATCAACAGATCGTGTTGGATCGGTATTTGGAAGGAAGGAGGTGGTCGATCATATAGCATCATTCGGGGGGGAATTCAGTGAGTTATTGTTTTCAGATGGGTATTGTTAAGATGGAGGATTATCATGCAGAAATCACTAATATTATCATTGCTCGCCTTCGTGCTTTTGTTAGGCGTTACCGCACAGGCCTTGGTTGACGTAACTCGTCCCGGGGATGTTATCAAAGGCGTTCCGAACGACGGCGTCACGACCGGGGGCAATGACAACGGTTGGCCGCCTAACGAGTTGCCGAAATTTGCCATTGATGACCAGATCCTGACCAAATACTTGCACTTCAAAGGAAATTTCGAGCCGACGGGAATTCGGGTTACGCCATCGGTCGGTCCGACCATTGTAACCGGAATAACGCTCACGACGGCCAATGATGCGGTCGAACGCGATCCCGTCGAGTACGAGTTGTACGGCTCTAACGAGAGCATCGACGGTCCGTACACCTTGATCGCTGAGGGTTCCATTGTAGATTTCGCAGATGCGACGGCTTGGCCGCGGCGTACGATCAACGAGACGCCGATCCGGTTCGACAATAATGTGGCGTATGAGCACTATCAACTCATGTTCCCGACCGTTCGCGACCCGGCCGCAGCCAACAGTATGCAGATTGCTGAAATAGAGCTTCTGACGCCTGTGTACAAAGCCTCTGATCCTGCTCCGGCCGATGGCGCCGTCCATGAGGATACGTGGGCTAACCTTACCTGGACGGCGGGAGAGACGGCTGTTTCTCACGATGTGTACATCAGCAGTGATCGGGCGGAGGTGGAATCGGGTGCCGCCGAGGCATTCGCAGGCAACCAGATGATGAATTTCCTGGTGGTTGGTTTTCCGGGATTTGCTTTTCCGGAAGGCCTCCAGCCGGGTACGACGTATTATTGGCGCGTCGATGAAATTAATCCGGATCATCCGGATAGTCCCTGGGTCGGCGATGTGTGGAGCTTTACCGTGCCTCCCAAGAAGGCGTGGAGACCTGATCCGCCGAACGGCGCGAAATTTATCGATACGGATACGGACCTGAGCTGGATGCCCGGTTGGGGCGCCAAGTTGCATACCGTGTACTTCGGCGATAATTTTGACGAGGTCAACGATGCTACTGGCGGAGTTGCACAGATCGGTACCACTTATACACTCGATACCCTCGAGATGGGTAAGACGTATTATTGGCGTGTGGATGAATTCGATGCGGCCACGACGCACAAAGGCGATGTTTGGAGTTTCACGACGACGACCGGCGGCGGCGGCATCCTGGGCGAGTATTTTGGCAACACGACATTGAGCGGCGAGCCGGTCCTGACGCGTATCGAGTCTCAGATCAACTTCAATTGGGGCGATGGGACGCCCGATCCGGTTTTGTCAAATAATAGCTGGTCGGCGCGGTGGACGTCGGACCTCAACGTTTTGTTCCCGGATACCTATACCTTTAGCGTCAACAGCGAAGGCGGCACGCGGTTGTGGATTAATGGCGAGCTCGTCATTGACGTGTGGGTCTCCTGGGTCGCGACACGGTATGCCTCACAACCCATCTCTTTAGATAGCGGCATTCATTCGTTACGCCTGGAGTTCGCGGACTTCGATCGCGCCGCTCAGCAGCAGTTGTACTGGTCGGCGCCGTCCGTGCCCGAAGAGATCATTCCCGCCGGTCCGCTGCAACCACCGTTCAAAGCACGCAGGCCGAGTCCTCCCGACGGCGGTGTGAATGTCAGGCAGGCGCCGACACTGAGTTGGGTCTCGGGTTATCAGGCGGCTTCGCATCAAGTCTATTTCGGTACGGACGCGGATGCCGTCGCTAACGCCACGACGGAGTCGCCCGAATACAAAGGCGTCAAAGACCTCGGCGACGAGATGTTGGATCCCGGCCAGCTTGAGCCGGGTGCTATGTATTACTGGCGTGTCGATGAGGTTAACGACCTGAATTCTGACAGTCCGTGGGTCGGCAGTGTTTGGAGCTTCACCACAGCCAATTTTCTCATCGTGGACGATTTTGAAACTTATACCGATAATGACGCAGAAGGCCAAGCCATTTGGCAGACCTGGGTGGATGGTTTCGGCGTGGCGGATAACGGTGCGGTAGTTGGGTATTTGCTCCCGCCGTACGCCGAGCGAGCGATTATTCACGGTGGTCTCCAATCGATGCCGTTGTTCTATGACAACACACAGGGCGTCCTTAATTCGGAAGCGACGCTGGCCTTGGGGGGTATGGATCTAACCCAGGGCGGCGGTACAACGCTGAAGGTTTGGTATAGAGGTGTTGCAGGCAACGCGCCGGCTCCGGTCTATACCGCTCTGGACAACGCGCGAATCTATCATCCTAATCCCTCTGCGACGGAGATTGAGCAGTGGACTGTCCTGGAGATTGATTTACAGGACTTTGCACAACTAGGTGCAAATCCTGCCCGTGTCAATCAGTTGGCCCTGGGTGTCGGGGACGGTACCGCGGCTTCTGAGGGTACAGGGACACTATACATCGATGACATTGGCGTTCATTAATCCATCCGAGGATTTAAACTCAGCCGGTTCTTAAAGGGATGCGGTTGATGTTGTTCATTTGTTTAAAGTTAGGGGCTTATACTGATTTCATTCGATATAAGCCCCTTTGTTATGGGTAAAAAGAGGAACTCCATAATTCAGGACTGAAATGGGAAGGATTGGGAAGGTGGAATACGATTGGGAGGGATTCTATTGGGTGAACAGATGTTTTTGAATTGAAAATGTCGGAAGGTAAGAGCAAGAATGGGTATATACGCGGATTTCAAGCTGTTTCTTGTGTTTCCGTCCATATTTTCCTATGAACTTAGCCTGAATTTTACGCTTGACAAAATAATAATCTATGTGATATAAAAAGACGATAATAGTAGTGAGTCCGAATATTGTGGCGATTGAACTTTTCCAGAGGCCTTGCTGAATACGAGCATGGGCATATAAGGTGGTTATCGTTGCGTCGTCATGAGGGTGTTTTAGGCGAAGTGAAGTATATCTCTAAGCGAATTCTTTAACGGATGTTTCGTAATAAACCAACCTTTCGAAGAAAGGAGGTGGTGCCACATTAAACAACGTCTTGTGCGGATGTCGTGAGAGGGAAATTGAGTTAAATAGTGTGATCGACAAGTCTTTTTTGAATCTTTTGAAGGAGGATCATCATGTGTCGAAAATTAATTTGTTTGGCTTCTCTTATTTTTGTAATCGGTCTGTCAACAACAATACAGGCCCAGGATCCGGCCCTTGTCGGCTGGTGGACGTTTGATGAGGGAACTGGGGCTTTAGCCAATGATTCGTCCGGCAAAGGCAATCATGGTACCCTTCACGGTCCGGTGGAATGGACGAGCGAAGGGAAGATCGGTGGAGCGTTGAGGTTTACCGGCCCCTATAATTACGTTCAGGTCCAGGATAGTCCTTCGTTGGACATGACCCAGGCTATTACAATCGCCGCCTGGATTAATCCGAGCTGGACGGGTAACAATAGAATCCTGCAAAAAAGTTCAGGAGGAGGAGATAATCAGTATCGTCTGCTCAAAGAATGGGGCGACTTTATGGTGTTCCATCTTCCGGGCTTGACCCCAGACAGAATTGATGTTACGGGTCTGCCGCCGTTAGGTGAATGGACCCACCTCGCCGCTGTTTATGATCGTTCGCGGATGATAGTGTATTACAATGCTGAAATAGTCGGCGAACAGGATTCCAGCGGAAATCTTGGCACCTCTGATGGCACCCTGTGTATTGGAACGAAGCACGAGACGGCCCCGGCAGGCGATGAGTACAACGGGATGTTGGACGACGTTCGCATTTACAACCGGGGACTGTCCCAGAGCGAGCTGGCCATCCTTGGCGGCGATCCGAAAGCTCATGATCCATCTCCTGCGAATCGCGCTATCCATGAGGATACGTGGGCGACGCTGAGCTGGACGCCCGGTTATGCTGCCGTCACGCATGATCTGTACTTAAGCACCAACCTGGATGATGTACAGTATGGTATGACCGATGCATTCCAGGGCAATCTGGCCACAGCGTATTATGTGATCGGCTTTCCTGGATTTGCTTTTCCGGAAGGTCTCCAGCCAGGTATGACGTATTACTGGCGCGTGGACGAGCTAAATCCGGATCACCCGGACAGTCCCTGGAAAGGGGAGGTCTGGCGATTCACGGTTCCGCCCAAGAAGGCCTGGAAGCCCGTACCGCCGAATGATGCAAGGCTTGTCGATCCGGATTCGGATCTGAGCTGGACGCCGGGCTGGGGTGCGAAGATGCACACGGTTTATTTCGGCGAGACCTTCGAGGAGGTCGATACAGCTACCGGTGGTACAGTCCAAATTGGTACGACGTATGCGCTCGCTACCCTCGATTTGGGTAAGACGTATTATTGGCGTGTGGATGAGTTCGATGGCGTTACGACGCATAAAGGCGATGTCTGGAAATTTACGACGGGTGACGCCAGCCTTGGAGGCATTAAAGGAGAATATTTCAACAACGTGACGTTGGCAGGTACGCCCGTGCTGGTCAGGACGGATCCCCAAATTGACTTTAATTGGGGTGGTGCCTCGCCGGGACCGGGTGTCGATGCGCCTCTATTCTCAGTTCGATGGACCGGTATGTTGAATGTGCC
>JAFGTG010000500.1 GCA_016934255.1 Sedimentisphaerales bacterium
GCAAAGGCTTGCCGCATCGAACAAGCCGCGGCACAATTGACACACACCTTTCTTCTGTTAGCTACCCACAAATTCTGTGGAAGAACCTTATTTTTCATCGACGATAACTTTCTGCTTCGGCATAATCGGTTTTCCATCAATCGTGCTCCGCGCTGTGATGATGTGAATACCGGGTGACTTGAAGGAGTGTTGAATCTTCGTATAGGAAACGTAATCCCGAACAATCGTACCGTCGCCAAAGTCAATTTCAATAAGCCCGTCACGAACTCCCTGAAGCCAAAGTCGAAAGAACACGGGCTGATCGACGACAACGTCACGTGCGGGGATATGTGTCATACAGATCGTCGGAATGCTCCCCTCCGGCGACGAGGCGGTGAATACCTTCACCTTACCAAAATCCACGTCTTGATGACCTTGTTCATCTTGAATCCATAACGTCGCAATATACATTCCAGGTTTGCCGAAGATCGTCTCGGCCTTCATACTCTGGACGGTCTATACTCAATACAAATAAACAAACGACCAATTTCTTTGTCCTGTTCATTTTTTCTCTATCCGTTCAAACATTCTGAACATCCAGCTCTACGGCGGAAACAGACGCCGCCGGGAAGGTCCACCGATCATCCACGGAAAGGCTCTTTTCAACGGGCACAACTCTATGAGGGTCTGTTTGGATCACTTCATATTCCGGATCTCCCGCCATCTCGAAGATGCGTCCGGACATGATCTTCATGCCCTGGACCGCCAATCGAGTCGTAACGGACCGATTCCTTTGCGTGTTCACCACGTGGAGATAAACTCGATCTCCCGTTCGGCTGGCCGTGACATCAAGGTCACTTGGAGCCTTGTTTATTGTGACGGCTTTTTCTCCCGCATGGTGACGATACAAATTCATAACCAATGCCACAGGCATCATAAAGGACTTCCCGCCCGGCACGGGAATCATAATGGCGTTCACTTGCCATCGCGTACCGCAGAAATCGGCCAGCGTGGCGATCTTGAGCTTGTCACCGTGCCGTTCATGAACGTTCAGCAGCCGGGCGTCGGCGACACCGGCCGCCCATGTGGACAACACGTCACAGCGATTTCGACCCGGCAGCGAAAAATGACATTCCGTCATAGCTAAAGGAACCGGGTAGTCTTCCACTTCTTCGCGAACTCGTTTAATTTTCGCTTCATGGTATTGTGCCGCATTCATCAATCGTTCCCAGGTGTAAGCCGGGTCTTTGCGATATTCAATGCCCCGCAGTGGTGAATTCGGCACGTTTCGATCGGGATTGAACATATGGTGAAAGGCAATGTACTGGAGATGCTCCCCGGCGATATCGAGCATTTTGCGCGCCCATCCGCTATCGCCCCAACCGATGAGCTTGATGTTCGGATCCCGGCTCCGCATGGCCTTGGCAAAGGTAATGGTCTTCTTAGCCGCGGTTTCGCAATCGAAAGCATTGCGGTCGTAAGACGTCTCGTTTCCGATTTGCCACATGCGAATATTGTACGGTTCCGCTACACCGTGACTTCGCCTTAGTTGACTATCGGGATCATTACAGTACTCGACCCATTCGGCGGCTTCTTCCGGCCCCGCCGAGCGGATGCTCCCCTTCGGATCGCGTTGCCAGTGTTTTCTTCCGTCCGATTCGAAGTTAACGCACATTAATGGTTCGGCGCCGGTCCGCCGGCAAAAATCGACGAACTCGTGCGTGCCCACCTGGTTCGTTTCGATTCCACCCCAGCACATATTGAGCATCGGCTTTCGCTGATCGCGCGGGCCTACGGCCTCTTTCCAACGGTAATACGAGATGAAACATCCACCCCACCGAATCAGAGTAGGCGAGAGTTTCTTCGTCACGTCCACAACGTCTTGGCGCCAGCAATCTCTTCCGAAATCCCACGCGGCCGCGACGGAACCATCCGTCGTACCCAGAGGCTCCATGAATTGCATATACAAGTAAGGCGACAGGTCGAATCGTGGTTCCGGATCGACGGAAAGCAGGGAATCCAGTTCGGCGCTATAGGCTTCCGTTACGGCCAATGCAGCCGCTCCGAGACCTACGGCTTTAATGAAATCGCGTCTGGTGCTGATGTTTCCGCTCATTGTGCATTTCTCCATACGAGGAATTCCCATAATGAACTTATCCCTGGCACCACACCAGGTCCTCAAATCAACATAATACCGTAACCAACGATTCCCTTCCAATATTTTCAAGAGACATCGAATTGCGAACGAGAGAAAGGCTTGTTATACTGTGGGCAATTCTGTAGGGGCAGGTCCCTGTGCCTGCCCTGGGCAATCGCCCCCACAAGTTGATTTGAAAGGAGCAGATAAATGAAAAAGATAGTGTACGCAACATTCTTATTCACAATCATGCTAAATGCAACGCCCCTCTTCGGACAGAACTATCCTCCGATGTCGGAAGCCCAGCGCATTGAAATGCTCAAGCCCCCGAAATCCAGACCCGTCCGAATGGTGCTCGACACCGATACCTATAACGAGATCGACGACCAGTTTGCCGTCGTCTATGCCCTTATCTCGCCGGAACTCGATGTACAAGCCGTTTACGCTGCTCCTTTCAAAAATAACAGATCAAACGGACCGGGTGACGGCATGGAAAAAAGCTATGAAGAAATCCTCCGAATTCTGAGCCGACTCGACAAATCTCCCGACGGCTTTGCGTTAAAGGGCAGCACGCACTACCTGACCGATACGAAGAAACCTGAGCGAAGCCCGGCGGCGATGGATTTGGTCGAAAAAGCAAGAAAGAGCAGTCCAAAAGATCCACTCTACGTGGTCGCCGTTGGAGCGATTACGAACGTGGGTAATGCCATTCTCATCGATCCGTCCATTATCAACAATATCGTCGTCGTATGGCTGGGCGGCAACGGCCATCACTGGCCGCACCAGAGAGAATTCAACTTCCGGCAGGACCTGAACGCTTCCCGCGTTATTTTCGATAGCGGCGTCCCGTTCGTGCAACTGCCCTGCACGCCGATTGTCACTCATTTTACAACGACCGTACCAGAAATGGAGCGATACGTGGGCGGACGCGGAGCGATTGGCGATTACCTGCTTGAGATATTCAAGGACTACAGGAAGGATCATTTCGCATGGTCCAAGGTACTCTGGGACATGACGGCGGTGGCCTGGGTCATTAATGATAGATGGTTACCATCCAACCTCGTGCACAGTCCTATCGTGACGGATAATTACACGCTCAGTGTCGATCAATCTCGACATTTCATCAGAGTTGTTTACTTCGTTCAAAGAGACCCGATCTTCCGGGATTTCTTCACGAAGCTGGATAAACGCGCCAAACAATAACCGTTTCAAAACATAGAGAAAGGAAAAACCACGATGGACCCAAAAAATATTCAAAACACAACCTCTTCCCGCCGTGACTTTCTCAAGCAGACGACGGGGGTATTAGCCGGGGCGTCACTGGTCAACGCCGTGACATCGAAAAGTCATGCCGGCGAACACAACACGATTAAGGTCGCACTGGTCGGATGCGGCGGACGCGGAACCGGCGCCGCGGCCAACGCCTTATCCACGAAAGGTCCGACAAAACTGGTTGCTATGGCCGACTTCTTCGAGCACCGGCTTTCGAGCAGCTTGAAGAATCTCACGAAGGATTTTGAACAGCAGATCGATGTTCCACCGGATCGGCAATTCCTCGGCCTGGACGCCTACCGGAAAGTCATCGATCTTATCTCACCGGACGGCGTCGTGCTCCTCGCCACGCCTCCGGCGTTCCGACCGATCCACGTCGAATACGCCGTATCGAAAAACTGTAACGTTTTCATGGAGAAGTCGTTCGCCGTCGATGCACCCGGCATTCGCCGCGTGCTTAAAGCGGGCAAGGAAGCCGAGAGGAAAAATCTTAAAATCGCCGGAGGATTGATGAGCCGACATTACAAGCCGCTGGAAGAAGCCGTCAGCAAGCTGCACGACGGAATCATCGGCGAGGTTATCACCTGCTGGGCGTATCGCGAACATGCCCCGGTCGGCTTCAAGCCAAAACAACCCGGCATGAACGAGCTCGCCCACCAGATACAAAACTACAGCAACTTTACCTGGCTGAACGGTAGCTTTCTCCTGGACTGGCTAATCCACAATCTCGACGTATGTTGTTGGTGCAAGGATGCCTGGCCGGTATCGGCTCAAGGCCAGGGCGGCCGACAAGTCCGAACACAACCCGATCAATTATTCGATCATTATTCAGTCGAGTATTCATTCCCCGACGGTACGCGGTTGCTCGCCCAGGGTCGACATATGGATAATTGCTGGGGATTTTTCGGCGACGTGATCCACGGTGCGACCGGCTCAGCCGTTCTCGGCGAAGGGATTTCAGAACCCCGTATTTTCAAAGGCCACCAACAGACATCCGACAACGTGATCTGGCAATACGACGGCCCGCGATGCTACCAATATCAGGTGGAGCACGATCTGCTGTTCGACGCCATTCGCAAGAATAAACCCTACAACGAAGCCGAACGCTCAGCCTACGCCGCGATGACGGGCATCCTCGGGCGCATGGCCGCCGAGTCGGGTCAAATGATCACGTGGGACCAAGCGATGGCTTCGAATCTGGAACTGGCGCCGGGATTGGATCATTATACGATGGCTTCCGATCCGCCGGTAAACGCCAACGCCAAAGGAAACTATCCGGTCGCCATGCCCGGCCAAACCAAGGTGCTGTAACAATAAATCGTCCCTACGGCTCGGCGTATAAATTACTGAAGACGCGAGTTCGGTCGGAGGCCCGCACGGCGTGTCCGGCGTCGTTGTGCTTGAGAAACCAGTTGTGATGAACCTCGCATTTCTCTTGCGGGACGCCGCGGATGACGACGGGAGTTTGTGGCGCACGGAATGTATTATTGTAGATTTCAATCGACGTTCCCGCGATATCCGTGCCGTCTTTGCGGTCGCGCCCTCCGTGCATGTCAAAGCAGTGACTGAGTGACACGCCAAGCTCGACATTATGTCGGGCGATATAACTGTTGCCGGGCCGGCCCGTCCCTGCGATTGAGTGCCGATTCCAGTTGAACAAATTGTATTCGATCAGCGATGACGCCGTGTTGTGGCTTACACCATACCCCAGACCTTGGTATTGGCAATGATGAATAAAGTTATGATGGATGTGATGTCCCTCAGCGGTCATCAGGTACACACCGGCGTGAGAGAAACCGGATATCTCACAGTTATCTACTTCTAATCGAGGGAACTTGGTCGTAATGCCATTTGATGTCGGGAACTTGTAATAATATTTATGCCCGTCACCGCCCTCACTGAATGAGCGACGATGATGGTCGAGGTAACGCTTCGAGTTTGGTCCGCGAAGGCGCAAACCCGTGATAAGCACATCCGGCCCGGCGGCGCGAATCATAACCGGCGTTTTAAGAGCGTCGCTGGTGAGCAAAGCGCCTTTGGAATTGTTATGACCGCGATCCCCGGCTAACGTAACACCCTCGGGAACGTCAAGAACAAGTTGTTCGATATAAATACGGGCGGTCAGATCAATTTCCGTTTCGGCGGGAATGAAAACAATCTGTCCCGCTTTGGCTTTGGATAACGCCTCCAGCAAACCATCCAGATCCGTCACGTTGAAGTCACCTTTCGTAACGATGTTCGCGTACCCGCCTCCCCCGCCAATCGGTCCGCGCTCGTTGGGCTTGGCGCCAAAGACGACACCATCTATTTCCATCCACGTCCGTTCATCGGCAAGAACAAACGATGATGCGATACAAATGAAAACCAACACGAAATAAAAACGTTTCTTCAATTTTTCACCTTTCATTTGAGGGTGCTGATCGCCCGAGTGACGATCTGCTTGATCTCATCGTCAATTTTCTCAGTAAATGGCGCGGGTAAGAAGTAAACCTGCTGAGATGTCAGCCCTTCATACCCCCCTTCCCGAACGATGCGCTTATCCGGAATATACGAACCAGTATTATTCGCATAACCCACCACCATAGCCTGTTCAGTCGGCGCCATCGAGCGGAGCATCGGTCCCCACGGACTGCAGATCTCTCCTTCCATACCGAAGATCATTAATTGGGTACCAAGCTTCCAGACCTGAACATCATAGCGGAAACTCTCACTGGCATCGGGCAGCGCCAACGATTGCCTGGCCGCCCACGTTTGCCAGTTTCTTTTTAATCCGTTTTGAGTCGGCTCCGGATAGGCTTGACGCTCGATCTCTTCCTGTGACCAGCGCTGACCGTAGCTAATCCGGCCGGACGCCAGCGAACAAGCCAATTGAGGACCTAAAGGGATCATTGGTCCGGTTTGAAGATATTTCAGTATGGCCTCGGCTAACTTCTCGCCCGCGGCCTTGGCTTGTTCCGGATCGTTGGAAAAGACCAGTTTGCCGGTTTCGGGATCGTTATGAACGATTTTGGCGTCGCCGCCACACCCCTGAAAGAACATAGCTTTGGTATCAGACAGCTCATCAACTAAACGATCCCGCATCGCCCCGGGATAGTCAGGACTCCATTTCTGAATGGACCCGGAGCTGGTCGGGTGGCACGCATGACCGACCAACACTAATTTTTGAGGTGTCCCTTCTCGTTTGATACGGAAGATCGGCGTATGTCCGTCAAACGACCCTTCTCTGTATGGCCCCCAGCCGATCTTTCCATTAACAGGACGCCGGCGATTACACCCGATGCCACGAAAATCCATCGAGCCGTACTCGATTGTCGCCGGGGATAAATCGTCCATCGCCGAATCAACAGAAGCTAAAATCTTATCCTCCAAGTAACCCAAATACCACACGTTCGGCGCCCCGATGCCGAAACCGACGTGAAACCTGACCGCCGGTCCCCAATGCGTGTGCGAGGCGGCAAACAGGATATTCTCAGCCGGGACGTGATGTTTGTAATGGATCGAACGACGGATCGCTTCGACCATCACGCGATCAAAACCCAGGATGTCGGCGGTAATGAGAATGCCCATACAGCCGTTGCGATCTTTCAACGCAACAACCTGGGTCAGTAACGGCGCCAGCGTGCCCTGGGCGTATCGTTCGCGGCCGAAGCCGGACATTTGAACCTGCTTGGGCGCCGGGGTGATGTCCGCTTCGGCGTAACCAATAGACCATACATGCTTGGGGGCTTCAGCGCCGCCCGTTGCCGGGCACATGAAACTAATAAATATGACAACACTTACAGTGAGCCAATATACGTTCTTCATCATTATTCTCCTTTTATACGGATTATATCTTCACAGCCCTCCGATTTCCACAACGCAATACGAATGATCTTGTGTGTCCGGAGCCGATCTATTGCTCCACTTCAAGACAAACAGCACATTCAATATAAAAAATGCTGGACAAATAGAAGGCTGATTTGTTATAAATGATATTTGTGAAGTTCGTAAATATATGAAGTGTGCCTCTGGCGAAAAGGCGCCTTCTGTACACCTGCTTGCTCTTTATAATGGTAAGGCAAGTTCATCTTCTTTAAAACGGATTAAAGTATCCCGCTACGAGAGAATAATAGCAACAACGGGAAATAGAAGAATTACATCCAGTTTTGACATTTTGGGCGAATAAAGAATCGTCCATCGTTATCAAGAAAGGGGGTGGTTTCCGTTTCTCGAAATAATACCGGGTGGAATATGTGTAACTTCATAAGTTGAGATTCCCACCGGTAGCTGTCGTGCAACTCAAGCATTTCATCATGATTGATTTCTTCTTGAAGGAGGTCTGGTTATGTACAAAAAATTGTTTACACTCATTTCTGTTACTTTAATGCTCACATTCGTCGGAAACGTGACGGCCCAGATCGATCCGGCATCTGTTAGCACAGGTCATGTGTATCTTTTTGACAATGTCAGCGGCACTCAGCTTCAAGATGATTCAGCTAACAATAGCGTTGGGACGATCGTGGGAGATCCACAGGTAGTCGCCGGTCTCAACGGCGATGCGTTACAGTTCGATGGCGTCGATGATGGTGTGAGCCTCCCGGACTCCGACTTTGTCAACGTGAACGCCGGTCCTTTTCCCAATCGGACGATCGTGGCCGTATTCAAATGTGATGACGTCGATAAGTCGGAAAAACAGACGATCTTCGATGAAGGTGGAACCACACGCGGTCTGGTCACCTATGTCTTCGAAGGACAGCTCTATGTTGCGGCCTGGAATCGGGCGGAATATACCTGGAATGGCGCCTGGCTTTCCACTCCCATCCAGTCCAACAGTTGGCACGCCGTGGCGATGATCATTAGAGACGGAACAGAAGCCGTCGAGGATGATAAGTTCGAGATGTGGCTCGACGGACAATTGATCGCCAAGGCTCCCGGCGGGCATATCCACAATCATGGA
>JAFGTG010000501.1 GCA_016934255.1 Sedimentisphaerales bacterium
AGTATCACCATCGGTTGTACAGCTTATCAAAAGCATTTTGTCCGGTCAATAGGTGTGCTGTTGCACACGCGTCAGCTTTCGCGTATAAAAGGTTTATCGAACGCTTTGCCGAATGGCTTATACTGAATGAAGGAATTCTATCATGCTTAGAAAAACACTTCTTACGCTGTTGTCGTTAATATGTCTGAACGGTTCTGCAACGATGGGCGCCGATAAAAAATACAACGTACTGGATTTCGGCGCCCGACCCGACGGTAAAACGCTCTGTACGCAAGCGATCCAGAAAACCGTCGATCAATGCGCCAAAGACGGTGGCGGCACGGTGTATTTCCCCGCCGGGACATGGCTCACAGGGACGATCTACCTGGAAAGCCACGTGACCCTCTGGCTCGATTCTGGCTGCGTGCTTCTTGGCAGCAAAGAAAAAAAGGATTATGGCCGGTCTCGTGAACTTAGCTCCGTCGAAGGCGAGACATTTAGCTATTGGGGCATTATCGCGGGTAAGAATCTCAAGAACATTGCGATTCGGGGACGGGGTACGATTGACGGTCAAGGGAGCAACTTCAAATATAAAAATGGATCTCGCCCGAAGAATATCTATTTGGAAAATTGCACCGACGTTCTGATTGAGGGGATACGTCTGCGAAACGCCGGCAGTTGGATGCAGCACTATCGAAAGTGCGAGCGACTGACGATTCGCAATATCGCCGTCTTCAATCACGTCAGCTATAACAACGACGGCCTCAACATCGACAGTTGCCGGGACGTCACCATCAACGGATGTGTGGTCGATTCCGACGACGACGGGATCGTGCTCAAAAGCCTGTCCTTAACACCGTGCGAGAATATTACGATCTCCGATTGCGTCGTCAGCAGCCATTGCAATTCGATCAAGATGGGCACCGAGTCCGGCGGCGGATTCCAGAATATCACCATCGCCAACTGTGCGATATGCTCTCCCCGCTATTCCAAGGTTATTTACGGACGCCAGAGGGGCTTGGCGGGTCTCGCCCTGGAAATCGTCGATGGCGGCACGCTCGACCGCGTAACGGTCTCCAACCTGACGATCAAAGGCGTCACGGTCCCGATCTTTATGCGATTGGGCGACCGCGCCCGCCTTTACGAGAAGGACCAATCGAAGCCGGACGTCGGGACATTCCGGAACGTCATCGTAAGCAATATTGTTGCTACGGAATGTTCTTCTGTTGGGTGCTCGATCACCGGCCTGCCGGGGCATATGATAGAAAACGTCACACTCAGCAACATTCATTTGGCTTTCGAAGGGAGCGGCACGAGAGAGGAAGCATCTCGCCGCATCGCCGAGAAGCCGGACAGTTATCCTGAAAGCACCATGTTCGGCACCCTCCCGGCCTACGGATTCTTCTGCCGTCACGTTAAGGATTTAAAACTCCAGAATCTTCGGCTTGAAACCACGGACCCGGACCGTCGCCATGCCATCGTTTTCGATGACGTTAACGAAGCCGTTCTCGACGACCTGGAGGCGCCTTTTGCCGCCGAGGCCGCCGGGATGATTCGATGTACAAACTCACAAAACGTTTGCATTCGCCATTGCCGACCGCCGAACGGCACGGAATTGTTTTTCGATCTCCAGGGACCTCAAACGAAAAACATCCTGCTTTTATGCAATGACCTCGGCCTCACCGGACAGATCGCTTATATGAATCCGGATGTCCCTGAATCCGCATTAATTCTCCAGGCCAATCATACGGGCGATGCGGAGACTGCTACATCCACCGATGAAACACCGCCGCCGGTTCCTTCCGGCGCCTTCATTATAGATTCTGTTTTCCCCGGCGGCAATAGTATTGTCAATCGGATCGAAGGCGACACGGTATATCTGCGTCCCGACCTGCGCGATACATCGACATGGTGGTTCTATTGGTATTTTCGCGTCCGCGGCGCCGCCGGGCGGACGCTTGCTTTTCAGTTCGAAGGGCAAAATCCCATCGGCACGCAAGGCCCGGCCGTCAGCACGGACGCCGGAGCCACCTGGTCGTGGCTCGGCCCGAAAGCCGTGCAGAAGTCATCCTTTAAATATACATTCGACGCGCAACATAAGGAGGTGCGATTTTGTTTCTCCATTCCCTATCTGGAAGCGAATCTGCACGAGTTCCTAAGCAGATATACGGATAATCCGTATCTGGCGGTCCGGCAACTCTGCCACACGCGCAAAGGCCGAACCGTCGAACGCCTGCACGTCGGCAAACTGAAAAGCGCCCCGAAATATCGCATCTTACTGACGGCCCGGCATCATGCCTGTGAAATGATCGCCTCTTATTCCCTTGAGGGATTATTGGAAGCCGTTTTGGCCGATACGGACCTCGGACGCTGGTTTCGGGATAATGTGGAAATAATGGCGATCCCGTTTGTGGATAAGGACGGCGTCGAAGACGGCGATCAGGGCAAAAATCGAAAACCTCACGATCATAACCGCGACTACGCCGGTGATAGCATTTATCCCTCCATCCGGGCGATTCGTCAGTTCGTACCTCAATGGTCCAGGGGACAACTCGACGTCGTGCTCGATTTGCATTGTCCTTATATCCGAGGCACAAACAACGAAGAGATCTACCTCGTAGGCAGTTCCAATCCCGTCATCTGGAAGCAACAGCAAAATTTTGCTGCTATTCTTGAAACGGTAAAAACGGGACCGTTGCCTTACTCTTCCAAGAATAACATCCCCTTTGGAACGGCCTGGAACACCACGAAAAATTACGGTAAACACAAAACATGCAGCCGCTGGGGCGCCGAACAATCCGGCGTCCGTTTAGTGAGCACGATTGAAATTCCTTATGCGAATATGGGTAAGTCTATTGTGAGCGTCGATAACGCCAGCGCCTTCGGTCGAGACCTCGCTCTCGCACTTCGCCATTATCTTGAAAGCAAACCGTAGGGTGTGCAAATTCCGTTATTTGCACACGCGGATTCTGAAGATGTCACACGTTATCAGGTACGACGAACGGTTTGCGGTATTTCCCCGAAATCAATTTGTTGGCTTCTTCGCTCATTGGGCCGATGAATCTTTCTTTATCGCGGTCCATCGTCAGCATGGCGCCGAGAGTGAGCGATTTGCGATCGAGATTGAGCCGATTCGCGCCGAGATGTTCGTTTAGACGCTCAAAGGATTCGCATAGTTCCTTCTCGTCTCGAATCATTTCACGGATTTCCTCGTTCGGTTTGTGGCGGCCGACGCGATAGGAGATATTCGCCATATGGACTAATCCGCAGGAGAGATGACCCTCCAGAGCGTCGGTCCGAAGCTCGCTCATCTTCCGGCTGCGAACGACGTCGATGAAATTCTGCTTGCAGTCGGGCAGTGTGTGGGTGAACTTCCTAATGAGTTTCCCCTGATGATCGTACGCGGCGCCGTCTTTGATATATCCGCCTTCGCATTGCACCACAAATCCCGTCTGAACGCCGAGATAATCATCCATGCTTTGGTTTTTGTTTTTAACCCAATCCGACTGTCGGAACGATGCGTTTCGAGGCAGGCCGCGGACCTCGAAAATAATGGGAGCCGGCTCGTAATCGAACAACGTAATCATCGTATTCGGCGTTTGGCCGTCGTCGTCGTAGCCCAACCGTTCTCCGATACTGATGACACGCTTAGGTAGCGCATTTTGCCCCAAGGCCCAGCGGCATCCGTCCATTGCATGAATGCCCATATTCCCCAGGTCGCCGTCCCCGGTATCCCAGTCCCAATGCCAGTCGTAGTGCAGGTGCTCGCGCATTAGCGGTTTTTTCGGGGCCGGGCCGCACCAGAGATCGTAATCGCATGACGGCGGGATGGGTTGTGGGCCGTTGACCTTGCCGATACTCATCCGCGGCTTATAGTTAATTCCGTACACGCACGTGATTTTTCCGAGATGGCCGGCTCGGATGTACTCGAAGGATTCGACATTCGCGCCGCTGTTTCGTGGTCCGTGAACGGCCTGGACCACGCGGTTATATTTCCGCATGGCTTCGACCATCTTGCGGCCCTCGAAGAGGTTGTGCGAAGAGGGCTTTTGCACGAACACGTCTTTTCCCGCCTGACAGGCCATGATCGTCATCAGGGAGTGCCAGTGGTTCGGCGTTGTAATCGAGACGGCGTCGATTTGCTTGTCATCCAATATCTCGCGAAAGTCCGTACACGCCTGGACCTTCTCGCCCCATTGGCTGAACTGGTTCACTTCGTAGTCGAGATGGTTCCGGTCGCAATCGCAAAGAGCCACAACGCGAACGCCCGGTATCTTGCGAAAGTCCCGAATATCCCCTCGCCCCTTACCTCCAATCTTGACGAACGAACCGATTCCGATCACACCGATACGAATGTCATCGTTGGCACCGAGAATCCGCGCCGATGACAGAGCCAAAACCGATCCGGCTGACAACGATGCTTTCAGGAATTCTCTACGTTTCATCTATGTGCTCCTTTCGTCGAAAATTCGCCAGGATACTCTCAAATGTTGTTATACTATAACATGGTTGTTTCATATCTCAAAGTCTGACTTTGATTTGAGAGCAAACAAATCCGAGAGTTCGATGCTTAAAAGGAGTACAATCCCATTAGAATCTATACGCGTCGTATTCGTTTTATAAAGGATCTGCCGTCTATAGATCGTCGTCAAGCGTTCGGCTTGAATGTTTCTCGTGAGTCGTTGACTGTTTGTCGGATTTTTTTGAGTCGTTGTGATGCTTGCATCCACAGATGGATACTAATAAAACGATGATAAGACTCACAGCCAAAAGAAAGGCCAGAATTTTTTCTCTTTTTCCAACAAGCAAAGATACCATATTAAGCACTCCTTTCCGACTTGAATTTAATCATTGATGTGCTTCACATATCGATCCTTTTTAGGGATGTCTATCCTCGACTCATTCATGCTCCGAAACGAACTTGTCCGGACGAATCCGCTGGATATTCATTCCGTATCTGCTGGAAACCTTCCAGAGCAATATTCTTCAAGACCGACCAATGCCTGCGAATGGCTATGTTTGTTTTAAACCAGGAAGGTATTTGGCCGGGTCGCAAAAAACACCAAAACACTTCATAATCGCCGGGCTGTTTGTAGTACCGGTGGACAACCATCACCTGGCCGTTACGAACGACACAGGCCCATACGCTTGATTTAAGTTGAACTGGGCGTAATCTAAATAGATCCCGAATGGTCCTGACCATCCAGGCTTTTGCATAAGCAATTTCAAACATATATTTATTTTTTCCTGCTTGACTTCACACGTAACCGAACGAATCAGTCCTCGTAAAAGTTATCTTCCTGAATGTTTCTGATTGACTTGTTTGTAATTTTTCTTGCCTTCGCCTTTGATTTTAATGACGGGCGGTCTGTTCTTTTTGCGCGACATGGTAAATCTTCCTCAAATAAATTTCGTTCCAAATAGAGTTCTTCCTGTACAGCATCTTCAGGACGTATGTTGGTAAACCTCTGTATTTTTTTCATAATGAATCCCGGATTTGATTTTCAAATTATGCTTGATCATTGATTTATATTCCACCGGGTGGACATGCGCAGTGAAACGGTCTTTTCGAGTACCACCCAATGGCAAGGCCCATTCTTTCCAACAAGCTCATGCCTTCCTTCCATCGATTCACCTCCGTCAGAAATTGGGTGACATATGGATGGCTATTCGCATCCATGTTCTCCAAAACGGCCAAAGCGTCCTCTTTGTGATTCGCTAAGAGCATGGCCGTCGCAAAATTGGCTCGGTAAAGGCCCGGGACATCCGATGGGACGCTGATGCAATTACCGGGAAAGACAAGGCTGCGAAAGATCGCACATGCCGCGTCAAACATTCCCAGACGTAAGAGGCATACTCCCTTTGCATTCTCCCAGGCGGGAGTATGTTGATTAACGTGATTAATCAGATTGAGCGCTTCTTTCGCCTTTCCCTGATCCAGAAGATGGGAAATTGTTTCAATACTCATCTGAGACATAACTTCGCTGTTTATCATAGGACAATTTAAGCAACCTACTTGTACTTGCAATCTTCACTCTTGCGTCTCGCACATAATGATCTCCGCATTCTTATGTAAAAAGCTGCGGCTGGCTCGCGTCATCCCAGCCGCAGCCTGCTCAGCAGATAGGCTTCGATTCCTCTTCCGATCCTTTTATATCCGTGAGCTCAATATGCAATCTGATCTTCCGGGTCTCCTACCCCTTGGGTCCCGCCAATAATCCAGTTAGTAGCAGGGCCGATCATCAGTCGCAACAGGTTGATTCGACTTGGGTGAAGCATTTTGTGACGCTTGTCGAGGCTCGGTTTTCCCCTGAGCCGTTGTTTTCCGTTCTTTTCCAGGTCGATTCTTTTTGCTTTCCATGGTTGCCGCCTTTCCGGTTCCCTAAGGTTATCTTTCCTTATCTGTTCGGCACGATACCGAACACTTTCGTGAATAAATATTGCAAACACCATACCTGTTGGTGTTCCCATCATGGCATCGTTTGTAATTATTTATATTGCTTGGGATTACGTTTTTTAATTGACATCAGAAGGAAGGAATGATGACAATATATAAGATGTAATAACTCTGAATATAAGGAGTGTGTAGCTCTTATTTGAATATTTAGGAGTTTTTAATTCCGATGCTCTTCCGTGTTCTTTTAGCGATACGAAACGCCGGCTTAAGGCAACAGATTAGCAAATCATTGCCTGATGCGCTGTTTGAAACCGTCAGTACCAGCAAGCTGTTCTGGGAGCATTTTGCTCACGTGAATGTGGACTGTATAGTGATCGACCGGGCTCTATTGCCATCGCCGGAGATTCAGAGTATCACGCACTTGCTTCAATTACCCGATATACCCGCGGTTATCGTATTATCGGACAAAGAGGATCCGGAAGGTCGTGCCCACCTGCTGGCCGCCGGGTGTGAAGCCATGTTGAACTCAAAGCTGCCACCTCAAACGCTTTGCGAAACACTCGCGATGATTCTCGACCGTATCCGTATGAAGAAAGTCGAGAATTTTACGCAACGAAGGGCGACGGCTCAATCGCGGCTCAGTGATTTTGTATCCAACAGTCCCGCGATGCAGGCATTCATGCATGTGGTTTATCGGGTGGCCGGCAGTGATGCACCGTTGTTGATTCAGGGTGAGACCGGGGTCGGAAAGGAGCGGCTGGCGAGAGCGATTCATGTTGAGAGTCCTCGTTCAAACCGGCCGTTCATTGCCGTCAACTGCGGCGCGTTGCCGGAGTCGCTGCTGGAGAGTGAGCTTTTCGGCCACAAAGAAGGCGCCTTTACCGGTGCAACGAGGAGCCGGCGCGGATGCTTCGAGCTGGCCCATCGGGGGACGATCTTTCTCGACGAAATCACCGAGATGCCCGTTCATCTGCAAGTGAAGCTCCTGCGCGTACTCCAGGAATACGAGATACAACCCGTGGGCGCCGAGAAATCGATCAAGATCGACGTGCGATTAATGGCCTCAACGAATCGAAATCTTGACGAAGAGATTAAGCACGGTCGTTTTCGCAAGGACCTGTACTACCGCTTGAGCGTCGTGAGCCTGACCGTCCCGCCGCTCCGCGAACGGCGCGAAGATATTCCCGCTCTTGTCCACAGCCACATTGCGTTCCTTCGGCCTCGCATCGGCGGCGGACGCGCGATCGATCCGGAGGCCATGGCCGCCCTGATCCGGTATTCATGGCCCGGCAACGTTCGCGAGCTCATCAACGTTATCGAACGAGCGATGCTCTTATGCAACACAGAGATGATCACCCTGGCCGACTTGCCGGAATCCATTAGCGGCACAATGTCGCCAACTCCCCGCCCATCCCATAGCATGCTTGATGTGTTGGCGCCAATGACGGAGGATTCCGAATTTCTTCGAAAACATCCCTGGCGAACGGTCCGTCGTACGTTTCTGGACCGTCTGGAACGAGAATACCTCCGGCAGCTTTTGGAATCAACGAACGGCCACATCGGCCGAACGGCGAAACTGGCGGACATGCGGTCCCGGTCACTTTTTGACAAAATGAAAAAACACGGTTTGCGTAAGGAAGATTTTAAAGGTTAGAATAGCCGGACCGTTTTTTATAGATAAAATGAAATTTGGGTAAGTGGATAAAACACAGGTGACGACCATGATCGAACTGCTCAGAGCGCGAAGGAGCATCAGAAAAACTTAAAGACGAAAAGGTGTGCTTCAATCGATACTGAAACGAATTCAATCATAAGACACTGCGAGGAACTGAATCGATGTAATCAGCGGGGTGGGCGGATGCTGTCGGTCTTTGATCTGCTCGACGCCGGGACGCTCGATCTGGACCTGGCCGCCTATTTAATGGCGCGCATCAGTAAGGGGGCGTCATTTATGGTCGGCGCGGTTCCGGGCGGCGCCGGCAAAACGACAGTCATGTGCGCATTGCTGAATTTCGCCCCTGTGGATGTTCCACTCATCGCCGCGACGCCGCAAGCCGTTTATCAGGCGTTAAAAACAAAATCACCTCGCCGGTGTTGTTATATCTGTCATGAGATAGGCGCTGGATCGTATTTTGCCTACTTGTGGGACGACGCACTGCAAGCGTACTGCCATCTGTTCGACGCCGGACATATGCTCGCGACGAATTTGCACGCCGACGACCATGAGCAAGCGAAAAGGCAAGTCTGTGATGACAATGATGTGCCCATCGAGCATTTCAATCGATTTGAACTGCTCATTTTTCTCGGCATCGAAGGGGACTATTTCACGTCTCGACGCTGGATCGAGGAAGTTTATTCCAGCGACGGTTCCTCGGAGCATACGTTGATCTTTAACGCAAGCGAAAATAAGGCGGTCACGAAAGATACTATATGCCAATCAACCGACCCGGCGTACGTCGATGCGTGCCGGGATTTTTTAACAACAATGGCGCCGAACGTGTGTACGATTGAGGAGTCGCGCCGGCATGTCGTCGAATTCCTCCGGGGAGATTAGCCGTGTGTAGTGGAATTGAAATGGAGACGGATTCATGAAATATCGTCGTTTGGGTAAGACGGATTTGCGCGTGTCGGTTATTGGGATCGGAACGTGGCAACTCGGCGGAGAATGGGGAAAAATATTCGAGCAAACCGAGGTGGACGCCATGCTGGCTAAAGCCGCTGAATTGGGCGTCAACCTGATTGACACGGCGGAATGTTATGGCGACCACCTTTCAGAACAATTGATCGGCCGGGCCATCGAAGGCCGGCGGGACGATTGGATCATCGCTACCAAGTTTGGCCACGGTTTCAAAGACTCTTTCGAGCGGGACATGCTCTTCGAGCCGGAGCACGTTCGAGAGCAATTAGAGAAATCATTGAAAGCGCTGCGAACCGACTACGTCGATCTTTACCAGTTCCACAGCGGGACCGACGAGATGTTCGATACACCCGGATTGTGGGATATGCTCCAGGAGCTGATGGACACGGGAAAGGTTCGGCATCTGGGTATATCCATCAGCAAAACGCACGGTAGTCTTTATCAGGTCGATCAGGCATCCGAGATCGATGCCGAGGCGATCCAGGTGGTGTATAATCGGATTCACCGCACACCGGAGGGACCGATTTTCGATTCCTGTCTTCGACAAGATTTAGGCGTGCTGGCAAGGGTTCCTTTGGCCAGCGGTTTCCTTAGCGGAAAATATGACAAAGATGCGATGTTCGCCGAAACGGATGTGCGTAGCGTTTGGCAAAGTGAGGATGAAAAACGTCAGGTCGTCGAAGACGTTAAGAAATTGAAAAGTGAAGTTCCCGATAACGTACCGATGGCCCAATGGGCGCTGGCATGGTGTCTTCTACATCCGGCTGTGACGTGTGTTATCCCAGGTTGTAAGACCATTGAACAAGTCGAGTCGAATGCCCAGGCCGCCAATTTGGAGATGGTTCAAAAGGATCATCCACAAGCCGTATCGTAGATCATTTCGGTGGGGCAATACCGTTAGGCATCCCATAGGGAGCCCCACCCTAATTTGCGTTTTTCATCGGATGCGGAGAAAGGTAGGCGGCGAGAATATGACCGAGAATCTGCTCGCCGCGTTCGTTGGCGTGGATGGGATCCCGCTTGAACCATTCGGTGTCTTGGCCGCACTCGCGGATATATTGACCCCAGGCGGCCTCCATGTCCAGGAAGGCCGCGTCGGATTGACGAGCGAGTTTTTCAAGGTCCTTACGATACTCGCTGTAATGATTGGGATCGCTTATCTTCTGCCACTGAGCGTCATCGCGCGGATCGACGCGCCCGAAGGCGCCCGTCATCAGGAGAATATCTGCTTCCGAGTCTTTTCGAATCTGACGGATGACGTCCCGGATCGAACTGGTATTACCCCGCTGACTGATACCGCCGATGATAACGAGATTCGGATCGTGATCGAGGACGAATTTCTGAACGCGCCCCGGCTCCTTGTACCACCAACAGCCGGTCGAGCCGCGAACGGAGGTGATCTTGATAATTCTGCATTTCGGGTAGTGCCGTTCGAGCAGCAGATTCCAACAGGAACGGCTTGTGTCATTCACGATGCTATCGCCTAACATGACCACTCTCAACCGTTCGCCTTCGGTTAAGAGCTTCTTCGTTTCCGGCAGATAGCGCCAGCGGTCGGACGGCGGCGAGTAACGTACTGGCGGCATTTCCGAGTAAATTTGCTGGATTTGATCCAACGTTCGCTGGTTCTTGTGAATGATATAACCGTCGTCGGCAAGTAATGGCGCCGTCAAACACAAAACGACGAGCAGAATAACTATTTTCTTAGTCTTCACGTTTGTTTCCTATTCGATCTATAAAGACCAGGGCGATCTCATCGTTCTGGCCAGCATCCGGTTTGCTGTATCGTCGTTGAGAAATTGCTCTTTCTCAGGATCCCATCGGAGCTTGCGTCCCAATCGCAGGCAGATATTGCCCGCGTGGCACGTCGTCACCGAACGATGCGACACTTCCGCGTTGGAGATGGGCAGGCGACGCGTCTTGACGCAATCGAGGAAGTTACGGTGGTGACCCATCATGTACTCATAGCCTCTCTGGGTCATTCTAACCTTTTGCATAATGGCGTCGCTCGAAGCGGTAATCTTGCCGGTGTCGTCCACGCTGACCCAGCCCTCGGTGCCGACGAATTTGTTGCCTCGTGGACCTCTATCCGGCTCGGTCTCATCGTGATAAATCATCTTCACACCGTCGGCGTACGTCGCGACGACCTCAAATCGTATGGGTGTATTGAACAAACCGTCCCTGGGAAATTCCGCCCGGCCTTCGTATTCGACGGGACCGGTGTATTCGCTGTCGTTCGCCCATTGGGCCAGGTCGTTAAAATGCGCTCCGAGATCGGTCAATTGCCCGCCGGAGTAATCGTAGATCCACCGAAAAGAGCCGTGACATCGTCTGGGCGTGTAAGCCTCGAAGGGAGCAGGGCCGAGCCACCTGTTGTAATCAAAGCCCTTCGGGACGGGTTCGACCTTCTGGGGTGGACACGTCGGACCGTTATGATAATAACAATGGAGCGTGTGAAGCCGACCGAGCATACCGCTTCGTGCGATATCGACGCCGAAACGAAAACAGGCGTTGCTGCGCCGCTGAGTGCCGGACTGATAGACCGTACTGTAACGTTTCATTGTATCGGCGACAGCCCGACCTTCGGCAATGGTTAAGGAAATCGGTTTTTCGCAATAGATATCTTTGCCGGCCTTAGCCGCTTCAATCGAGAGAATCGCATGCCAATGGTCCGGCGTGGCGATCAGCACCGTATCCACGTCGTTTCGCGCGAGTATCTCGCGAAAGTCGTTATAGGCGGCGCAATCGTCGTTGCCATACACCGAGTCCACCGTTTGCTTTGCCTTGATTCGGTGGTTCGTATCGACGTCGCAAATGGCCAACACGCGCAGATCGTCACACGTCAGGAAATTCCGCAGATTGTGCATGCCCTGGCCGCCCAGGCCAATGGCGCCCATCGTGAGCCGTTCGCTCGGCGCGACGGTTCCGGTTCCGCCCAGGGCTGATGATGAGATTATGTTCGGGACGACAAATACCGATCCGATCAATCCCGTTGTGCTTCTCAGTAACATTCTTCGAGTTAATGTTTTCATATTGTCGACCTCCATTTTCGAATATAGAGGATGATAACATTAAAGAGGGTCTATTTACAAGGGTGCGTATTGTATATTCTACAGGATGCCCAGAACTTGGCGCGAATATGAGATTCGTGGTAAAATAATTCTATAAAATACTCAAACTGACCGTTTAGGGATCGAATAATGAAGTAATTCATTCAGAGATAAAAACATAAAACGATTTGTCATTCCCGCGAAGGCGGGAATCCACTTCTTTCGTTACGTTCCTGGATCCCTGCCTTCGCAGGGATGACAACAAGAATCAGTCAGTTTGAGTAAAATAGAAAATACTACGACCAAAAAGATCATGGTAAGCTAAGGAGGTCATTCGATGTCAGACAATGCAATGGTTCGGCGGGATTTCCTGCAAACGATGGGAAAGGTTTCATTCGGAACACTGATGGCCGGGGGCCTTTCAATGCAGACGGTAAACGCTCGAGAGGGACAGGCACAAAAGGCGTGGACACCTGTTTCCGACCGGAAAATTCGCGTTGGCATTGTCGGCTATGGCGTTTGCCGTTTCGGAGCCGCCTTCGGCTTCCAGGACCATCCGAACGTCGAAGTCGTGGCGGTCAGTGATTTGTTTCCCGATCGACGTCAGGGTCTTATGAAGGCCTGTCGATGTGATAAGTCCTACGAGTCGCTGGAAGTGCTGATTAAAGATAAGTCCATCGAGGCGGTCTTTGTCGCGACCGATGCGCCGAGCCATGCGCGGCACTGCATCGAGGTGCTCAAACACGGCAAGCACGTGATGACCGCCGTACCGGCTGCATATGGCTCCATTGAAGACGCCGAAAAACTGGTGGAGACGGTTCAGCGAACCGGCTTGAAGTATATGATGGCGGAGACGAGTTGTTTTCGAGACGATTGCTACGCGATGCGCCAAATCTATCACGCCGGGGGGTTCGGCCGGATCGTTTATTCCGAGGGTGAATATTATCACTACCTTGCGAAACCGATAGGATCGTACAAGAATTGGAGGTTAGGTTCTCCGCCTTTATGGTATCCCACACATTCAACGGCCTATTATATCGGCGTGACGGGAAAGCGATTCACTTGCGTTTCTTGCGTTGGTTTTAGGGGAGACTTCGATGCGTACAAATCCGGAGCCAATCAGTACAACAATCCCTTCACGGATGAAGTAGCCCTGTATCAGACCAGCGAAGGCGGCTCCTCGCGAATGCTTATGTGCAAGAGCGCCCACGGAATGATTATCGAGACGGGACGCGTGTATGGCGAACGGGGATGGATGGAGGGAACGACATATCACGGCGTAGCCAAACAGCTCCCCGATATGACTCGTCCGGCTCTGCCCCCCGGTGTGCCCGCCGGCGGCCATGGCGGTTCGCACGGGCAATTGTCGAATGAATTCATTACGTCGATTCTCCAGGATCGCCTGCCGATGGTGAACGTTTACGAGGCCCTTGCGATGACGGTGCCGGGTATCGTCGCTCACCAGTCGGCGCTCAAAGATGGGGAAACGTTGAAGATTCCGCAGTTCGATCCACCCAGAGCTTAACATATAGATTTAATTGTAAATCAAGAGTTAATAAACGCGATTACCTTTCTGTCGAGGTTACTGTACAAGATGAAATACATTCATATTGCGGTTGTACTTGGATTATCGGCTTCGTCCGTTTTTGCGGCGAATCCGGTGAAGATCATTTTTGATACCGACATGGCGGGCGATTGTGACGACAGCGGCGCGCTCGCTGTGCTTCATGCCCTGGCGGATTTCGGTGAGTGCGAGATTCTCGCTACCGTGACGAACCGTAAGGACCAGACCCGGGCCTCCGCGGCGGCGGTCGATGCGATCAACACCTGGTATGGCCGGCCGGATATCCCTATCGGAACGGATAAAGAGGGGG
>JAFGTG010000502.1 GCA_016934255.1 Sedimentisphaerales bacterium
ATTTACTTCGCCGGCGACGGCTGCCGGGTTGATGAGGACGGCGATTACTGGCTTATGGGCCGTATCGACGACGTCGTGAACGTGTCCGGCCACCGGATCGGGACTGCTGAAGTCGAAAGCGCCCTGGTCAGTCACGACAAGGTCGCCGAGGCGGCCGTCACACCCATCCCGCATGAGATCAAGGGCCAGGGTTTGTATGCGTTCGTAACACTTGTCAGCGGTGTCGAGGAAAGCGAAGAACTCAAGAAAGAGCTCATCAAGCATGTGCGTAAGGAGATCGGCCCGATCGCGGCGCCGGAAGCCATTCAGTTCGCACCGGCGCTTCCGAAGACACGATCCGGCAAGATCATGCGGCGTATTCTCCGCAAAATTGCCGAGAAGGACACGAGTAACCTCGGCGACATTACGACACTTGCGGATCCCCATGTCGTGGAGTCGTTAATTGAAGGGCGTGGCGAATAACTACGTCCCTTTGTAATAAAAGGAAACCGGACGTGTGCCCTCCAAAGCGCACGTCCGGCCTATTTTCAATCGTTCATTTTCATTTGAAGGGAAGGTCATGGCCGAGCAAGATAAAGTGATGAACCGCTGGCTCGTCGTTGTGGGTGGAATCCTCATCCAGTTGTGCCTGGGCGCGATTTACGCCTGGTCGGCGTTCACCAAGAAACTCACTGATGAACCGTTCAACTTCGCTACCGACAAAACGCAGTGGCCTTTTTCGGTCGGCCTTGTTTCTTTCGCGGTGGTGATGGCCCTGGTCGCCGGAAAATGGCAGAAAAAAGCGGGTCCGAGAATTGTCGCTCTGACGGGCGGCATCGTTCTCGGTCTCGGATACCTTATCGCCGGATTTGCGGGAACCAGTTTTTGGGGCGTTTTAATTGGCGTCGGCCTGCTCGGCGGCGCAGGGATCGGCCTGGCTTATGTCTGCCCCATTGCGGCGCTGGCTAAATGGTTCCCGGACAAGAAGGGCCTCATTATGGGCCTGGCGGTGGCAGGTTTCGGATTCGGCGCTTTGATCTGGGTCAAGCTCACCCAGGGCTTTCAATTCGGTCCGGTCAATCTGTCGCCGGGCTGGACGGGCTTGTTTGGGGCTGGGTGGAGCGTCAGCGCCGTCTTTAAGCTGTACGGCGTCTTATTTGCCGTTTTGGTCAGCCTCGGCTCACTGGTCATGACCAATCCGCCGGAAGGCTGGCTTCCGCCGGGCTGGACGCCGCCGACGACGGGGAAAGGCAGCGAGGGCGGCGTCAATCTCACCCCGAAAGAGATCTCGAAAACGTACCAGTTCTGGGTTCTCTTCGCCAATTTCACGTTCGGTGCCAGCGCCGGATTGATGGTGATCGGCATCATCAAGCTCTTTGGCATGGATGCCCTGGCCAAGGCGGGAATCGAAGAGACGAAAGCCAGCATCATCACGGGCACCGCGATGGGCCTGTTCTATGCGTTGCTGAACGGCTTGGGTCGGATTATCTGGGGCGCCGTCTCCGATCACCTGGGGAGAAAAAATTCTATTATCCTCATGAATTTCTTCCAGGGCATTATGATGATCGTCTTTTTCTTCATCGGCGGGAAGGAATGGGGACTCTATATCGGCGCCGCGATCATTGGTTTCAACTTCGGCGGTAACTTCGCCCTGTTCCCCGCGGCGACGGCGGACCTGTTCGGCAACAAAAACGTCGGCGAAAATTATCCCTGGGTCTTCATGGCCTACGGCGTCGGCGGCATCGTCGGGCCGATGCTCGGCGGCTTCATGGGCAAATCCCAGGCCTGGATGTGGGCCTTTATTCCCGCGGGTATTGCCTGTATCGTCGCCGCGGCGATAGCCACAACCCTAAAACCCATCGCCGTCTCCGAGCCGGCCGTCCAGGCCGAAATCGAAGGCGAGCTCGACGGCACCTTCAAGAAAAAATAAACGCAAAATTTCAAGGGCGGCCCTACCCGGCCGCCCGATTTTTTGTGAATAAAGCCATACGACAGGCACCCAACAACTTCGGGTGCCTTTTTTAATTATTGTCGAAAAAACACGTTTTGAAGAACTGCTCCATTTGATACACACAACGCTCATTAACAGCTTCGGCAAGGTCCATCGTGTGGGGCCAGCCCTCGTATCGTTCGTAGATATAATCGATTCCCAGCTCTTTCAGTTTCTCGGATAACCGATCCGCCTGGACGATAGGAACCGTGCTGTCGATCGTTCCATGAAAGATCAGGGTGGGGGGGTCGTCCTGAGTTAAATGAAACAGAGGCGAGGCCAGCTTATAGCTATCCGATGCTTCGTCGAATGTCTTTCCACCCATGAAATCCACGAGCACTTGCTGCTTTTTGGCGAAGTCGGTGGTTAGATCGGTGGGTCCATAGAAATTCACGACCGCACAGACGCGGCTGCTGACATCGTTATGACCTCCATTGCCTTCAAGGGATGGATCGTCTGAATAACCGATCATCATAGACAAATGTCCCCCGGCGGAGTTGCCGGAGACGGCGATGCGTTTCGGATCCACCCGGTATGTGGAAGCGTTGGCGCGAAGCCACCGAACGGCGCATTTCACATCATGCACCGCGGCGGGAAACGGAGCCTGGCCCGTGAGACGATACGTGACGGTAGCGGTAACATATCCTTTTTCTGCAAATTTGACGCAGTAGAATTTCATATCGCTGCGCTTGCCGCTTTTCCAGCCCCCGCCATGAATGAAGATAATCGCGGGCGTGGCTTTCGTGCGACCTTTCGGCAGATACAAGTCCAAATGGAGCCTGCGTCCGCCGCCGGTTCCATATTCGATATCGAGGATTTCTTCCACGTTATCGGGTATGGAGATATTGATCGCATCAATAAGTTTGATCTGGCCAAGCAGGATGGCAGCCTTGATTACCTGTTCATTTGCATAACCTTGCGGGATGGGTGGGGATTCTGTTTTTTTCGCTGCAAAAGCAAGAGCACACAAACAAAAAACAATAGACGAGATATGAATAATTCTTATCATTTTTTCTCCTTATCTTCATCGATCAAAAATCCAATCTTACCATATCGCGCAGCAGAATCTCAATCTTTTCCGACGGCTTTTATTGATTTCGCCTTATTAGCTAACGGCGTGGATGACATTGTGGGTATAAATAACTTGAGAAGGGATGGATTCAATAGATTAAAAATGTAATCCTTTGTTTTTTCAATGACTCCTTATTTAATCCAAACTTCCAAGGTTGAGATCAGAAGCTAACTTTCGAATATAATCGGGATGACCGGGATTTCTGGTCTCTAATACTTGTTGGGAAAGAAGCTCTCGTGCCTGTTTTTTCTGGCCGCGTTCATACAGGATGATCGCTAAAACAATACGTATAGGAGTAATTGCTCCAATATCCTCTGATCGACCGTTCCATTCTGTAAGGATTTGATCTCGTGTCGAAAATCTTTCTAAAAAGGGCATACCATACACTTCGAGACAATCGCTCACATCTCGAATCACGCTTTCATTTGCAATGGCTTTCCACCAAATTTCCTTTCCTTCACCACAGAGTTCACCTAATCGCGCGCGTACACAGCAATCGTATTCTTGTATCCACGATTTGGCTTTACGCCGCATGTGATACAAAGCAACTTCGGGGACATAGATTCCCAAATTAATGGTAAACAATCCGTGCATGTTTTCGCGAAGACCGGGTATATAGATAGTGCCGGATGGATCAGAAGGGCCCATTTGAATATTAATGACTTGGGTAAGACCATCGTTAGTTATTCGGTTGAATGTTCGTCCACGTGCTTTGAAACCATGTCTTTTCAAAAACGGTCGAAGGGCCTCTTGAATTAAATCCACTGATTTTCGATGGTTAGATTTTACCATTTTTTCCGATGTCAAGCTATGTATGACTTTATATGGTTTTCTCGATAATATTCATCAAGGTATCGTCTTGTGAGAAGTAACCAAAAGCATAGATATCATTTCTGTCTCGCGAACAACTTCACGGCTTTAACTTTACCCGCACAAATACGCTGAAAAAGATGCTAAGTGAATCCGTCAGACCGAGCAAGAAAAAAGCGTGAAAATAGTAGTTTTACGGGCGAGTCTGTTGTATTTATTATGAATAAAACTGTGATACATTTACTGGTCGATGTGTTTGTAGTCTTTCCATATTGGATGAGGTCGGATGATCTCTTTGTAAAGTTCCGGCCTTCTTTGCTGAAAGTTCCTGCTGTTCTTCCGAGCGATTCGAAGTCTCTTCAAATTAAATTTGGCCGTAATATAATGCTCTCCCGTTTGACGACAAATCGCCTCAATTTTATTCGGATATTGTGCAAGCATCGTCCCCGCCCCGTAGCTCTGGTTCGTACAGATCATTGAAACAAGGTTCTGTTCCATGAAGGTTTTGACATAATAATCCTGGATACTTCCACCCCGGCCGTTAATCCAAACGATGATTTC
>JAFGTG010000503.1 GCA_016934255.1 Sedimentisphaerales bacterium
ATCGAGCAGCTTAACGGTAGCCTTCGAACCATCGTGCAGTGTCAACGTCTGAGATTCTCCCACGTTCACGTCGGCCACCCTCACCAAGGGTGTCTGAGCCGGCGAGGAGGAATCTCCAGGGACGGCGACATTAAGCGAAAATCCACACAATACGCCGGGAATCACAAACCAACCCAACAGAAACAAGCGTTGAATACTGGACAACATAATCAATCTCCTTTACCTTTATTGCTCAATATATTTCTCCCCCATCGATCCTAAAAAGAAAACGAATAAATTCGGCTGTAGCCCTTGAAGACAGAAAGTATCATAAAGATGGCAACGAGAACATAAACGAATCGCGGGAACCAGCGGGCGAACTCCGCAAACCAGAATTCCGCTGCCTCGTTATTTTGTTTCGCCAGGCGTTTTGTCACGTCATCCAGGGTTCCGGTCTCCTCGCCGATCTTCCACATTTCCACCAATTCGACCGGCAGCTTCGAGGACAATCCCCGTCCCATCGTATCGCCGGCCCGGACCCGCTCGACGGCGGGGCGGAAGAGGTCGCCGACCGCGGCGTTACCCGTCGCCGAGAGGGACATCTCCACGCAATCCGTCACCGGGACGCCCGCCTTGCAGAGCATGTGAAAGACCCAACAGTAGCGGCCGATTGCCAGCCGGTACATGGCGCGACCCAACATGGGGATGCGCAGAACGACGTGATCGAGCAATCTGCGAGCGAAACCGGTTTGCGGCGTTCCGAAAATAATCAGGAGAATCAAACCGGCCGGAATCCAAAAAAGCAGAAGGATCATCAGGACGGAAAGCAAATAGGCTCCAACGTTCCACCCGCCTAAGATGAAATTGGGAAGCGGTATGACGAGCGCCGCGATCGTTAGAATCGCAATGGGAAAAAGCATTCCCGACCATAGCTTCCTGACCATCCGCCGGGATGATTCATGCCATTTCGACAAAAGTCCGATCAAATCCGGCAGACTGCCGGAGGTCTCCGCCGCATGAACCAGCATCACGTCCAACGGCTTGAACAGCTTGGGATTTTTACCCATCGTCTCCGCCAGGGGATCGCCTTGCGAGACGCCGTCGGCCAGGACCAAAAAAGCTTTTTTCACATGCGGCGTCTCGCCCGAAGCGATCGTGTTAAGCGAACGTAACAATGGAACGCCAGCCTCGAGCATCAGCGACAGATTATGATAGGCCATAGCAAGATTCTTCGCCATTTAAAGTTCCCTTGTTAGATGATGGCATTCAAATATTCTTCGAGATTCGTATAGCCATTCCCATCGGTGTCACCGTTCCCATCCGCAGGATCACCGGCATTGAGTCCGTGTCGCTGCTCCCACGCATCGGGCATACCGTCACAGTCGCCGTCTTCCGGCGGTTCGGCGGATTTAAGCTCGGGCCAGCCGCCGACCTGCTCCTCATCATTGATAATTTTCCCCGTTCCGTTTTTGACTTCGCTGACAACCCGTTCATCGACAGTATCCCGCTTCGGGAGCGTCGCTCCGACGTTCGTCAAAACGTGTTCATAGGCTGTTACGGCATCATCTGTGTTAACAGGAGGGACCGGTATGGGAGAGGATTGTTTGTACGCCTGCACCTCTCGGGACGAGAATCCCTTGAAGCTCACAAGAGACCACGAATCGGTGGGATAATCACCGTTCATGCAATTGCCGCTGAAGAAGGCTCTTACCGATTTGGTCCATTCAGCAAAGGCGAGGTCGCCGATGGAGTTGGCGCCTCGCTTGTAGTAGTTACCGATGAAGTTCATTTTTGTAATGCTGTTGTTGCCGTTCGGGCCGTCAACGTTATAGCCCGCGTACCTGCCACCCCAGTTGTAAATCACGTTGTTTCTGAAATCGAGTGTGAAACCTTCGGGATCTCTGTTGCGATCGTTGTAATTACCGGGTCGCGGTAGCCGGGCGTGGTGATGGGCGTAGAGGTTATGGTGGAAGGTATATCCGTTACCAAAGCTACCGCGGATGAGCGAGCCGTAGCCGTGGGCGCCTTTATGATGCGTCGAATCATCCAGGCTCTCGGAAATGATACACCACTGGACGGTGACGTTACCCAGTTGGCCGCTTGAGGAAGCCGAAAGGGTTTCATCGACCGACCAGCTTGTCGAGCAATGGTCAACGATGATATCCCGTCCCCTTGAGATCGACAGGGCATCGCACTCGGTTTTCGCATTATCACCAGGCCGGCAGCGGAGATAACGAACGATCACATGATCGGTCCCGATAGCAAGGGCGTAGTTTTTCAGACAGATGCCATTACCCGGCGCCGTTTGGCCCGCTATGGTTATATACGGCTTGGAGATAACCAATGTTGATTCCAGGGCGATCGTTCCGGATATGCGAAAGATCACCGTTCTGGGTCCGTCCGTTTCCACCGCGGCGCGCAAACTTCCCGGTCCACTATTGTTGAGATTGGTCACAAAAAGAATCCTGCCGCCTCGACCTCCTATGGATTCGGCACCGAATCCCTCAGCGCCCGGGAAGGCCGGCACGGGTACGGCTTTTTCACCGACACAAAACATTATCGATACAACAAAAAAAATAAAAGATAATCGACGCATACCCGGCTTCCTCATTCAAATCGTATCGAGTGCGGATTACCCGCGACACCTAAGAATAACGTGTTGACTGTTGAAAAGCAATGAAGTATATGACGCACTTGTGCACTCAATTTGAACAGGTGTACTATAGACGTTAAGTGAAAGCGAGTTTTTCAGCGGCTTATGTCCTCGATATTCTGACAATACGATATTTTGGGGCCGCTATTGTCAACCCGGACCCAGCGAACCGTGAGGCCGGGGTCTTGACTTTCCGGCCACTGTGTTCCGGACCAGGTCTCATCGGTGATCCTCACATGATAAAGCGGAACGAATAATTTTGACCATACCGGGACATACCCATTGACGTGCAGATGACCCGCGTAATTCGAATCCACATTCTCTCTGTAGGGATGAAGGAAACGTTTTATCTTTTCCATCTCTATGTCTGAAAAGACAAATTCGTCTGCCAATCCGATGCCGGTACGGAACATCCCGATATGTGTCATAATATTGATGTTTTCCTTTTTCGATTTGCGGCATTGCTGAATATCCTTCATGAACCATCGCCAGCTTCCTCCTTCGAAATCGTGAAGGTCGCCCCCTTCATTTCCAGCCTTCCTGGGATTGAAGTCAGGACAAACAAAGTGACAGCCCTTATAATCGAAAGAGAAATTCTGAAGATACATATCCGCAACGGGAACGGATGACTTTCGCCAATGGTCCAGCGTCCCGGCGAGCCGTTGGTAGTGCGGAGCAAAAATCTCGTGAAACTCCTTTTCGCATCCGCCCTGGATTTCATTATCACCGATAATCGGAATGTAAGGAATTTGGGCACGATGGAGACGATCGAGTATCGTTTTTGCAATATGCAGGTTCCTATTTTGCTTGGAGCCGCCCCAGGCTATATCTCCCAACACAAAGGTTAATTCAATCTCTTTACAGTCCTTATTCCGGATGATCCAGTCAACGGTCGTTTCGAATTTGGCTTTATGATCTGAACTTCCGCTCATATGCGGATCCGCGATGACGACAAAGGAGAAGGTTTCGCCATATATCGGAGAACCAGCCGCAACGAGGATACTTAAGATCGTAAATGTGAAGCACCGGGCTATTCGCCTTTTTTCTCTATAAACCATACTTATCCTACCGGAATATGCCAAACTCACATATCAATTTAGCGTTTCAAAAACCCGCCCATTATCTTCAGATATCATATTCTGATTCTCAATTCAATGGATATGCGATCCCCAAAAGCCTCCGGTTGGATATTGAATAGCTTTCTTCATTTACCTAAAAGCCATACGCGAACCATATCTGCCTTTTCGACGGCATCTCTGGATACCACTCCCCTCTCGGGCCTATAAATCCACGACCTCGCCGGACAAGCTCCACGGCCGTTCGGGAGCCGTCGGAATTGTTGATCCAGACGATAACAATAGGCCGTCGAAACGCCTCGAAGCGCGACGCGCCTTGGGATCGCGGATCTGGAAAGGCTTTGATAAGCCGTCCGTAAGGCGTCCTGAGCACAACGATTTTATGGTGCGGACATTTCGGTCCGATTCGATTTAAAAAAGGTCGCCGAACAATAATCTGACCGCGTAGCCGGTTCGCTACGCCCGGCCGGCCTGGATTTTTATGGACGACGATTGATTGGCCGAA
>JAFGTG010000504.1 GCA_016934255.1 Sedimentisphaerales bacterium
CTGACGATTCGCAAAACCGTCCCGATGGTATAGGTTAAGACGATGCTGAACGGCAGATAGAATCCGAGGCCGACCTGAATCCCAAGCCCGCCGATCCCGGTCGTGCTCAGTAATGCGCCCAGGCCCGCACCCGCCAGATACTTATAGACAGGGACATTGCCTTCCAGAATGCCTTTCATCATGCTCGCCAGCACCGTACCTTGCGGGGCCGGCAACTTTTCGCTACCGAGACCGTAGGCTTTGTGAAGGACAAACAACAAGCCGACCATCAGAACCGGTCCGAGCCACGTGGCCATAAACTGCCCTATCTGCTGCTTACGTGGAATAGCGCCGACCAGATAGCCGGTTTTTAAATCCAGCATCAAGTCCGTCGCCTGGGACATGGCCATGCACGTGGCGGCCCCGACCATCACAGAAGATATGATCGCCGGTGTGTCACCCAAACCTCGCGTGATGACGATAAGAATCGTCACGGCAATTAAGGTCATACCACTCATGGGCGACCAGTTCGTCCGGCCGATGCACTCGGAAAGAATGACCCCGGCCATCCAGATCCAAACCGTACCCAGCAACGCCATGATGATACCCCGAACGACACCCATTTGCTCGACGGATGTAACCGCAACAAGTCCTAACACAATAACCGCACCGATGATGCCGATATAGAGCAGCCTGATCGGCATTTCATCTTTCGACATCGCGGCGCCGGTTTTCGCCGCCGATTGCATGCTGCGGATCGCACTGACGATCAGGGGCAACGCCAGGGCAATCCCCGTTAACGCGCCTCCGACTAACATTCCGATACCCACCGGCCTGAACAAACCTACCCGTAAATAATTCGGCATCGTTTGTCCCATTTCCTGTAGTTGCTCCGGCGATGGTAATAAATTCATCTGGGCTAAAATCGGCGCCAGAATCCAATAGCAAACGTAGCCGCCAATGACAAAACACAAACCGCCCTTGCCGGCGATAAACCCGATCCCTATCGTGAGTAACGAGACGAACCAAACGCCGTTCATATAGTCGGGCATACCGATATATTGGCCCAAGTTCCAATTCTCGAAATGCGTCCAATTGCTGATAAAACTCACGGTACCGCTCAGGGCGACACCGATCATCAGCAGTATGGCCTTATGAACGCCGGCGCCGGGAGATTTAAGGACGGTCGCCACGGCTACACCGCCCGGATAGGTCAGGCGCTCGAAGTCGATCATCTGCTTGCGAAGCGGAATGATGAAAGCGATTCCCAGGACACCCCCGGCAATGCAGGCAAAGATCATGAGGTAAGGATTGAAATTCGTATGTCCCAGGATAAACAACGCCGGGACGGAAAACATCACACCCGCCGAGGCGCCGTTCACGCTGCTGGCGACCGTTTGGCTGATATTATTTTCGATAATGCTGTTTCGCCGAAGGATACCTCTAAGCACGCCGAATCCCAAAATCGCGGCCAACTCCGAGCCTTCGTGTGAGAATCCGAGGATCAGGCAGGCGTATCCCATACTAATGGTGATAAGCACGCCGAGACCGTAGCCGACAAGAATCGCGGTTAACGTCAGTTCCGGATAGGCCCCCCGGCGAATGATCCTTTCTCCGCTGGCTTTGTTCTCTGTCACAATGTAAACTCCTTTACGTGCTCGTCGTTTCGAGTTCTGAAAAATTACACGTTAGGCATACTTTTGGAAAGAAAAAATCTACGTTCCACCATCATCGCGCTCCGTCGCAGAGAAACGTTGTCGCGTCGAAAATCTTGAAGGGCAACTGACTTGCTTGATTTTTTCTTTCTAAAACACGACGTGCAACGATTTGCTCGATAATATGCTCTCATAAGATACTTGATTATTTTTAGAAAATCATTAAAGAAGATTTTCTCCGTAAAGAGTCCCAAGGACTAAAATAATATATGCCTAACTTGCAATTTTTCAGAACTCATGTTTCCGGCTCCACTTGCTCTTATTCGTATGAAAGGATCGACGTGATTTTATAATCGCCGATTTTTTCTCTGCCACCAAGATCGGCGAGCTCCACGAGGAATACAACACGCGCGACGTGTCCGCCGATCTTCTCGATGAGCTTGCAGGCCGCTCCCATCGTTCCGCCCGTCGCCAGAAGATCGTCAACCATCAGGACTTTCGCCCCGCTTTTAATGGCGTTGCGCTGGACTTCCAATGTATCGGCGCCGTATTCCAGATCGTACGTGATGCTCTCGGTTTGTCCGGGCAGTTTGCCCTTTTTTCGGATGGGCACAAAACCGGCTTTTAGTTTTCTGGCGACGGCGGTGCCGATGATAAATCCCCTGGCCTCTATCGCGGCGACACAGTCGATATCGGACTCGTTTAAATCCGCACACAGGGCATCGACCGCGGCATCGAAAGCAGCCGGGTCGGCGATTAACGGCATGATGTCGTAAAATAAAATTCCCTTTTTGGGCCAGTCGGGGATCGTGCCGATATATCGGTTCAAGTCGATCGTTTTACTCGTCATTTCTGCCCTTCCTTCGTATCCGTTAACCATACCATCGCTCAATCGAAATCCGACGTATGTCGGGATTATTGCCTATTGATAATGGATTGTGGGGGAAATGTCAACAAAAGTGACTAAGGACTATTGAATATTGACTATTGAAAAAATTGCACGATTCGTCCCTTCGCTTTCGTGCAAATTGTCAATAATCAATTATCAATAGTCAATATCGAACGCTACTCTTCGTTCATGAGTTCGTAGAGTTTCGTGAGCGCATCGCGGCGAATCTGCCGGATTCTCTCTCGCGTGAGGCCCATTTCTTTGCCGATCTCTTTGAGCGACATCGGCTTTTTGCCGTCGAGGCCGTAATGCAGTTTCAAGATTTCCGCCTCCCTCTCATCGATTTCGTTGAGCAATTTTAATGCTTTCAGCTTTTCCTCAACCGCAATCAGCACCTCCTCCGGCCGGCTGCTGCGCGGGTCTTCCAAAATCGCCTCGAGCATCTGGTCGTCGTCGGTTTCATCGACGCTATACGATTCCCCCGTGGAGCTGAGAATCTCAACGATACGATGGACGACTCTGGCCTTTCGCAACGGCAGTTGCATGATCTCGGCCATCTCTTCGACCCGCGGCGTTCTTCCCAGCGTACTCTCCAGCTCGGAGGTCGTATGCCGCCACTGATTGATCAGGGCCACCATATAAGTGGGAATGTGGACGGGCTGAATGTTTTCCAGAAGGGCGCGTTTGATGCCTTGTTTAATCCACCACGCCGCATAGGTGCTAAAGCGCACTCCGCGGTCCGGATCGAAGTAATCGACCGCTCGAATAAGGCCCAGATTACCCTCTTCGATCAAATCGCCAAGACTCATCCCTCGATCGCCGTACTTCTTCGCGATATTGACGACGAGCCTCAGATTGCTTCGCACCAGTTGCTCCCGGGCCCACTGATCGTTTTCTTCGGTAATCAGCCTGCCCAGTTCCTGCTCCTGCTCCATGTCCAGTAGTGATGCTTCGTCGATTTCTTTAAGATATTCCTTTATGGTAGCGTCGAATGCGATAACTCACTCCCGCCCGACCAATGAATCTTTCGATCCCGGCCATAAGGGCCAATGACGTCTTGACCTTACCTCCGTCGTTATAGGACGATGGCCTCCGTGGCTTCAATCCAACCTATTGGAGCTATCGGTTAAATGCGCTTGCGGGTTAAGTACTTTGGGGATTTTCGATTTGCGATTTTCGATTGGTGATTGTGGCTTGCGCCGGAGGGTCGAATAATATAGTGGATCATGCAACGAAAATAAAAGGGGCCTATACCCAATTAGTCTAAGCCCCTTTCTTATAGCTTATCAATCACGTCACTTTAATGAGATTTACGGCGCTACCTGATATAACCGAATATCGTCAATATAGATCGTGCCTGAACCGCCATCCGATGCGATGCCGGATTGATCGCCCAGGCCGATGGCGATTTTATCGACGTTACCCAGGTTAATGCCCTGATCGGCGAACGCTTGTAACGGGATACGCCACTCGGTCCACTGGATGATTTTCGCCGCCTCCGGATCATCGTTGGCCACAACCGCCGGCGCACCGGATGCATTAGAGACCGCCACATACACTGGCTCAGTCGCATTGTCCGAAACACCCCGATACCAGAGCGACAATTCGGCAACACCCGCGGTTGTCCAGTCCCGCGGCGATGTAAGAGTCATCGATCCCTCTGAATCCGTAACACCGGCTTCGTTGACGTACAGAAGCGGCATCGACTGGGAACCGCTATGAACAATCGTTTGTTCGGCGTATGGGGGGACCAAATAACCAACTTGTGCGCCGTTGTCGGCGACGCCAAAGCCATCGATCCAACTTTGCCAGATCGCTTCGCCGGCTGTGTCGTCATCGGTGTAATCCTCAAAATCGTCAACAAGAAGAAAACGACCCGTCGTGAAAATCCAGAGCGGACCGGTTAACGTATTCCCCTGAGCAGTCACTTCGTCCACGCGCCAATAGTAAGCGGTTTCCGGCTCGAGCATTCCGGGATTGAAACTCTCAGCGCCCAGCGCTTTAGATCCTTTGTACTCCGGCGAACCGGCATCGGCGTTTCGGACGGCAGCTTTGTCCGTCCCGAAGTAGAGCCCGTGCGAAGCGGCGTTACCGGCCGCCGTCCAGCTTAGAATCACATTCATCCCGACATCCGTCGCGCCATACACCGGCTGCGGATTTCCCACAGCTCCCGGGGTGGTGAAGCTCCAGACGTCACCTTTGTGCGTCGCGAGGGCATCAAACTCATCAACACGCCAGTAGTACACCTTTTCCAATTCGAGC
>JAFGTG010000505.1 GCA_016934255.1 Sedimentisphaerales bacterium
CGACGTTCCCGAAGCCACCCGCAAAGGCATCCTCGTGATGAACACGCCCGGCGGCAATACGCTCAGCGCCGCCGAGCATACGATGGCCTTGATGCTCTCGATGAGCCGAAATGTTGTCCCGGCGTGCAATAGCCTCAAAGGCGGGGCCTGGGATCGAAAAAAATATATGGGTAACCAATTGAACAATAAAATCCTCGGCCTGATCGGTCTGGGCCGGATCGGTATGGCTGTGGCGACAATGGCCAAGGGCTTTAATATGAAAATCCTGGGCTATGATCCCCTTGCCGCTCCGCCCGATGCCGAGAAGATGGGCATTAAAGTATGCGACAACCTGGAGGAAATTTTCAAACAGGCCGATTACATCAGCGTCCACGTGCCGAAGAACGAGCAAACACTCAATATGATCGGCGCCGAGCAGATTAATATGATGAAACCCTCCGTCCGGCTGATCAACTGTGCGCGCGGCGGGATCATTAATGAAGACGCGCTCTATGACGCACTCGCCCAGAATCGTATTGCCGGTGCGGCGTTGGACGTCTTTCCGAAAGAGCCGCCGGAGAATACACGCTTTAGCGAAGCCGAGCAGTGCATTGTGACACCGCACCTGGGCGCCAGCACCGAGGAAGCTCAAATTGAAGTCGCCGTCGAAGCGGCTCAAATTCTTGTCGATGCCATCAAAGGCCATTCTATTAAGAATGCGCTCAACGCTCCATCCACAACCGGGACATTGCCGCCGATCGTCGATCAGTTTGCCGAACTGGCCCAGCGAGTGGGCATGGTTCTCAGCACAATCGCGCCGGGTCATATCAAAAACGTTCAGGTCCAGTATCGCGGTTCCATCGCCGAATTGCCGACCGAATCGATTACTCTCAACTTTGCTATCGGACTGCTCCAGAAGCATTTCGAAATGCGGCTGAACATGGTGAACACTCCCGTTCTGGCCAAAGAGCGCGGGATCAGTATCGACGAGACCAAAAATCCTGAAGTCAAAGACGTCGCTGCGAGTTTCAGTGCAAAAGTCGAGACGGACAAAGTCACGCGGACCGTGACCGGCTCGGTCTTTGGCGGATCGCGGCTGCGGATTATCGAGATCGACGGCTTTACGATTGAAGTGACGCCGCAGGGAACGGCCCTGGTCATTTTCAACGACGACAAGCCCGGTGTCATCGGCTCCGTCGGCACGGTTTGCGGCAAGCATGGAATCAATATCTGCACGATGGGCGTAGGCCAAAAACCCGCCGAGCAGAAAGCGATGCTCGCCGTCAGCCTGGACAAAGAACCCGACGCCAAAGCCGTTGAAGAGCTCGCCGCGCTGGATTTCGTGAATGAACTATACGTCTGCAAGCTGGATTGATGGGCAATCACAAACAGGAAACCGCCGGCAGACAAATACGATCGATCACCTGTCTCGGTATCGTCTTTAATATTGCCCTCTCTTTTATTAAGATAGTGATTGGATCGTTAACACATTCGCTCGCCCTGGTCGCCGACGGTCTCCATTCATTGTCCGACCTCGCCACGGACGTTGCTGTTTTATTGGGTTTGCGCTTGGGTTCGAAAGCACCCGATCAGAGCCATCCCTACGGTCATGGACGAGCGGAAACATTCTCGGCCGGGATCGTTGCTTTGATTCTGATTATTGTGGGCGGAGCGATGATTTATTACGCCACAATGGCTATCGCCAGAGATGAAACGACCGTTCCGCGCCTTGAAGTGCTTGCGGCCGCTGTTATTTCCATCGTCGCCAAAGAATGGCTCTATCGAGCCACACGCAAGGTTGCGATCCAATCGCACAGCCCCGCACTCTATGCCAATGCCTGGCATCACCGCAGCGATGCCCTGAGTTCGGTGGCGGTCGCTATCGGATTCTTCACATTACAATTCGGTTTCGGTCACGGCGACCAGGTGGCCGCTATGACGGTTGGCCTGATGATCATCTGGGTGGGCGTGAAGGTTATCGGCGATACAGTGCGCGAGTTAACGGAGAGCGCCGTTGATTCGGAGACCAACGAACACATTAAGAGCATTATTAACGCCAATACATCGATACGCCAATGGCACAAACTTCGCACGCGTACGGTCGGCCGGGAAATCTTTCTCGATCTGCATATCCTCGTCGATCCGGATTTGAATATCACGGCCGCCCATGAAATTGCGGAGGGTCTGGAAAAAACCCTCGATGAACAAATCGTTCGCCCGATTAATATCACCGTTCACATCGAGCCGGATACACCCGAACAAAGAAAATAGTCTCCAAACGAAGTTCTTTTCGTTCCAAACTGCAACGCTTTTTGTGGATTTTTATTTGACTCCTCGAGACGGGCGTTATAATCGGCTGATATTGGATTAGGCATGAGTCAGAAACAATCCGTCAACATTTAGGAAAGGAGTCTGAAAATGTCATTTATAACGGATGTGCTTAATCAAGCTCGACCCAATAGTGTTCACGATATCGCCTGCCGGCCCGAACGGCAAAGCTACTTTCCTTCGCCCGTGGATTGGAGAGATCAGGTTCTTTATTTTCTGTTGGTGGATCGCTTCAGCGATGGACGGGAGGATACGCGTCCACTCTTAGACAAAACGAATCTTCAAGCCGCTCGCCCCACGTTGCCCAACGGCCAGCCCTGGCGCTGGGACAACTGGGCCAAGTCCGGCGCCGAGCGCTGGCAAGGCGGCACGCTCAAAGGGGTCCAAACAAAATTAGGTTATTTGAAACGGCTCGGCATCACGGCGATATGGTTGAGTCCCGTATTCAAGCAACGCGGGCATTTAAACTCTTATCACGGTTACGGCATCCAGGATTTTCTGGACGTCGATCCCCGATTCGGCAGCCGACAAGACCTCGTCGATCTGATAGCGGCGGCGCATTCTGAGGGTCTGCGGGTCATACTCGACGTGGTATTCAATCACTCAGGTTCCAACTGGCTCTATCGCCCTGACACGCCCGGCGGGATGTATGAAGCTCATTACAACCCGAACGGTCAATATCCGTTCGGCTCATGGCGCGACGGCCAGGGAGGACTCATTCCCGACATCACCGGACCGGAGGACGGCGTCTGGCCGACAGAATTGCACGATCAGGAATGCTACACACGAGCGGGAACGGGCGATTTAGGTAAGGGGGGAATCGACGATCCTCAAGCCGAGCACAAGCGGTCGGATTTCTGCGATCTCAGGGATTTCAATCTCGACGAAGACTATCTATTAAGCAACCTCTCTCGCTGTTACAAATATTGGATCGCCTTGACGGACTGCGACGGCTTCCGCGTTGATACGCTCAAGCACGTCACGTCCGAACAGGCGAGGAATTTTTGCGGCGCCATCATGGAATTTGCCGCCAATCTCGGAAAGCAGAATTTCTTCATCGTCGGTGAGATTGCCGGCGGAGATTATTTCCAGAACTTCTACCTCGACGCCCTCAAACACAATCTTACGGCGGTGCTGGATATCGGTGAAATGTGTCCCGTGCTCAACGACGTCGCCAAGGGATTGAGATATCCAAAGGATTATTTTGCCGGCTTCAAGCCAGGCCAAAATACCATGGGATCGCATCGAAACGTCGGCGAGCGTCACGTGTCCATCCTCGATGACCACGATCACGTTTACAGCCAGAAGCTTCGATTCTCCAGCGAAGCCACGTGCGATCATCAGGTTATCGTCGGCGTAGCCATGCAGCTCTTTACGCTTGGTATTCCGTGTATTTATTACGGAACCGAAGCGGCGCTGGGCGGACCGGAAGCGTCCGAGCGGAAATGGCTCCCGAATTGGGGAGGCTCGGATTGCTATTTGCGAGAAGCCATGTTTGGTCCATCCTACCCCAGGGCTTCCGGCACGAATGGCCTGCACGACATCGATATCGACCTGCCCGGCTTCGGTCCGTTCGGCACCGCCGGGCATCATTGTTTCCATGAGGATGACTCCTTGTATCGACGTATCGCCGCGGCTACGGCCCTCCGCAGCCAACATCCAGCACTTCGTTGCGGCAGGCAATATCTGCGTTGTACCTCCTTTTTGAATAAACCGTTCGATTTTTACGGTCCCGGTGAAATTGTTGCATGGTCGCGTATCCTGGATGACGAAGAGTTACTCTGTATTGTCAATTCTAACGGTAACGAATCGCGAGGAGCCGATATTATCGTGGATGCGAGTTTGAACTCCGACGGCACGGGCGCGATGACGGTGGTGCTCAATACGGCCCAGATCGCCGAAAATGGTGAATTTTCGGGGTCGCACCCCGTCGGCTCAACGGTCCCCGTGCACCGGACGGCAGAGGGCAGGGCTTTCATACAAATTCGAGATATTTTACCTGCGGAAGTTATCGTGCTGGCCAATCACCCGTAATTTTTCATTGCAAGACAAAGCTTTACAAGTAAACGGGGAAAAAGTACACTATTGGGTTTATTGGATATAACGTTTACTTAAGAAGGTCATTGCAATGAGTCTTGAACACTTTTTTAATCCGAAATCGGTGGCTATCGTCGGTGCCTCACACACAAAAGGCAAGGTCGGCTACGAAATCCTTAAAAATATGATCGACGCCAGCTATCCAGGCAAAATCTTCCCCATCAATCCCAAAGCCCAGACCATCGAAGGGCTGAAATGCTTCCCCGATCTCAAATCCATCGGACAAAAGCCCGATCTTGTGATTGTTATCGTCCCGGCGAAGATCGTGCCCTCGATCATGCAACAATGCGCGGATGTCGGGACCAAATCGGTCATTATCATCACGGCGGGATTTAAAGAGATCGGTAAAGAAGGAAAAGCGCTCGAAAAAGAGGTCATCAAAATCGCCAGAAAAGCCGGCATCCGCATCGTCGGTCCCAACTGTCTCGGCGTCGTCGCTCCGGCCAATAAAGTAAACGCCAGTTTCGGGGGTGCTCTTCCAGCCGTTGGCTCCATCGGGTATCTTTCTCAATCCGGCGCTTTGCTGACCGCCATTCTGGATATGGCTAACGCGAACGATATCGGATTCAGCAAGCTGGTCAGCATTGGTAATAAGGC
>JAFGTG010000506.1 GCA_016934255.1 Sedimentisphaerales bacterium
ACCGGGTTTCGGGGCAACGTTGCACTACATACACTTTGGCGACAATTTGGATAAGGTCAGCGCTGCCGGTGGAGCGGCTCCCATATCAGACACGACCTTCGATCCCGGCCCACTGGAGCCTGGAAAGACCTATTACTGGCGTGTCGATGAGTTTAGCTCTCCGAACACGTTCAAAGGTGGTGTGTGGAGTTTCACAACGGCCGAACTGAAACCGGAACCCGCTCCGGAGCCGGAGCCTGAACCCGAGCCGAAGCCGGAACCGTAGATTAGGATTTAGGTTTTAATCAGCGTCGTATGATTGAAACCGCATGTAAGCATAAATTAGGGGCCTATATTGAATCGTTCAGTATAGGCCCCCGTTTTTTTGTGTTACCATTTCAAGATGGCGCCCGTGTCAGCGCTGGTGGCCATGGTAGCGTATTTGGCTAAGTAACCTTCCGTGATCCTCGGGGCCGGCGGCGTCCAGGCTTCTTTACGCTCGGCTAATTCCTCATCGGATAGCTTGACGTTGATCGTGTTATTGGGGATATCGATCTCGATGATGTCACCGTTCTTTAGCAATCCAATCGGGCCGCCCACCGCCGCTTCTGGACTGACATGCCCGATGCATGCGCCTCGGGTGCCTCCACTAAACCGCCCGTCGGTGATCAGGGCCACGGATTCGCCCAGGCCGGCGCCGGCGATATAGCTTGTCGGGCTGAGCATCTCCTGCATCCCCGGTCCGCCTTTAGGGCCTTCGCAGCGAATGACGACGACGTCGCCGGCCTTGACTTTGCCGGCCAGAATACCGTCGCAGGCCTCTTCCTGGCTCTCGAAGATTACCGCCGGACCGCTGTGAACGAGCATAGCGGGAGCAACGCCTGCGGTTTTGACCACGCTTCCGTTCGGGGCGAGATTGCCTTTGAGGATCGACAGGCCGCCCGTTTTCGAATAGGGATTGTCCAGCGTGTGGATGACGTCGGTGTCTTTGATTCGAGCCTTTGCGATGTTCTCACCCAGCGTCTTGCCTGTAACAGTGGGGCAGTCGAGATTCAACAGATTAGGAATCTTACCGACCTCGTTGAGAATAGCGCTGATACCGCCCGCGGCGTCCACGTCCTCGATGTGAACCTTGCTGGACGGTGAGACTTTGCAAATATTCGGACACTTCGCCGAGATGGCATTGATGCGTTCGAGATCGTAGTCGATCCCAGCTTCGTTCGCCACGGCCAGCGAGTGCAATACGGTATTGGTCGATCCGCCCATCGCCATATCCAGCATAAGGGCATTATCCAATGATTTCGTTGTAATAATATCCAGCGGTTTGATGTCCTTTTCAATAAGCGTTAAGATTTGCTTACCCGCCGCTTTGTAAAGCTCCTGGCGTTTCGGATTCACGGCCAGAATCGTCCCGTTGCCGGGCAGAGCCATGCCGATGGCTTCGCAGAGGCAGTTCATCGAATTGGCCGTGAACATACCCGAGCAGCTTCCCTCACCCGGACAGCCCGTGCGTTCGAGCTCCTTGAGCTCGTCTTCGGTAATCTTACCCGCGTTAAACGCCGCAACGCCCTCGAAGATACTAATCAGGTCCACGGTACGTCCGTCTTTGGTTTTGCCCGCGGCCATCGGCCCTCCCGAAACAAAGATCGTCGGGATATTGAGCCGAACCGCCGCCATCAGCATCCCGGGGATGATCTTATCGCAGTTCGGAATACACACAAGGCCGTCGAAGCAATGCGCCCGGACCATCGTCTCGACCGAATCGGCAATGATTTCACGCGAGGCCAGCGAGTATTTCATGCCTGTATGGCCCATCGCAATCCCATCGCAGACCGCAATGGTATTGAACTCGAACGGTGTGCCTCCCGCCTCGCGAATCGCGTCCTTGACCGTCCGCGCCACCTTGTCAAGATGAACGTGGCCCGGCACGATCTCACAAAAGCTGTTGGCGACGCCGATAAACGGCTTGTTGATGTCCTCGTGGCTCAGGCCGCAAGCACAGAGCAGGCCGCGATGGGGGGATCGTTGAAAACCTTTTTTGACCGTATCGCTTCTCATAATCTTTTGTCTCCGAAATTGTCTGGCAAAGTCATTCCAAAGTTCGAAAAGGGAATTCTAACCGTTCATCGAGTGCAAATCAACTAATATCGGCGAATGTAGAGGCGCGCCCGTACCCGCCTGTATCTCTATAGTTTAAGAGTAAAGCAGTTGCTGTAAACGTTCGGGTACATGCATTCATCAATTGTATTTTTATATGGTGCAAGTGGATCGTCGCCTACTCCAAAACGAGCATGGAAAAATGCCTGATTTTCCTTCGAGAAGCGATACAGATCAGCGACCAACGTGAGTAGTTGTTTTTGATTAAGATTGACCACCGACGACTTCACTTCTGACCAAGTAGGCTTACGGGATTTTCTCATTGCCACTAAATAGTTCCTGTTGCGGAAAGGAGAAAACTCACGTGTCACCCCTGTGAAGGCAGGGGTCCATGGCATAAAAAGTGGATTCCCGCCTTTGCGGGAATGACAAATCGTGTTTCCTCAACAGTAACTAAATAGATGTCCTTTCCTTGTTACCGAACGTAGGCCCTTATTCGCGACGCGCAGCGGTGTCGAGATATTAGGCTTTATCTCGATTATTTATTGCTTTACGCTTGGATTCAGGGAGTTTGTCATAAAGATCCTGTACTTGTTTAGGTCTCGTAATCATTTGCTCGCATATGATATTAACCAAATCAAATAAACGCATAGCAATATCTTTATCGTCATTAAGGTCAATGGAGCCAGGATGAACTGACTCATTGCCAATTACCCGGACTACATCAAGAGATTTTTGGACAACAGGATTAAGCCCATCCGAAACAAGAGCAGCTATATCATTGTTCAGATTCTCTCCTGGTTTACCCAAATGTTTGCACAACATTTGTATTGCGAGTCTTAGGAGAGCTGAAGCTCCCTTTGGCGAGTTATCTAGTATTTGACGTGACTCTTCAACAACAGCCAATATTTCCTCTGGAAGATCTTGATTGGGTAACGTGCCAAACTTCTTCGGGGGATATACAAGAGTATCATTGACCCACACTGCCCATTTCTTACAGTTATAACATTGGCTTATGAATAGATTATGAAGGATGTTTTTTTCTCCATAATCTGCCTCATCATCTGTAAACAATTTCTTAGACAATAGTTTACGAAATTGTTTTTTGTATTTTTGTTTCTCTTCGGCATCCCAATCGTCGACGGAATCAACACGTTCTTCAAAATCCTTAGGAGGAACAAATGGGGTTTTTGAATCCTCTTGTAAGAATTTAACGTAACAATTATGCCAATATTGTGTTGTATAGGCGTCACAGTGCGGACAATCAAAGGCTGTTTCTTTTATACTGGGTTCATGCATAATACATCCTTGTGCTTAACATAATATTGTAAGGTTTCCCGTCAATTCCTGCTTGTGTTATTCAGTGGATTGCCTATATTGGTACGGCCTCCCAAATTTACGCCGTTTCTAACTCGTTAACCCGACAAAACGTATATTATCAGGAAACTCGGTTTCTCTCTTGGTCGTTCTTCCACGTTGCTTTGAACTTAGTTTACCCCGATTGTCCGACAATGACAAGGCTCTTTTCCTTAGATACTATCTTAAAGCGATGAGTTCTCATCCCGATTTCTGAACGGGACAATAAAGAAAAATCGGTTGTCTGATGATAGGCAGAACATATAATGAGCGGCTGAACGTACTGTATATAAAAAATGTACGGGAGAATAAGGAATGAAACTGATCAGAATTTGTTGCTTGGCGTTGAATGCTGCGATTTGCATATTGCTCTTGAGTACCGGTTGTGCTAATAGCGTTACTCTGGTATTGAAGTTTACCCCACAAGGCTCGACAACATATCGGCTGGCGAGAGAAAACGATAGGAGCGTCGAATGGGAGGGAGAGGAGGAAAACAAGCCAAAGGGTTTTACAGGGGGGCATACTGGCAACCGAATGGAGATGACATTCACCCAGAAGATTCGCAGTGTGGACGATCAGGGAAACGCGGTGGCCGAAATCACAATCCAGTCACTTAAGTACATCACAAGAGTTAAAAGCAATGTCACTATGGACTTCGACAGTTCGAGCCGGAAGGATCCGAACAATCCCCTGATAAAGCTGATCGGACAAAGTTATACCATCGAACTCACACCGTCGGGAGAGGTTTCAAAAGTCATCGATGTCGGCGAGGCCCGATCCGCCGTCATAGGCGATACGTCCGGCCATGAAATGGCGACCAATTTACTTTCTGATGAGGCCATCAAGGATCGACACGCAATTTCCGCATTGCCTGATGCTAACGAGAGCTCATTAAGTATCGGAGAAAGCTGGAGCTATATTAAGAGCTATTCTTTCGATCTGATGGGAATCAAATCGTATGAGAAAATTTATACACTTGAGAACATCCGGGATCCTTTTTTTGCTTTGTTTATGCGGATTTTAAGAAAAAACCAGAGAGACCACCGAATTGCTACCGCTTTCATGGAAGCGGTTCCTTCGGTGGAAAATGCCAAGACTCTGCATAAGGAACTGGCGACCTCTGAGTTTTCACAGATGTTCGATAACACGGAACAGTTTACTGGCGAGTTGAAACTAGATTTGACGGATGGTACAGTGGTGGAATGTCGAGAGGAACTGCTGATCGAGTGGTTTATCGTCGATCCTAATCCGGAGGATGATGAACGACCCGCCGCATTAAGAATGACTGCCACTCGAATCTCTAATATCGAAAAGATGAATTAGAATTGCTATGTAATTCGCGGACTAAAGACGGTTGTTTGTAGTTTGCTGTCAGGGATAGAACCTGATTCCTAAAGTTTTTAATGGATTGTCATTTGAAGGAGATTTTGACATTTTACGGGATTGGAAGATGGGAGAATGTGTCGATAAACATGAAATACCAAATATCAAGTATGAGTATTTATGACAAGATGATGCTGACGATTTCCTTCATTATACATTAAAGTGGAAGGCTAAACAAATGAACAACCTTATCAAATCCAAAGTCGTTCGTGGGCATAGTATATGTGGAAAATCTTTTGTCATCATCGGCATTCTATCCATCATCACGACTCTTTTCACTGGTTGTCAATCGACATATATTTCATCTATCAAGGTCTCTGCGCCTACGGCGACAGAAATCGCTGCGCTATCTAAAAAGATCGAACAATCGGTAAAACGACTGGAATACTCTGAAGATATAGCCCAGGAGTTCGTCGATATGGTGATAGGCTGGAGAGATGCGAGGGAACGCGCCGTCCTTGTGGTTTGGGAGAAGAAACTCAACAAAGTAAAAGAAGACCACAAACTATGTAAAGTTTCTATCGACCGAGTGGCTAAGGTAGAGGAAGGCATAGCCCAGGAACTTGGCCTGAGGATAAAAGCGATCATCAGTACCGGTCCTGACGAATTATTCAGTTTGTCTGATGTGATCACGCGCAGACAAGCCCAATGTCTGAGCTACGCACAGTTATTCTATATATTAGGTGACTCTATTGGATTAGCGACGCAACCATTGTTCGTAGAAAAACTTATAACAGATGAGTCATCGGACGGCCACGTAGCCGGCATAACTAATTTAATAGACGGAAAGATGATCATGGTAGATTTAGCGGGAAATCCAACCCCAATGATGAGCAAGCCATTTGTCTTGCAGCATGAATTTAAGAGGATTGGAGATTACTGGGAACTTAAAGATAAAAACAATCCTATAAGACTTCATAAGAGAATACGAATATATGACGACAATGTCCTCTTCTTTCTCTCCGGGATTAACACTATGAAGGGAAATGCCTACCATGCTTCAGGAGAGTCTGATATGGCCGTCTCAATGTGGACTAAGGCAATTGAACTTTATCCAAAACATCCAGCGCCATTCCTTAATCGTGGTATAGTCTATCAAAAGTCTGGTCGATACGCCGAAGCCTCATCTGATTTGGCCAAAGCCATTGATCTCAATCCTTGGAGCGCAAAAGCTTATGCCAACCAGGGAATAGCGTACATCGAGTTAGGTAAGACCAATCAAGGCAAAAAAGATTTTCTTAAAGCTCTTGAATTGGAACCGAAGTTCAAAGAAGACGTGAGAAAGATATCGGAAAAATACAAATTAAATCTCAAATTGGATTAGGTGCCTCGCTGACTATTCCAAATTAGAACCTGCCGTCATAGACAAAAGGGCATAGCTGGTGTGTTTCCATAAATCGGCAACCAGTGGAGTCTTTTGAAAGTTATATGAAGTGGGATTAAGGTAATGAAGGAACCGAATTGAAAACGATACCCATCATTATAACAACTGTCGTTCTGACTGTACTTTCAGGATGTGGGCCGATGGCCGGAGGGGGCAAGCCGGCGCACAAAGGAGGAGAATTTTTGACAGTCGATTTCCAAACCGGGCAGACACTCCGATACAAGTTCGTTTCCCGCCGGGAAGTCACAATCCATCTGGGGGCGGCGGAGAATGTGTCCAGAGCGGGCAGAAGCACCACTGACAAGTCTTCCGAATCGATGGAAATGATCGTTTCTTATACCCCGGTCGAGATCGATCCGTACGGCCTGACAAAAGTCAAGGCGGCTTGTGAATCAGTGAGAATCACCCGAAGCAAAGGACCCCGTCGAGATGCGGTGCAGAGTTTGGCCGGAGCAACATTTATGTTTACCATCGGACCGACGGGAAGAATCGAGGATCGTTCCGAATTGGATGCGTTGATTAAAAAAATTGGGGAAAAAGCGTTTCGGACGGGAACCGACGGAGGCCGGGTCAAGGAACCTGACATGATCGGTGATTTTGTTACGAGCCAGTGGTTTCTTTGGGATGCCCTCGCCAGTATCGAAAAGCCTTCCAAGGGGATAGCTGTCGGAGAAAGCTGGACGTCGAAGCTCCCGGTGCCGACGCCGATGGTCATGCGAAGGGCAAGAAACGTCACCTACACGCTTGACGACGTCCGACCAAGCGAGAAAGGCCGACTCGCCGTTATTAAAAGCACTTATCAGGCCGCTGATTCGGCTCCGAATGACTGGCCGATCCCTTATTCCGGCAAATTCCAGGTCGCCGGGTCCTTTGGTTTTTACGGCAATTATCGAATATTGGATTTGCAGGGTGAGGGTGAAGAACTTTTCAATATCGACGCCGGTCGTATCGAGCAGTACGAGCAGGAGTATCAACTGCGTTTGAAGGCGTCGCTGATGATACCTTTAGCCGGCGTGGATCCGCAAATAACAATCAATCAGAGGTTAACGATGACACTCCTCGGCGATTAAGGCTCGTACGGATGAGTCGTCAAGTAAGATAAGAAAGTTGGAAAGAACATGACCGAACGTGAGAATTTGTGGGCGCCGTGGCGAATTGGATATATCCAGGGTCTTGATAAGAATAGCGCTTCGAAAGAGCGAAAGAGCGATTGCTTTATTTGTCACAACTTCCAGACGCCCGAGGAGGACGATAAAAATCTGGTCCTCTGGCGAACGGATAAAGCCATCGTCATCCTGAACCGCTATCCCTACAACAACGGCCATCTGTTGATCGCACCGGCCCGGCATATTCCCGACCTTAGCGACGTCAGTGACGAGGAAAATCTGGAAATGATGAAGCTCATCGGGCAAACCCAGAAGGCCCTGTCTTTAGCGATTGAGCCTCAGGGCTTTAATGTCGGTATGAACTTCGGTCGATGCGCCGGGGCGGGACTGCCGGGACATCTGCATATCCACGTCGTCCCGCGGTGGAATGGAGATACGAATTTCATGGCCGTGTGTAGTGATACGGATGTGATCAGTCAAAGCCTGACCGAGCTTCTCGATCTGCTTAAGCGAATAAGCGCCGAACACAATCTACCGAATATATAACATGTCCAGTGAATTGAGTCATCTTGCCGTAACGGAAAAGGTCAGCAAAGGGCGGGTCGTCCCGCAAGAGCGGCACGCCTACCGCACGGATTTCGAGCGCGACCGCGTCATCCATTGCTCGGCCTTTCGCCGGCTCGAAGGCAAGTCGCAGGTCTTCACACCCGGCCTGGACGATTACTACCGAACGCGCCTGACGCATAGCATCGAGGTTGCACAAATCGGCAGAACGATTGCGAAGGGACTCGGCCTGAACGAAAGCCTGACCGAGGCGATTTGCCTGGCGCACGATTTGGGACACTCACCCTTCGGCCACGCCGGCGAAAGAGTGCTTAACGATTTGATGAGCGCATTCGGTGGTTTCGAGCACAATCAACAGACACTGCGCATCGTCGATCTGCTCGAACATCCGTATCCGGATTTTATGGGTTTGAATCTCATGTACGAGACCCGCCTCGGATTGGCCATGCACCGAAGCCCTTACGATCAACCGTCGAGCGGGTCGTTCGCTGAAAAGAACTGCTCACTGGAAGGGCAGGTCGCCAATGTCGCCGACCGTATCGCCTATAACTGTCACGATCTCGAAGACGGCATGAGGGCCAGGGTCATTAGTCGAGAGATGTTAAAGGACGTAAAAATCTTTACCGAGGCGGAAGAACGAATCAATGCCGAAGACATCGATGATCGAACGATCCGCAGAACCCGGACGGCTAAAGCGATCATGAACATACTCGTCGGCGATTGCCTCGAAACAAGCAAAGCGAACCTCGACGAGGCGGACATCAAAACTGTCGATGATATCTACGCTATGAGTGAAAACTTAATTACCCTTTCAGCAGAAAAAGACGCAGAGCTTGCGGAACTGGAGAAATTCCTGATGCAGAACTTTTATTTACATCCGTCGCTCATTGAGACGACGAGCCAAGTCAAAGATTGGCTCGGAGGCCTTTTCGAAAGGCTCTGCCAAAATCCAAAACGTATGCCGGGCTACTTCCAGCATTTCATCTCGGAACATGGATTGCAGCGAGCTGTGTGCGACTACATCGCCGGCATGACCGACCGATTCTGCCTCAAGATGCTCGAAGAAATTTAAATAGAACCGCGGATGATGCAGATTACGCGGATTTACTTTAATGATTAGAGTGGGCCTCCCTGGGGGATGCCTTACGGTATTGGCCCACCGATCAAAGCTAAACAATTGTTGCACAAATTCTATTATAAAGCTTTTTGTGTAAGTCTTCT
>JAFGTG010000042.1 GCA_016934255.1 Sedimentisphaerales bacterium
CACGATAATATGGAGCCGCCGGTGAAGGCGGGGCCTGATGGCAGTTATCCTGTGCCAAAACCTGGTTTTACGGAAATGATTTGAGGAGACTAAGAATGATTGTGAGTCGTAAGTTAATATGTATTGCCCTTTTAACAGCTTGTTTGGGGATTTTCACGGGGGCGACAGCTCAAGCTGCAACTCCGAAGAAATATACCGAAACCGTCACCACGAAATCGGACGAAAAGATTTCGTTCGAGATGGTTTTAATCCCGGGCGGGACGTTCCAAATGGGCAGCCCCGAAGGCGAAGCCGGTCGCAAAGACGATGAAGGCCCGCAGTTTAAAGTGCGTCTGGACGAATTCTATCTCTGTTCGAAGGAAGTCACGATTGAGCTTTTTATGGCCTACTACCAGGAAACGGTCACCGCCAAGAAGGATTTCATCACAATAGAAGAGGAGCAGAAAGCGAAAGAATCGCAAGATGTGGACGCCGTCACCGGCCCGACGCCGGTCTATGGCGACATGACGATGGGTTATGGGGAAAAGCACCCGGCGATGGGTATGACCTGGCATAATGCGATGAATTTCTGTGAATGGCTCAAAAAGAAAACCGGTAAGACCTATCGTCTGCCCACCGAGGCGGAGTGGGAATATGCCTGCCGGGCCGGTTCGACAAGCGCGTTCGGCGTGACAGATAAACCGGACCAAATGAAGGATTTCGCCTGGTACGAGGATACGGCCGACAGCGAGACCGCGGAAGTGGGGACGAAAAAACCTAATGCCTGGGGCCTTTACGACATGTCCGGCAACGTCCAGGAATGGGTGTATGATTTCTATAGTCCCTCCGCTTACAAAGAAACCGCCAAACAAAATCCGGCCGTCAATCCGAAGGGCCCCCAGGAAGGGAAAGTGCACGTCGCCCGCGGCGGCGATTATAGCTGTCCGGTCGAAGACATACGTTGTGCAACACGATCTTTCGAGGAACCGTGGTGGCGGTCGGGCGATCCCCAGATTCCGAAGAGCATGTGGTGGTTGCCCCAGATGGAATTTATCGGTTTCCGAGTGGCCCGTTCCGTGGAAAAGGGCAAGTAAGGAGATAATCCGTTAAGCATAAGTTCATATAGAAAGGGGGGGGCAGCCTCAAGCGCAGCTTGGAGATGGCTTTCACTCGCCATCCCTAATGCCTTCGGCTTTGAGGCTGCCACCCCTCAGATTTACAAAGTCGGATTTGGAGAGATGCCATGAATAAGAAACTGACTTGTTCATTGCTGGTTGCTTTTTTGCTTTGTACATTTGGCATTCATGTAAGCGCTGCCAAGAGCAAAAAGAAAACGCTGGATACAGATCCGAACCTGGTCGGCTGGTGGAAATTCGACGAGACGACCGGCAAAACCGCCGTTGATTCCTCGCCGCACCAGCGAAAAGGCACGCTAACAGGCGACCTATCGTTTGACAAGCATTCGGTCGAAGGCCGGATCGGCAAAGCCCTGAAGCTATCCGGCAAGGACTATGTAGAAATCAAGAATTATAAAGGGATTACAGGCACAAAGCCGCGAACGATTGCCGCCTGGATCAGAACGGAGAAGGACCAGGGTGAGATCATCTCGTGGGGCGAGGACGATTTCGGTAAGATGTGGAGATACTGTCATATACGTGGACGCGTCGGCATTACACCGAGCGGCGGATATCTCTATATGAACGATAAGACGGATGATAACAAGTGGCATCACGTCGCCGTCGTCGTGCGCGAAGCCGAACTGCCCAACCTGCATGACGATGTTAAGCTCTACAAAGACGGCAAACCGGCCGAAATCCATGACATCGGTCTTTTGGACCTCTGGCCTATCGACACCGGCGAGGACATTGACGTTCGAATCGGCCAACAGTTCATCGGCCTTCTCGACGACCTTCGTATTTATGATCGCCCTCTGTCGGACGATGAAATCATGGCCATTTTCCGGTTGAAAAGCAATGAACCTCTTCCCGAACCTTGAACCGTTGTGAAAGGAGACGTACGATGGAAGATCAACAAGTCACCCGGCGACAATTCATGCGCAACGGGGCCATGGCGGCGGCGGGCGTCGCCGTCAGCTTCGGTGTTAATGCGGTCGGCGCCGAATCAATCGACACGTCCAAAATTCGGAACTACAATCCGAATATGGAATATCGCCGCCAAGGTAAGACCAATCTGATGGTCTCAGCCGTCTGCCTCGGTGGACATTCCCGAAGCAACCAAAAAGAACGCAATGAAATCGTCGGTCGCGCTATTGATATTGGAATCAATTATATCGATTCCTGCACGAAGGGCGAGGTCGTCCGAGACGCCAAGGCTCTGAAAGGGCGTCGCGAAAAGATGTATCTGGCCTTGTCCCATTGCGCCCGAGAAACGCGTAATCCGGACTTCCGCACGTCAAAGAAACTACTGGAAAGTCTGGACGAAGTGCTTACCGATTCGGGCGAGGAGTACACCGACCTGTGGCGCATCACTTGCTTCGAGCCGGGCGGAAGACATACGTTCAACACGGCGTGTGAAATGGTTGACGCCTTGGAGAAAGCGAAGAAGCAAGGCAAAGCCCGCTTCATAGGCTTTTCAACCCACGACCGCCGATGGATTAAGTTCATGATCGAATACTTCCCACAAATTGACTGTATCTGCTTTCCTTTTACCACAATGAGTAAAAGGGCCCAGACAGATAGTGTCTTCGAGGCTCTCAAGAAACAAGACGTCGGTGCCTTCGGTATCAAACCCTTTGCCGCCGGTTCACTCTTTCGAGACAATCAGGAAGAGAACAATAAACGCGCACGTCTGGCCCTTCGATACATATTGCACAGTGATACGGTGATTCCGATTCCCGGACTCAACAGCGTGGAAGCCGTCGATAACGTGGCCCAAGCCTTGATGGAGCGTCGGCAGCTCGACATGAAAGAGACCGCCGAGTTGGATAACATCAACAAACAAGCCTGGGCTTCGTTACCCGATCATTATCAGTGGCTGAAAAACTGGGAACACGTCTAAGAGAGCCATTGCACTTACATATGAGATACCATCGATTCTTATTTATCTTCTTCACAGTGGTTTTTGTGGTGTTCGGATGCGAGCAACAAGAAGTTGCCCGGGAGCCACAGGCAAAGGTCGAAAGCGAAGAGGAACAACCACTACTTTTGGAGGATGAGCCGCTTTTGTTGCTGGATGATGAGACAGAAGCTTTATCTTCGGATAAACCTACTGCAGATAACAGCCGGTGTTTCGTCTGTCATATTAATTACATGCAAGAAGATATTGCCGTCACTCATGCGCGCAACGGTATGGGCTGTGCGACCTGTCACGGCGAGTCCGACGAGCATATCGCCGATGAATCCTGGGCTTCAGGCGGTAACGGCACCGCACCGGATATCATGTATCCCCGGCCGAAGATTAATCCGTTTTGTGTGGGTTGCCATACAAAAGAGAAGATCGACGCCGAACAGCACAAACCGCTTTTGGCCGCTGATTCTCAAATGGTTTGTACGGATTGCCATGGGGACCATCGCCTGACGAATCGCAAGTGCACGTGGAAATAAATCTGCCGATCGAATACAAGCTCTTGGTTTGAAAGGATGGGACGATGTCTCTTGACGACTTAAATTTAAGATGCAATGTAAATAGCCTCCATATCAAGCATCACTTGTTTTGTGTTCTGATGGTATTGACGCTTATATTTGTCGGTAATGTTAACGCAATCGAGCAGATGCGACTCTGGCATAAGGTCGATATAGACTCCTATCAAGGAACATTTGTCTGCCTCGGTGACTTAACGGGAGACGAGCAAGTTGATTTTCTACTCTACAGGGAGGGGCCTCAGACAACACCCGGATTCATGGCGGCGGTGGCTCATAACGGAAACATGCTATGGGAACTTGGAGACCGGACATTGGCCGAACATCAGCCCGATGGTATTTGGAAGGAGCCGGCTCTTCGCGGCATTGCCTTTATTTATGACTTCGACGGAAATGGCAAGAGTGAAGTGGTTACCGAGTTCTGGAAAGATAACCGACCGATGCTCTATATCCTGGAGGGTGCGACGGGACGAGTCCTCTATGAGAAAGAATCTCCATTGAGTCTGAAGGTTCGCGGCGGGCGACGCAGCCGATGCCATCCGGTCGGGCGAGTGGCTTTCCTTCACGGCAGAAACAAAGCTCCGTCGATTGTCCTCAAATACGGCGCCAGCAATTTCGTGCCTTGTTATGCAGCGGCTCTTAATGATGAATTGGAAGTGCTTTGGGAGCTTTCCGGAAGCGAACACTCGATGGGACACGTTCCGACGGTCGGGGACGTGGATATGGACGGTTGGGATGAGATCATTTTGGGCACGTTGTTCGTGGATGAAGAAGGAAAAGTGCTCTGGGAGAAAAAGGTGGAACGCCACGCGGACTGCACGGTGATCGCCGATGTGCATCCTTCGGAAGGGCAGGAAGTACTCATCAGCATTTGTTCGACTGGCCCGGCTTTTTGTATGTCGGCGAACGGTGAGATGCTCTGGGAGAAGACGCGAAAGGACGTGCCGCATGGGCAGGGCATTTGGGTTAGAAATTTTATTGATGAGGAGCCGGGAGCGGAAGCGATTATCTTACGCAGCGGGCACGTCGGAGATTTCATTACCGTCAAAGGAAGCGATGGAACGCAATTAGCGGCTTTTCGCCATACGAAGAATTACAAAGGCTATCCCGATTTCCCCTGTGTCGTCAACTGGAAGAAAAACGGGGAGCAGTCCTTGTGGATTCCGATCGATCGGACGGTCGTCGATGGTTACGGCCGGGTTGTTGCGGACCTGGGTAAACACGAAACACTCGTTAAAGAACTGCTCCAATGGGGAGAGACCAAAAGCCATATCGCCGTGCAGGCATTCGCGGTTGATCTGTGCGGCGACGAACGGGAGGAAGTGGTCCTGTACCAACCTTACAACGGACAGGCGATTTTAATCTTTACACAAGAGGATTCCGATGGAAAAAGAAAACCGTATATCCACGAACGGGACGCATACAACATCCGAAGCTATTTCTGAATACCCTCATGCTAAACTGACTCGTCGGCATTTTTTAAGACTGGCCGGGACGTCCGTAGCGGCCCTATCGATGTCGGGGATTTCCTTAGCGGCGGGAACTCATCACCGTCCCAATATCCTTTTTATCATGGTTGATGATCTCGGCAAGGAGTGGATAAGCTGTTACGGCGCCGAAGATATCAAGACGCCGAATATTGATGCGCTGGCCAAAACGGGGATGCGATTCGAAAATGCCTATTCGATGCCGCAGTGTACGCCGAGCCGGGCGACGCTGCTGACGGGGCAATATCCCTGGCGCACCGGTTGGGTGAACCATTGGGACGTACCCCGCTGGGGCGTCGGTTATTTCGACTGGAAGATACGACAGAATATGACGTTCGCTCATATTATGAAAACGGCCGGTTATGCAACGGCGGCGGCCGGAAAGTGGCAGATAAACGACTTTCGCGTCGAGCCGGAAGCGATGAAAAAGCACGGTTTCGACGACTGGTGCATGTGGACCGGCTACGAAACCGGTAATCCGCCCAGCGCCGAGCGTTATTGGGATCCTTATATTAATACACTCAAAGGAAGCAAAACGTATAAAGGACAATTCGGGCCGGATGTGTACACGAATTATCTGATCCGCTTTATGAAAGAGTACAAGGACCAGCCCATGATGCTGTATTTTCCGATGGCGCTGACACACGGCCCACTGGTACACACACCTACCGAGCCGGATGTTAAGGCTCCGCTGGATAAGCACAAAGCGATGGTTCGTTATACGGATCGGCTTGTGGGCCGGCTTGTTCGCACGCTTGATGAGTTGAACATTCGCGACCGGACTATTATTATATTCACGACGGACAACGGTTCAGGCGGCGGGCTTACCGGAACGCGCAATGGCAGAAAAATCCCCGGCGGTAAGGCCAAGAAAACCGAGAATGGCGTTTGTGCCCCTTATATTGTACATTGCCCGGGACTCGTACCCCAGGGGATCGTGACCGATGCCCTGACGGACTTTACGGATTTGCTTCCCACGTTTGCCGAACTGGGTGGAGCAAACGTCCCCAAAGACTTGACAATCGACGGCGTTTCGATCGCGCCGCTCCTGCTCGGTAAGTCAAAGGATTCGCCCCGAAGGTGGATCATGGCTCTGGGACATGGACCGGCAAAAGTGGATAAAGAAGGCGTCCGAGGGAAAGTGGACTACGCCGAACGGGTCATTCGCGACAAACAGTATAAAGTGTGGGTTAGTGAGCAACGAAAGATTTCACAACTTTATGACTTGCTCTCTGATCCGTTTGAGGAGGATAACCTGATGACTAGTACAAAACCGGAACATCTGGCGGCTATTCGGAAGTTTCAAGCCGTGGTGAATGCCATGCCCGAAAAAGACGCCAGACCTCAATACAAACCTCGCAAACTTAATCCTTGGGACAAAGAACTGCCAATGAAATAACGTTTGGAAGGATTTGAAATGTTATCGCTAAGAAGGGAACGAAATCCGCTCGTGTGTCCAAAGACGGGGAAGTCTTACAAACAAAAAAGTGCACATCGCTGGTTAACGTGGCTTTTTCCTATCGGCGGTTTATTAGCACTCTTATGGTTTTTGATTCGTGTAATACCCAAACCTTCTCGCGCTACCTACCCGTGTCAACGGTTTGCCTTCCCGTTCGCATCGGGTTTCCTTATTTGGCTTGTGGGCGCGATAGGTTCCATCACGGCGATTCGCCGGGCCAAACGTCATTTTGCTCAGTCGCGGTATGTCTTGTGTGTGATGCTTGTTGCACTCAGTATCGGAATGGTGTGGATTGCCCAAAGCATAACAACCGAAGAAGCCCTCTATGCCGAGGAGCCGACGGCAAACGCTCCCGCGGGAGTAGCAAAGGGAGTGCATCCCGGGCGAGTTGTTTGGGTGCACAATCCCGACGCGACGGATTGGGACGGTCCCGGCCACGGTCATTGGTGGGAGAGCCACCATACAAACCAGGCGGCTGTGGATCAGATGATGAGCAGGGCGATACAGACTCTCAGCGGCGAAGACTCAGATGCCGCCGCCTGGAACGTGCTCATCAAACATTTCAATAAGACACGCGGTAAAGGGGAGGTCGGATACCAAAAAGGAGAGAAAATCGTTGTTAAGGTGAATTTCGTGGGCTGTATCCGAATCTGGAATAGCCGGCCGGTGAAAAGCATTGAAGACTACAACCTGAGAAGTCGCGATTATATGAATACATCGCCGCAGATGATCATCGCTTTGTTGCGTCAACTCGTCAGTAAAGTCGGCGCGGAGCAGGGGGATATCACCGTCGGCGATACGCTCTGTTACTTCCCGAATGAGTACTATGAGATTTGTCACAAAGAGTTTCCAAATGTACACTATCTGGAATTGTTAGGGAAGTTCGGACGTACGGCGGCGAAGCATTCGTCAGTTCCCTTTTATTGGAGTACGCCGGATGCAGTGGGAAAAGAAACGGATTACGTGCCCGAGTCCTATGCCCAGGCGGATTACCTCATCAACCTGGCCAATCTCAAAAGCCACAACGACCATGGGGGCATCACGCTCTGTGCGAAGAATCATTACGGTTCGCTCGCCCGCAAACCCGCCCGGACCACCAGCCACTACGACATGCACAAGGACCTCCCCTATACCACGCCGGGCATGGGGCATTATAGACCTTTAGTCGATCTGATGGGCCACAAGCACCTCGGGGGCAAAACCCTGCTCTATCTGATCGATGGATTATACGCGGGGCAACATGCCAAAGAAAGAGCGCCGACGAAATGGAACCTCCCTCCGTTTAACGGGGACTGGACGTCGAGTTTGTTTGCATCTCAGGACCCGGTCGCCATCGACGCCGTCGGTTTCGATTTTCTATGGTCCGAATGGAATGACGGTTCACACCGGTCCGGCACCACCGATTATCTCATCGAAGCAGCCTTGGCGGATCATCCCCCCTCAGGAACGTTTTATGATCCGGACCATGAAGGAAACGTCACACGCTTAGCGAGCCTCGGCGTGTACGAACATTGGAACAATCCCCAGGATAAACAATATTCTCGCAATTTAGGAACGGGCAACGGCATCGAGTTGGTCAAGCAAAAGCTATAGTTAGGCTCGTGTATCACCTCAAGATCGTTCTATTGGGTATATCATCAGAATTAAAGTGTTTATCAACCCATCCGCTCACGACGTTATGCCACCAATCGAAATGCTTGACATAGGGTTTGCCTTTCTGGATGATAAATAATGCTTGAACGTGAAATCGCGTTCGGTTAGGCTATTGATATCGTGAGTTCGAATTTCTCAACGATTGAGTGATAAAACATTTAGGAGACTCGTTATGAATTCCCCAATGAATCGTCGTACATTTCTCAAGAGCAGCGCCGCCGCCGGCGCGGGACTGGTGATCCTGAAATCGGGCATCCTCCAAGCCGGACGGTCGCCCAACGAAAAGCTTAATGTCGCCGTCATCGGCGTTCGCGGCCGAGGTGGAAGCAACTTAAAAGGCGTTCAAGGCGAAAATATCGTTGCGTTATGTGATGTCAACGCAAAGAATCTCGCCGAGGCCGCCAAGGATTTTCCACGGGCTAAAACCTATGTCGATTGGCGCAAATGTCTCGAACAAAAAGATATCGAAGCCGTCGTTTGCTCGACCACGGACCATACGCACGGCTTCGTTAACACGTGGGCTTTAAATCGGGGAAAACACGTTTATTGTGAGAAACCCCTGGCCAACTCGGTTCACGAGGCCCATGTGGTTCGCCAGACGTATCTCAAGAACAAGAACAAGCTCGCTACGCAGATGGGCACACAGATTCACGCCAGCGACAATTACCGGCGGATGGTGGAGCTCATCCGCGGCGGGGCAATCGGAACGCCGGACGAAGTCCGCGTTTGGTGCAGCCGGACGCCGGAGGGTGGCAGTTATTTGCCGGGAGGCGAACCTGTACCGGACTATATTAACTGGGACTTGTGGATTGGTCCTTCACCGATGCATCCTTTCAATTCCGGCTATATCGGCGGGTGTTTGAAATGGAACCGTTTCTGGGATTTCGGTAGCGGGCAGATCGGCGATATGGGCAGCCACATGATCGATATGGCCTTCTGGGGTCTTGATTTGAAACTTCCGACGACCTGCAAAGCCGAAGGGACGGAATTCAATCCGGACACGTGCCCACAGTGGCTCACCTCCGAATGGGACCACCCGGCCAACGACTGGCGACCGGCGGTCAAAGTCTATTGGTACGACGGCGGTAAGAAGCCTGGGATGCCATCGCCTATATTTGACAGAGAGAAACTGTTCAAAGGCGCCCTGTTTAAAGGAAATAAGGGCTGGTTGCTGGCCGATTACAGTCTTCGGGTACTCATGCCCAGGCAGGATGGAGGCGACATGACTCACTATACCTCGCCCAAGCCTGAAGATCTGATCCCGCCGTCACTCGGGCATCACAAGGAATGGATCGTCGCATGCAAAACGGGCACGCCGACAACATGTAACTTCGATTATTCCGGCGCCCTGATCGAGCATAATCTGCTGGCGCTCGTGGCGTACCGGGTGGGCAAGAAACTCGAATATGACGCCGACACTATGAAAGTCACAAACTGTCCCGAGGCGGAACAATATATCCGAAAGACGTACCGAAGCGGCTGGGTACTCAACGGTTAATTTACAACAATCCAAGCTTGTGGATACAGACTGCCATCCGTGCGAAAGCAGGAATCCCAAAATATGGATTCCCGCTTTGCCATAAGGCATGGCCTGGCCATCGCGGGACCGGCAGACGAAAGGGGGCGGCAATGACCAGCAAAGGATTTCTAACGAGTCTCTTATTCTCGATTGTTTTATCGGGACTGATATCCCAGGGACAAGAATGGACGCGATTTCGCGGTCCCAATGGACAGGGGATCAGCGAGGCGACGACGATTCCCGCCCAATGGACTCCGGCCGATTACAACTGGAAGATCGCACTGCCGGGTGGGGGACATTCTTCCCCGGTCATCTGGAAGGATAAGGTGTTCGTCACAACCGGAGACCAACGGGCCAATCTGGGGATATTGCTGGCCGTGAGCGTTTCAAATGGACAGGTCGTATGGCGAAAAGATTTCACGTTGGCCAAATATCGCGTCAACGACCTCAACAGTTACGCAACCGCGACGCCGACCGTGGATGCCGACCACGTGTACGTTTTGTGGCCCGCAAAGAATGAAACGATTCTTGTCGCCCTGGACCATGAGGGCAATAAGGTCTGGGATCGCACTTTTGAAGGCGTGCAGAACCAGCATGGAGCGGGCAGCTCTCCCGTTGTTATAGGGGATCGGGTCGTTTTCAGCCGCGAGCATGAGAGTCGAAACACGGACGCGAAGAGCGCCTGGACTGCGGTTCATCGTAAAACCGGTCAAACGCTATGGACACTGGAACGGCAAACCAGCACCAAAACATCTTATTCGACGCCATGCGTTTATTCTCACGACAATAAGCCTCAGCTTATTTTTGCCAGCCATGCGCATGGTCTCACAAGCGTCGATCTCGAAAAGGGTACTGTGATATGGGAAGTACCCGACGCCTTTAGCAGCCGGGTCGTGGCTTCGCTTGTCATTTCGGATGGACTCATCATCGGCACCAACGGCGACTATGGTAGAGGCAAGCGCCTGATCGCCATTCGTCCCGGCTCAAGCGACGGTTCCATCCAGCCGAAAGAAGCTTATAAGTTCGACGCCAATTTCATGCCGTATGTCCCGACCTGCATCGCCCAAAACGGTTTGTTGTTCATGTTCGATGACCTCGGCTATGTCACCTGCCTGCGCAGCGCAACCGGCGAACGACTCTGGCGGGAAAGGCCGGCGAAGAAATTCTTTGGTTCTCCGGTCTGGGCGGACGGTAAGTTGTACTGCATCACGACAACGGGCGACGTCGTTGTTGTCAAGGCTTCCGAAAACTACGGATTTTTGGCGGTTAATTCCCTGGGCGAAAAGTGCCATTCCACACCGGCCATTGCCGGCGGGAGAATGTACGTGAGGACCGTCTCGCATTTGTACTCAATCGGAACGAAGTAGGATGAGACTGCCATCCTTTTATTTCAGTTCATGGTCCGAAGGTTTCAGACCCGTCTGGTGCTTGCCCATACCGATCTTGTTCGGCTTATATTGGCCGACGAAATCGACATTGCTCTTGGCGGGAATTTGATCTTCCATACCCAAAGCCCAATAGCAAGCATTCACCGCAAGCCGGCGGAAGCCTTCGCTGTTGAAATCAAACGAGTGTCCCATGGTTGTTGTGAAAACGCGGGCGGTCTTACCTTTATCGCCCGTATAGGTTTTAGTCCAGGCGACCGGCACTAATTTCTTGTCGGGATTCGGTTTGTCCGTTGGATTCATACCAACCAACACCTGCCCCAAGACGATGGGTTTGCAGTCTCCGTGTAATGTTGTAAGGCCATAAACGTCGGATTCGCCCCAGATATTATCAATTCCTTTAGCAATGACTTCATTTCCCATGCCTGCAACAATCAAGCCGCGAGTGCTTTCTACCTGATGGCGACCGTAATGGTTGACCCAGGTTTCGCCGAAAACCTGACGCCCATATCCACCTTTAAACTCTTTGGCCTGCCAATCGTATTTAGCATAGGGACTGTCTGTATTTTCTCTGTAGAAAAAAGCATGCGTTGATGTCCTGAATCCAACAATCGGCTTGCCGGAATTAGTGTAATCAATGATATATTTCATTTGATCGTCGGGCAGTTCTCTAAAACGCAAAAACATGACCATCAGGTCCGCCGTTTCAAGAAGATGAAGGCCGGGGATATTATCAAGCGTTTTAGGATCGATTTCACCGGTTTCTTTGTTGACGGCAAAAAGCACAATGCACTTAAAACCATGACGAACCGCCAGTATTTTGGCAAGCTGCGGCATGGAATCTTCCGAACGGTACTCCTCATCGCCGACGAGAAAGACAATGTGCCGGCCCTCGCCCGGGCCTTCGCCGCCTTCGAGAACCGTCCATTGTTTCGCCTTCACCGGCCCGCACAACGTGATCGAGGCCAAAAACGATGCGCATAACATCTCTTTCACAAGTTTCATTTCCGCTCCTTTCCAATGTCCTCTTCGATTAGAGTTGCCTATAAATATATTGAGCATCCAAAGCCTTCTCGATCTGCATGCCGGCATCTTTCAAATGGGCCCGGGTGTACGGATCGAGATTCTCGTCATAGGTTTCCAGGATGTGGTCGATTTTTTCATCTTTAAGCGTGCGGAGTTTTTCGACGATCAACGTCGCGATAGGTTTGTAAGCCGTCGTGCCAGAGTAATCCGATTTACTCAAGTCGATCATAAGCTCCAAATGCTCTCGCTGCAAATTTCGCCTGAGGCTGGAAATCATCGGCTGGCGGGCGGTGTACTTCTTGCCCGGCTGTTTGTCCAATTCGCTCCAGACGGCATTGCACACCGTATCCAGTAATTCCGGCAGTGTGAGTGCATCTTCATCCGGCGGCACTAAAAACTCGTTATCATAGACTCGTCGCAGCGTCGTCGGATACATTAACCGAGCAAGCACGTACACCTGGATTCCCATGATCCTGTCGTGAATCGGCCAGGTCGGATCGTCCAGAAACGAGGACGTATCGTCCAACCACTTATCTACGGTCATCCGACGTAAAAGATCCTGTGTCAGGCCGAACGCCTCATCCTTGAACGTATTTTCGATAACGAAGGTGAGAGCATCCCGCTGCTTTTTAGCCGGCACGGCCTCTATAGGCAGACGTCCGTTTTTGTCCCCTTTCTTGTCCCGATACACGAAGGCACCGCCAAGCCAGTTCGCCATCATGCTCACCGCTCGCATTTGCATCCCGAGCGTCGTTTCATACGCTCGGCGAGTCTTGGACCAGCTATCGCCGTCCTTCACAAGCTTATCAATAATTCGCTCTCGATTGTGACGCACGATCCGCATCTGGTTATGCGCATAATCGAGCGGCTCCTTACTGAAATCATACCGACGGGCATAGGGATCGGGGCCGAAGGTGTCCTCATCGGTCCCGAATTGCAGCTCCGGCTCGGCGACGCGACTCAGAATGTCCTTGAGGTCTTTTTCATTCTGCGTGTATCCATATTCGATCGCCCAGATATCGTAGGGACCGACACCGATCATCGCGTAGTCTCCCTGAATCTCGCCGTCTTTAAAATTCATATTGATCGGCAAATAATCCATGACCGAAGAAGCTAACGGTTTTTCTCCTTTGATTTCCTTGCTATTGACCTGGGCCATTGTGTAAAGACTCGATGCCTTAAAGTTATGCCTCAAACCCAGCGTATGGCCCACTTCATGGCATACCAGATCAGCCATGACAGGGCCAATGAACGACTCGGGTATGCCGTCGATCATCGGTTCCTCTTCTTTTTTCTCTTCTTTGTCCTTTTCTTTTTCGTCCTTCTTCTTCTCCTCTTTGTCCTCCTTCTCCTTACCGTTCTCTTCTTCGCCCGATTCGTCGCCCATCAACGCCATTTGCATCCTGAACTTGGCCACGTCAAACGCTCTTCCATGCGCCAACGTACACAGCCCATTTAGCTGGAACGTTCGCCCCACCAGGCCGTCGTATTCATCATCACCGATTAGATCGGTATCCACCTGAGTGAACGGATGCCCCCCATGAGGCTGATGCCCGTGCTTGGCTAGTTCTTCTCGGAGATAACCCCGCTGGGACGGTGACGCCAATCGAATGCGGGGATCCCAATTCGGATGATCCTGTAACCACGCCAGGGTATCAGGGCCCATCCCTTCCATTGCGATTTCAGGCATGATCTCCTTGTACTCCGTCCAAAATTCACGAATCCAACCATCCGTGAGAATGACGTCCGCATCAAGAATCTGGCCCGTCTCAGGATGAATCCGGCTCGGCCCGATCGCCACGCCGACGTTATTGCTGAGCCAGCGGATAAAGTTGTATCGAACGTCTTCCGGATCTTTATCCATATGAGCGCCCGACCGAGCGTCTTGGTAATACACTTCGATCGCGTTGGATATCCCGACTTTCTCGAAGGCTTTGTTCCAATACAAGATCCCTTCCCTCACCCATCGGCGGTAGCGAACCGGCGTGGTATGCTCGATATAGAAAACAATCGGATTCTTGGGTGGACTCAGCTTGAGTGAAGAATCGGCTTTTTCCAGGTTCCAGCGCGTGATGTAGCGTACCCGGGTCTCCGGATCCTCGAATTTTCCATAATCCTGATAACCGGTCGTAAAGTAGCCGATGCGCTCATCCGCTTTCCTCGGCCTGTAGCCACCCCGATCAGGGATTTCGCTGATGGAATAATGAAGGGTTTGCAGCCGCCCGTCTTCTGTGGGAATTTCAAAAGCCAATTCCACATTATTCGGAAACGCCTTGGCTTTCACGATTTTGATCAGTCTCGAACTGGCCCGAAGGCGGGGACCGAAAAACTTGTTCGCCTGACCGATCAGCAAGGCATCCATATCAATCACGGGCGAACCGCCCGACATGGTGACAATCGGGACATCCAGAATCACGCGGTCCGTGAACAAACGCTCGATGGAATCCTTCGACTCCTGATCGCCGGTCGATTTGATTTCGATGTTCGGCTCGATCAGCGCCACGCGCTTGTCGTATCGTTTCCAATAGACGTACATGTCACCCGCCTGCAAACCGGCGAACGTGTCACCACTGGCCACGGTCATGGCAATGAAGGTCTTCGTTCTCTCGTATCCCGACGGCAGGGCGGCAAGCATCTGGCCGTCTTTCTCGCGAGTCCAAATGGTATAGAAGCTTCTGGCGCCGTCTGCCATCGAAACCACTTTTTCATACCCCTCGATCACCTCATTCAACGGTGGGAAATCCGGCTTTTCTTCCCGCTTGGAAGAGGCGGCACTTTTCACCATGGAAGATAAACTCATGACAGTAACGGCCAGGATGAGTAACATACTTTTCGTTCTTGATTTTGGATTATCCATCTCGCAATCTCCTGAAACCTGCATAAAAACTCCCTTTCAAATCTGACCGGTAACAACGCCGCATCAGAACATTTTACGAACCGGATATTATATGGCTTCTTCTATGCGAAGTCAACCTCGTTGTCGGTTTTTACAGGAGCGCGTGGATTCCAACCGACGAAGAAATTCAGGAAGGCGATCCGACCGATAACTCGCGAGACGACGTGGATTGAGATCGAAGATGAAGGATAAAGAAATGGAACAACTCTATTATGGGACTCCATTCTTAAAGGTCGAAACCCATTCGATGAGAACGCATTGATAGCGAGGTGTGAAAAAATCAGACGTTCTCTTCTTTCTGTCTCCAAAAAACAGAAAAAAACTATTAATGATCCTACAAATGGAGGCTTTTTAGCCTGCCGAATTGTTAATGATCAAATGCTTGGATATCGAGGATAATCTTTTCTTCTCGCGTCTTGATTTGAGAGAGAAGATATGACCGGGCACTTCAGTCAACGCCTTAGCCACCGACGCAAACTTCGGCTCCCGGTATTTCGTCGAGTCGGTTCGCGGGCCCATATGGTACACGACGCGGTTGGCCCCGGTCGGCGTGTAAGAGTCTTCGGTATTGTCCACTGTCGGATCCCATATTCCCTGGAAAATCGATGCCACATCCTTGTGCAAACCTGCTTGATATTCTGCCATTATTTGTCCTTTCGGGCGAATACGTTTTTCGTCGTTTGCACGATTGTCGGAAGGGAAATATCCACGCGAGAAAAATGAGGATGACACACTTTAGACCACCATTCTTCTCAACACCCTTCTCACCTCTTTACTATAATGGACTTTCCTCAAAATGTCAAAGACAAATTCAGGAATTCCTTTAATTTTCCGTCCCAATCTCTCAGATTGGCGAGCTTATCTCGAAATCGACGCCACGAACCGCTTTTTTACGCCGGAAACAGCAAAAATACGGACGATCCCTGCAGAAAAGGGCCGTTATCGTTTCCACCCTTAACTAAGATCCCGGACCATATCGAACGAGTCCCGTATCCGGTACAACGTTTTCCTGAATGGGGGTAACGGGAGCTGGGGCGGCCCAATCCCATTCAACCTTCAAATAGATATGGTCGATCATCGTCTTTTTCTGAACGCCGATATCGTTGTTCTCGACCTTAACCTGGAGAGAATGAAGCTTCTCCGGCGTTTCAACGAAACTCGTCACGTCCCAGGAATCCACAGATTTTCGCTGTTTTCCTTCTCGCGTCGGAGCCTTCGCCGAAATCCACATCTTCGGATCCTCCGGCCAGTTCGTTCCCACGGACCACTGAATTTTCCCGGGCGCCATCGATCCTTCCTCGTAATGTTCCACACACACCACAACGGATGCCAACGTCGCATTGGCCGGGATCGCAATATCCGCAAAATCATAAGCGATATAGCTCCCTCCGGATATGCCCTGACATTTATCATCACTGGCTTGAACGATACCCGTCGTGCCGGCCGCCATTAATGATTTCTTGCTGCTGGAATCGTATCCGTTCGACACGGCCAATATGGCGTTTTTCGGCGGTGATGGTGTCACATTGATGCTGAATGCCTGCGTTCCGAAGGCCGAGACATCCCGGCTGTTGATGACTTTAACCTCCACGCGATGAGACGTGTTGTTATGAACCTCGGTCGGCGTCCAATCGATCCGCCCGGTTACCGAATTGATCGTCATACCCGTCGGTTGAACCTCCAGGGAGTAGATCAACTCGTCTGATCCGTCGGGATCGCCGGCGACCACATTGTACACGTACGGCATATGCATCATCGCCGTCGTCGGGGGCTGTGACGTAATTGTCGGTGGATCATCGACCTCGAAGACGACGACTTTAACCGTCGCCGTATCCGTCTCGCCCCCCTGATCGACGATGGTATAAGTAAACTGGTCGTCCCCATGAAATTCCTTCTTCGGCTTATACGTTAATGTGCCGTCCTCATTGATCGTCACCGAACCGTTCGCCCCTTGCGTCACGCGGCTTATCTTGAGCGTTTCGTCGTCCATCTCGTGATCGTTGGCCAGGACGTTAACCGTTGCCGGCTGGTCCTCCTGGGTCGTGATACTATCATCCTCGGCGGCGGGCGGATCATTCGTCCCCGTCACCGATATCGTGACAATAGCCGGTTGGCTCTCCGCGCCGCCGTCACTGACGATAAAGCTGAAACTGTCCGATCCGCTGAAGTTCGGATCGGGCGTATAGATGAGATTGGGTGTTTCACCACTCAAACGCCCATGATTCGGTTCTTTGACAATGCTGTAGATCAGCGGATCGCCTTCCGGATCGGAACCCGTCAGAGTAATCGGCAAGGATGCATCTTCTTCCAGACTGACATTCACATCGCTGGCCCTCGGAGCATCCTCGACGGCGGTGACGCGAATCGAAATTCTCGCCGGCTCGCTGTCGGCGACGCCGTCCCCGGCAATGAACGTAAATTCATCTTGTCCATAAAAATCGGGATTCGGCGTATAGGTCAGGTTCGGTTCCGTTCCACTCAATTCTCCATGTGATGGTCCGTTGACGATACGATAGATCAATGGATCACCTTCCGGATCGCTCCCAGCCAGGACAATCTGCGCCGGCGAATCTTCCACCGTCGTCGCGTGACCGGACTCTGCGGTCGGTCGGTCGTTTACAGACGTCACTGCGATGGAGATCGTTGCCGGTTCGCTGTCGGCCTTGCCGTCGTTGGCGACAAAGACCAGGCGATCCTCTCCGCTGAAATTCAGATCGGGCGTATAAGTCAGATCCGGAGCGGTTCCGTCCAGCTTGCCCCGGCTTGGGGCCTCGATGACTTCAAAGGTTAACGTATCGCCATCGGGATCATCCGCTTTAAGCGTAATCGGCAAACTCGTATCCTCTGCCACTTTCACGTTTTCATCTTTGGCTCTGGGGATATCCGCCACGGCCGAAATACGGATCAATACATCGACGGGTTCGCTGTCGATGATACCATCGTTGACTTTGAACGAGAACTTGTCCTGGCCGTTGAAATCGGGCTTCGGCGTATAGGTCAGGTTCGGTTCCGTTCCGCTCAATGATCCGTGGGAAGGCTTTGTAATGAGACTGTAGGTCAAAGGATCTCCATCCGGGTCGATACCCGTCAGGACGATAGGCGTTGGCGAATCCTCCGAAGCGATAATGTTCTTCGTATTGGCCATCGGTGGATCGTTTGAGGGTGAAACCGTGATTGACACGGTTCCAAGACCGCTGTCGGCCTTTCCGTCGTTCGCCTTAAACGTGAAGGAGTCTTTGCCGTTAAAGTCCGAATTGGGAATGTACGTCAGATTCGGCGGCGCCCCGGTCAACCGACCCTGAGACGGTTCCGTGATAATGCTGTAGGTCACATCATCGCCGTCCGGATCGCTGCCCGTCAAACGGACGGTTCCGCTCGAATCCTCCGCGACAATCACCGTTTGGAGGTTGACCATCGGGGGACGATTCGGAGTGATATTAATAGAGACCGTCGCCGGTGCACTATCGGCCGTGCCGTCACTGACGGTGAACGAAAAACTGTCCTCACCCGTGAAATGGGCCCGGGGTGTATAATGAACTTTCCCGGTCGTCTCAAAATCCGAATCATTCATAATTTGCCCGTGCGTCGGGCGTGTGAAAATCGAATATTTTAATGTATCGCTATCGACGTCCTCCGCTGACAGGCCGATCGTGACGGATTTATCCACTTTCGTTGTCACGGTCTGCGTCTTCGCCAATGGCGGATCGTTTCCTGCCAGGACGGACAGAGTGACCGTTGCCGGATCGCTCTCCACCTTGCCGTCGCTGACTTTGTAGGTAAAGCGATCCAGTCCGCTATAATTCAAATCAGGGGTGTACGTCAAATTCGCTCCGACACCGCTTAAGCGTCCGTGTGAAGGCCCCGTAATGATACTGTAAGACAACTGATCGTTCTTGTTTCGGTCGATACCCGTTAAAGTAATTAACATCGGGGTATCTTCCTGGAGAGTGGCGCTATCGGCCACGGCCATCGGCCGGGCATTCGTCATGTTAATCGCAAGAAGGACCACGATCACCGCCGTCACAATTCCGATCACCGAGAAAATGGCCACTTTGAGCGCTCGTGAATGCAGAACGCGTCGAACGGCATCGGCCTTGGCTTGGGCCTTGGCCTCGGCGCGGGCCTGGGCCTGAAGTTTCGCCAGTTCTACGGCTTCGGCACTGGATTTCTTTTCGGCTTCCGCTCGCGCGGCGGCTTCGGTCCGGGCTTTCTTTTCGGCTTCCGCTCTGAATTCCGCCTCGACCTGAGCCTCTCGCTCGGCTCGGATTCGCGCTTTTGCTTCCGCTTGCAACTTCCTTTCGGCTTCGGTGAGTGCCTTGGCATACGTATTGGCCTTGGCTTCGGCCTGAGCTTTGGCTACAGCCTCGGCTTCGGCTTCGGCACGAGCCTCGGCTTCTCGCCGGATCAGTTCCATCGCTTCAACTTTAGATTGTTTTTCAGCGTCCGCTCGAGCTATGGCTTGGGTCAATGCACGCTCCTCGGCCTCGGCCCGGCGTTGCGCCTCCTCTCGTGTTTCCTGCTCGACTTTGGATTTGGCTTCAATTTCAGCCTTCAGCCGCTCCTCGATCTCTTGCAACGCTTTGGCTTCGGTCTGGGCTTGGGCTTCTGCTTTGGCCCGGCGTTGCGCCTCCGCCCGCGCTTCCTGCTCCGCTTTGGATTTAGCTTCAATTTCAGCCTTTAGTCGCTCTTCTGCATCCAACAATGCTTTGGCCTCGGCCTGAGCTTGAGCTTCCGCTTGGGCCCGACGTTCTGCCTCCGCCCGAGCTTCCTGTTCCGCCTTGGCTCGACGTTCCGCTTCGGCCTTCAAGGATTTTTCTGTTTCGCTTAATGTTTTAGCATAGGCGATTGCCTTCTCCTGGGCTTCTCCCTTCGCCGCCGCTTCCGCCTGGGCGCTGGCTTCAGCTTCAGAACGCCTCTTGGCTTCCAAACGGGCTTCATTCTCGGCGCGTAATCTCGCCTCAGATTCGCTCTTTAATCTTTTTTCTGCCTCAGCCAGTGCTTTGGCTTCGGCCTGAACCTGACTTTCGGCTTTTGTCCGGCGTTGCGCCTCCGCCTGAGCGTCTTGTTCCGCTTTGGCCCGCGCGGTCGTTTCCACTTTAAGCAACTCTCTTGCGTCCTTGAGGGCCTTGGCGTAGTTTTGGGCCTTTTCCTGAGCTTCGGCTTTCGCCGCGGCTTCGGCCTGGGCTTCCGCTCGCGCTTTCGCTTCAAGCTCTCTTAGCTTTTTGGCTTCAGTCAGGAGTTTCTCTTCGGTTTCAGCCCGCGCTTTGGCCTCGGCCTGGGCTTTGGCTTCTGTTTTGGCTCGCTGCTCCGCCTCGGCACGCGCTTTCTTTTCCGCTTTCGATCTCGCCTCAATTTCGGCCTCAAGATCCTTTTGGGCTTTTTTAAGTGCCTGAGCTTCCGCCTGGGCCTGTCCTTCCGCTTTGGCTCGGCGCTGGGCTTCGATCTGCGCTTCCTGTTCTGCTTGAGTACGGGCTTCGATTTCCGCTTTGAGTTTCTTTTTCGTTTCGGAAAGCGCCTTGGCGTTCCGTTTCGCTTTCTCCTGTTCTTCCGCCAGAGCGGCTACCTCTGCCTCGACACGCGCACGCTCTTTGGCTTCGGTCTGGAGTTTCTCTTCGGCTTTTTTCAATGCCTTCGATTCGGCTTGAGCACGCTTCTCCGCTTCGGCCCGATGCCGCGCTTCTTCCCGGGCCACCCGTTCGGCATTCGCTCGTTCCTCAGATTCCGCTTTAATCTGTTTTTTCGCTTCGGTTAAAGCTTTGCCGTATTGTGTTGCCTTCTCCTGGGCTTTTGCCAGGGCGGCAGCGCCGGCTCCGGCTTCCGCCTTCGCGTCGGCAAGGTGTTTTCTCTCGGCCTCGGCTTCGGCCTCAAGTTTAGCGATCTCCTCAGCCTCTTCTCTCAATTGCTGCTCGACCTTTGCACGGGCGGATGCCTCCGCCTTCGCTTCCTTCTCGGCTTCGGCTCGCTGTATGGCCTCCGCTTTCGCTTGCTTTTCCGCCTTGGATCGTGCCTCGATTTCCTCTTTTAATTTCTCCTCTGTTTTGGCCAAAGCTTTGGCGTACGCCGTGGTTTTCTTCTGTTCCTCGGCCAATGCCGCCGCTTCGGCTTTCAATCGAGCCAGTTCTTCCGCTCCGGCTTTCAATTTCTCTTGTGCTTCAGCCAACGCCGCCGCCTCGGCTTTAACTTTTTCTTCCGCTTCGGCACGCCGTTCGGCTTCCGTTTGGACTCGTTCCTCGGCTTTTGCTCTTGCGTCGATTTCTTCTTTGAGTCGTTTTTCGGCCTCTTGGAGAGCCCTGGCTTCATCGACGGCCTTAGATTCGGCCTTCGCCCGATGTTGGGCCTCTCCCTGGGCCGCCTGTTCAGCCCGGAGCCTCGCCTGGGCTTCCGCATGTAATTTTTCTTCCGCCTGGGTCAGGGCCTCCGCATAAGATCGGGCTTTTCTTCTTGCTTCAGCTAATGCCGCGGCATCAACGCCCACTTCCGCCTTGGCCTCAGCCTCGAGTTTGGCCAGTTCTTCCGCTTCGGCTTTGAGCTTTTCCGCCGCTTCGGCTCGAGCCGCGACTTCCGCCTGGGCTCTGGCTTCCGCTTCGGCCCGCCGTTCGGCCTCGGCCCGCGCTTCTTGTTCAGCCCTGGATCGGGCTTCGACTTCAACTCGCAGCTTCTTTTCCGCCTCAACCAGTGCGTTCGCTTCTTTCCGGGCCTTTTCTTCTGCTTGAGCGCGTTGATGGGCTTCCGTCATCGCGGCCTTCTCGGCTTTGGATCGAGCTTCAACTTCCGCTTTCAGCCTTTCTTTCGCCTCAGCTAAGGCCTTGGCTTCCGCCTGGGCTTTTTCTTCGGCCTGGGCACGACGCTGGGCCTCTTCCTTCGCTTTTTGTTCGACCTTGGAACGAGCTTCTATTTCGGCCTTGAGCTTATCTTTCGCCTCGGCGAGCGCTTTAGCTTCGGCTTGGGCTTTTGCTTCGGCTTGGGCCCGACGCAGAGCTTCTTCCTGCGCTCTTTGTTCGATGCGGGAACGAATTTCTATTTCAGCTTTTAGTTTTTCTTGCGCTTCGGCCAACGCTTTGGCTTCTTCCTGCGCTCTGGCCTCGGCGTCCGCTCGGCGTTGAGCCTCTTCATGCACTTTTTGTTCGATGCGGGAACGAGCTTCTCTTTCCAGTTTGAGCTTTTCCAATGCCTCAGCTAAGGCTTTAGCTTCCGTTTGAGCTTTCGCTTCAGCTTGCGCTCGATGCTGCGCCTCCTCCTGCACCTTCTTCTCAACCCTGGAGCGGGCTTCGGATTCTGCTTCAAGCTTTTGCTGCGCCGCCGTCAATCCTCTGTCTTCGGCTTTCGCTTTTGCTTCCGCTTCTTCCCGGCGCTTGGCCTCGACCTGCGCCCTCTGTTCGGCTTTGGCGCGGGCTTCGGTCTCCGCCTTAAGTTTTTGTTCCGCCTTACTCAGCGCATCGGCATATAATTTGGCTTTCTTTTCGGCCTCGGCGATAGCCGCGCCTTCCGTCCCGGCCTCGGCTCTGGCCTTGGCCTCGAGTTTGGCCAATTCCTTCGCTTCGGCCTTGAGTTTTTTCTCGGTTTCGGCTCGCTCTGCAGCTTCAGCCTGAGCTTTCGCCTCCATTTGAGCTCGACGCTCCGCTTCCGCGCGTGCGTCTTTCTCCGCCTTTGATCGTGCTTCGATTTCGGCCTTGAGTTTATCTTGCGCTTCGGCCAACGCCTTCGCTTCGGCCTGGGCTTTTGCTTCCGCCTGGGCACGCCGCTCCGCCTCGGCGCGAGCTTCTTGTTCAGCCTTGGACCGTGCTTCCGCTTCCGCTTTCAGTTTTTCTTCCGCATCGGCCAGTTTCTGGATATAGTTTCTTTCCTTTGCCTGCGCTTCCTTAATCGCGGCGGCGTCCGACACATATTTTGCACGGTCGGTCACGGCCGGCAATTCCGTCGGGACGACGCGTTTTCTCTTGTAATGCCCGTTCTCAACCTCATCGGCCAGAGATCGATACTCATCCGCCCCGGCGCTATCGGGCGCATAGGTGAAAATCGGCTCGCCCGCACTGGGCGCTTCCGCCAGACTGATCGTGTTGTGAATGACCGTATCGAAGACCAGGTCTCCGAAAAACTGCCGCATCTGAAGCTCGACTTGCTGGCTGAGGACTTCGGCCTCAACGAACGTCAAGAGAATGCCCTTGATTTTCACAGAGCACGGATAAAATCGCCTACGGGTTAACTTCACGGTTTCGAGTAATTGTTTGAGCCCCTCCAGAGCATAATAGTGCACCTGAACGGGCACAATCACATCCGTGCTGGCCACAAGGGCGTTAAACGTCAATAGACCGATGGACGGTGGACAGTCAATCACGCAATCGTCATAATTTTTGCTGATCGTCTTGAGCTGCTCGGCCAAAACGAATTCTTTTCGGGATACGCTCGTGAGTTCCTGTTCGGCTTTGGACAACAGACTGCTGCTCGGCGCCAGGTCGAGTCCCTCAATCTTCGTTCTCGCGATCACCTTGGAGATGGGGATTTGTTTGCCGGATAGCGAATGATAGATGGTGTTCTTGAGCTTTTCCGGCACGTAGCCGAAACCAAGTGTCGCATGGGCCTGCGGATCGAGGTCAATAATCAACACTCTTCGGCCTTTACGGGCGAGAGCGGCGGCGAGGTTCACTGCGGTGGTTGTTTTACCGCAACCACCCTTCTGATTCGTGATCACTATCGTTTTCATATTTCTCTCGGAAATTCATCTCGAGGGCAAC
>JAFGTG010000507.1 GCA_016934255.1 Sedimentisphaerales bacterium
GGTCAAGCCGAATCGGAAGTCCAAAAGATCGCCACTGAATCGCAAACGAAGCTCGAGAGCAAGCCGGAAGAAGAATTAAGCAGTTCCGAGGAGGATATCAAGAAGAAAACGGAGGAAGTCGTCGAAGCCCAGGAAAAAGCCAAAGATACGGTCAAAGAAATCGCTCAATCCGACATGGAACTGGATGAAAAGGTCAAGAAAATCGGCGAGGCGGAGCTTGAAGTTCACTCGAAAGTCAAAGAGCATATGCTGGTCACGATTAATAAGCTCCGGGAGGAACAGACGGGCCTGATTGACCGTTTCGACGTTGTGTTGTCCGCCCTGGAACTCAAAGGGGGAGAGATTGAGGAATACAAGAAATACGTGGCGGCGATTTCCGGCGTGGACGTGGATATTCAGGATATCAAAGATGTCAGCGCCTTTCGCATTATCGTCTGGGGCTGGCTCAAATCGACGGAAGGAGGCCTTCGCTGGCTCAAGAATATTGTTCTTTTTCTTCTTACGCTGTTGGCATTTTATGTCCTTGCCAACGTCTTAGGAAAAATAACTCACAAGACGGTGTCGGCCTCGAAAAGATTCTCAGACTTGCTGAAACAGTTTTTCGTCAGTGTCGTACGCAAAATTGTCATGATCATCGGTATTATCGTCGCCCTGTCGATGTTGGAGATCGACATCGCTCCGTTTGTCGCGGGTCTGGGAGTCGCGGGATTTATCCTGGGTTTCGCGCTTCAGGGAACGCTGAGTAACTTCGCCTCCGGCCTGATGATCCTGATCTACCGCCCTTTCGATGTAGGGAACTTCATCGAGGCGGCGGGCATTCGAGGGGTCGTCAAGTCAATGAGTCTTGTTTCGACCACGGTCACAACGCCCGACAATCAAATCGTTATCGTGCCGAACGGTGAAATTTGGGGCGGGGTCATCACCAACGTCACGGGTAGCGATACTCGGCGGGTGGATTTAATCTTTGGGATCAGCTACTCCGATGATATCTCGAAAGCATCAAGCATTCTCGAAGATATCGTATCCACGCATGAACGGATTCTCAAAGATCCCGAACCCACTGTGAAAGTGCATGAATTGGGAGACTCCTCGGTCAACTTTGTCTGTCGGCCCTGGGTCAAAACGGCGGATTACTGGACGGTCTATTGGGACGTGACTCGCACCGTCAAAGAGCGATTTGACGCCGAAGGCGTGTCGATCCCCTTCCCCCAGCACGATGTCCATCTCTATCAGACATCGAAGGGCAGTTAGCAAGTCTTCGAAAAAATCGTCCGGTAAATATTTGATTCTTCAAGACAAGAAAGATATTTTATTACTCAAACTGACCGTTTCGGGATCGAAGAATGAAGTCAGTCACTCAAAGATAATAACATAAAATAATTTGTCATTCCCGCGAAAGCGGGAATCCACATCATGCGCTACGTTCCTGGATCCCTGCCTTCGCAGGGATGACAACACGAATCGGTTAGTTTGAGTTATAAGCTGTTAGGCCCGGCTTTTTGCCGGGATAATACAGGTGGAAGATGGTATTCGGAGGTGACGGAGATGGCCGCAACGCTTTTTCATGTTGAGCAGCGCACGGCATGAATTAGAACGAGCACGCACACGGTCGTTTACGATCGCGATCCGGATTACCCTCGCTTTGCCAAAGATCCCGGCGGCACCATCAAGCGCATGTTGCGCATCTGGCTGGCCGAACCGGGACGCGATCGACCTTATTTGCGAGCCTATCTCGGTACGGTGACTTTCTGTTTCACGGGTCCGTCTTTCCGGGAAATGTGCCGACTGTTCCACCTCACGACACGAGCCGCTAAGGCCGCCGGGCAATCCGCGAAAGCCTTGCGAAACGATCTGGCCGCTCTGCTGCGACAATACATCCGCGAAGAATACGAGCTCCCCGCATTCCCACACCACTCCCGCTGAAGCTATCGTCACGTCCAATAGTGCCTCGTAGAATTTCATCCGAACTCACGTAGTTTTACCAGTAGCCCCGGCGGAAAGTAGAGCGTATTAATGTCTAATTGAAAACAATTAAGGAATGTCAGACGGGACAACGACTGTCCCTGGACAAGAAAGGAGACTACCCATCATGGCAACACAAACAACTATAAATGAAGTGAACGGCATCGATATCGATGTCCTTCAGACGACCGTAAAGAACATTCAAAACGATCCGGATCTGGGTAAATGCAGATTCCACGTTCGCAATCAATGGCTCGAAGGTAATCACAACAAGACAACAATCACAAGCTTCTACGGCGCCAAGCAGGAAAACGAACACGAGCATCCGTTCGAGCTCGATGCCGATGAGCCTCCCGTTCTGGCGGGCCACGACCAGGCGCCGAATCCCGTCGAGCATCTGCTCAACGCACTGGCCGGTTGCGTGACAACGAGCATGGTGGCCCACGCCGCCGTGCGAGGCATTCGGATCCACGAACTGGAATCCGAAATCGAAGGCCATATCGATCTGCGAGGTTTTCTGGGCATTGCACCGGATGTCCCCAAGGGCTATACGGACATCCGAATGAAATTTAAAGTTAATGCCGATACCGACGATATGGAAAAGCTCAAAAAACTGGCCGAATACTCACCTGTTTATAACACCCTTATCGGCAGTCCGAACGTAGAGATTCAGGTGGAACCGAAGTAGCTTTCAGGTCACGGAGGACCGACACAAAAACGTTTGGGGAAATCCGGAGATCCAAATGAATCCTGGGTTGGTTCCATTTGGATCTCCGCCCAAACGATTTTTTTCAACCATATACGAAAACCCGGATGTGAGTCGGGCCATTCCATAATGAACCGATACGAGTTAGGAGTTTAATTCAATGCCTACAAGAGTTGATCCGATAGGACCTGAAATCTACCGTATATCGACGTATGTGGAAGAACTTGATCTGCAATTCAATCAATTTCTTATTCGAGATGAAGAACCGCTCCTTTTCCACACCGGTCTGAAGCAACATTTTCCCTCAACCTTGGAAGGCGTTCGCACTCTTGTCGATCCGAAAGAGATCAAATGGATCGGATTCAGCCATCTTGAGGCGGATGAATGCGGAGCGCTGAGACAATGGCAAAATGAGGCCCCGCAATCAACTTCTTTTTGCAGTTTTGTGGGCAAGATTGTGAGTATCGACGATTTCGTTTCTGAAAGGCCGGTCAGAGGGATGAATGATGACGAAATCATATCGACGGGACAGTATCGTTTTCGATTTCTACGGACGCCGCACGTGCCTCACTGCTGGGAAGCGGGTTTGCTCTTCGAAGAAACGACGAAAACCCTGTTGTGTGCGGACCTGTTCCATCAAAACGGTCTTGTCGAGCCGCTGACGAGCTCGAGTGTCATTGAGCGATTCCGCGAGGCCATGATGACGTTTCAGAGCGGTCCTTTCGCGGATTATCTACCCTATACGAGCCATACGGAGAAGATATTAAAACGTTTGAAAGAATTGAAGCCGAGACGCCTGGCTCCGATGCACGGTTCGACGTTTGAGGGAGACGGAGAAAAAGCCATTGACGAGTTAGCACAAGCCATGCGGGAGATACTCGCTGAATAACCGATTATCAATGTTTTTCTGAATAAAAAACCTCCGAAACAAAATGAAAGGAAACCCATGGAACACGGTAAAATGCCTGACGGTTTTAAGGATATGCTTTCTTTCGGTTTGATTGAAAGTCTGTTGGGGCGCCGGTCGCGGCGTTTTTTCATGGGTGCGGAAATTCCGGACGGGGTGTTTGCGTACAAATCAAAACACGATACCGTTCCGCTTTCGGAATTGGAAAAACTGCTCGTCGTTGCCGCCTGCGGCTCAAACACGAACTGGAACTATTTGATCTACCGCGCAGAACGCTACGCGCCCTATTTGTCCAATTACGCCGGAGCGGGCGGGGGACGCACGTTTCCTTCGGCGGCGGGTTTCCATACGAGCACGACGTTTTTCACGGATGACGACGGGGTCTATGTCCTGGATGCCCGGGATGCGCCGGCCTTTGCGGAAAGAGACGATGACGGATCGCTCGACGTGCAGGCCATACTCGATGCTCTCAAAAGTCGTATCAAAAAAATCCAGGACGGCCGGCTTCGTTTTCCGGCTGAAGTCCCTTATACCGAAGCGCACAACACCTGGGTGGCCAACCATCCCGGAACGCTTTTGGTGATTCCGGTGGGCGACCTGGCTCAGCACGTTCTGCTTAACCTGTGTTACATGCTCCAAAACGGACTGGTTCTATATGATGACATTAACAAGCGCGCCATTCCCGGTATCGAGCAATTTAAAGACATCGTCGATGTAGAGAACGTCTGGCCGATCACATTTGTAGAGCAATGGTCGCTTTCGGAACTGACCGTCGAGCTTGGAACGAGTTGCTACGGCGGGATGCTGATGCTCCAAGCGATGGGATTGGGAGGATGGATGTTTAACGGAATGGATGCCTTCGCAGTGATGGGCGCCAGCGGCGAGCCGGACATTCCGGGATTAGGATTTCGCTATGATACCGACGAGCGCTGGCCTTATCCGAATCCCACCGGCTTGGAGGGCGTGATGGAGGGCTATTGTCCGCCCTATTACCCGGATATGCAGGCGGCGGTGGACGCTGTATGCGAGCGCAAATTCGGGTCCGGCGGACCGTTCCATCCCGACACGCCCGGCCCCTGGAAAGACAGCGCCAAGGTGCGCTCAGCCGCCCAGGTTCACGATGAACGATTCAAAGAATGTGTCGCACTGCAAGCCCAATACGTGTATGAGACCTTCGGCAAGTTTCCCGGTACGGTCCCCTCGATGTTTCTGATCATGTACCTTCAGGCGCATCATATCGATTTGGAATTTTATGATGAGTTTTATAAGACGGGCGCGTATTTGAAAACGCACGCCGAACATATGGCGCGATGGCACGCTTAATAAATGAATCAGTTCCTATCAGGGCGATCCGTAGAACACATAATTATCATAGGTTCGCTTATCAGCGCGTTTCTTTTGATATTCCTCAAGTGGGCCGTGATATTCACAGTGGAAGAACCGCCCGTCAAACGAAGGCGGCGGCATCATGTCGCTCCTGCCGTCGAGGGCGGCCGCTAAGTGCAGCAATGCCAGCGGAATCTCATCGCCAGTCCGTGCATATTCCCGTTTGTGTCTTGGGAACAGGCCCGTGGATGCCTGCAACGTTAAGAGATTGTCGGCAATCCGGCAGGCCATCATCAGCATGGAACGCTGGCCCGTGACC
>JAFGTG010000043.1 GCA_016934255.1 Sedimentisphaerales bacterium
AACGAATGGCACGCCAAAGCCAGCATGGTCTGGGGCGCGTTCCTGAAGATGTTCATCCCGATTCTGGTCCTGTTCCCGGGCCTGATCGCCAGCGTCCTCCATCCGGGCCTGGAAGACGGCGACAAGGCCTTTCCCACCTTGATCGGATCATTACTTCCACCGGGTCTCGGCGGCTTGCTGTTTGCGGCCCTTTTGGCCGGCCTCATGTCCAGTATCGATTCCTATCTCAATTCCACGGCCACGCTTTGGACGAAAGATATCTATCAAAAATTCATTCGCAAGGAAGCCTCCGACAGACATTACCTGGCCGTGGGCCGGATTGCGACAATTGTTTTGCTGGTCGTCGGCGTGCTGACCTCGCCGGTAAGTGAATATTTCCCCGGGATGTACGTGGCGATCCAAACATTTTTATCCTTTTTCCAGGGACCGATTTTTTCCATCCTTTTGTTGGGTATTTTCTTCCGGTGGATTACCCCGTGGGGCGGCCTGGCGGGCCTCGTGGGAGGGATTATGGTGTCCGTATTGCTTTTTGTGAACCGAAGCAAACTATTCACGATCCAAGAGCCTTTTCTATACGTTTCCTGGTGGTCATTCGTAGCCGGACTCGTCATCACGATCGTCGTCAGCCTGTTTACCACCCCGCATCCGAATGAGCGGCTCTATGGTCTGGTGTATCGCCTGGAAAAACCTGAAAATTAAACCATCAATATAGGAGAAGAACGTTGCTCAAAGCTCTTAAGTACCTGCTCAACTTCGAATGGCTGTCCGGTATCGAGATAGGAGCTGCCAAGAGTATTTTTCTTATCTTCTTCGTCGTGATTGGAATCCTGATCCTGTTGATCCCTAAGGATTACATCTACGAAGGCGTTAAAAAACGGCGATGGTGGCACAATCTAAAATTGTGGGCATGGGCGGATTTGGTTTTTATCTTCATCACCTATTACATCTTTTGAAAGAACAGAGATGGAAAGTCAAAATACGATAGACAAAGAAAATGCTCAAAAAGCTCAAATGACGCAAATCAATCGAGCCTTGGGCATATTCCTGCTTTTCTTCGGCGCCGTCGTCATCGTGTCCGTTTTTTTCACCGAGACCTTTGTCGGCAAAATGACGAACCTCACGGCCGGACTGATCCTCGGTTTCATAGGAGCATTATTGTTTTTTCAAATTAAAAGACGCCGGGACACATCCTGACGTCTCGTCTGTGAACTTATAAGAGTTCATCGACATTGTCATGAATCTTTTCGATGGCTTTGACCATCAGGTCCATATCCGCTTTTACTCCCATTAGTACCGTATGATGAAAACACACGGATTCCTCGCTGAAAATCCTATGACACACAGGCAAGTCGAATCGGGTTGGATCGATCTGGTTCCAATGCTCTTCGCTCAGTTTGTGCCGCCACGGTTTCGTATGAGGCGTGTATAAGGAGCACGCGTTGAGAGGCTCGTAGCTGGGTTCAATGGGACAACCTAATTCTTTTTCCAGCGCCTTTCTGAACATGGCCACATCCAGGTTCTTAAATTCGGTCTTGTTATACCGGAAAGAGAAATTGTAATACGCTCCCATCGTCTCTCTCTCGTCACGTTGCATCGGTTGAATGCCGGGAAGCTCAGAAAGCAACGAATTGACATACGTCGCATTCTCATGACGAATTTGGTTTTGCTCCGGCAGCCTTTTTAACGCCTCGATCAACAGCGCCGCCTGGAAATCCGTGATCCGATAGTTGCCGGACTGAATGAAATCCCCCTCGCTGCCATAGACGCCCGCCCCTTTGTCGGCACAGGCTTCTTTTTCAGGCCGCCGGCCGCAATTTCTCAGGGCATCCAATTTCTCATACAATTGCCCATCGCTGGTCGTTAACGCCCCACCTTCACCGGGGGTTATGAGCTTGGACAGTTGAAAGCTGAAACTACCTATGTCACCGATACTCCCGGCCTTTTTCCCCTTCCACTCGCCCCCATGTTTATGGGCGCAGTCTTCGATCACGCGAAGCTTGTGCTTTCGGGCAATCGCCAAAATGGCATCCATATCAGCCATACATCCGTAAAGATGCACGGGGATTACAGCCTTTGTCCGCGGACGGATCGCCTTTTCCACCGCAGCCGGATCGATACACCAGGTATCCTCACAAACGTCAACGAGCACGGGAACCGCGTTGATATCCAATACGGAAGCCGCCGTAGCCTGCCAGGTCAGCCCGGGCACGATCACCTCGTCGCCTAATCCGATACCGCAAGCCTCTAATGCAAGCTGTAACGTCACGGTTCCATTCGCGACGGAAATGGCATAGTCCGTCCCGATAAATTCCGCGAAAGCCTTATTGAATTTCGCCTCCTTCGGGCCATTGTAGGACCATACGCCGCTATGCAATACGTCAAGCAACGACTTTTCGTCATTTTTATCCCAAACGGGCCATTTCGGCCATGGATTCGTTTTGACCTCTCTTACGGGCTTACCGCCGTTCATCGCCAACTTGCTCATTCTATCCTCACTTTCACCTATCTATATCTTATCCAAACGAACGTTCGTCATGTACCGCAACACAATAGCAAACTTAACCGGCCGTTGCAACCAAATGCCATTTTCTGTACCATCATCAGTCAGCTATGAACACATATGATTTACATTTTGAAAAATCTCTAACCAATGGTTGGATGATCCAGTCGTCGGTTGAGATGAAACAAACAGGGAACGAGATTTCCAAACACAACTTCGATATCCACGGCGGGTACCCGACATCCGTGCCATCCACAGTGTTGTCCGCCCTGGTAAAGCATGGCATTTACGAAGATCCCTATTTCGGTATGAATCTGAAAAAGATTCCCGAAAAATCGTTTAAGAAATCATGGTGGTATCGAACCGCATTTTTGTTGTCACAGACAGATATTGAAAAAACGGTCCTGTTGGAATTCGACGGTATCAACTACAGTGCAAACATCTGGTTAAACGGTAATCTGATTGCAACTTCAAACCAGGTCAAAGGCGCCTTTCGCCGTTTTCAATTCGACATATCAAGATTCATTTGTGAAGGTAAGAACGTACTCACCCTGGAGGTGTTCCCTCCAAAGTCGGGGGATTTTTCGACCGGTTTCGTCGATTGGAATCCTCCGCCGCCGGATCGCAATATGGGCCTGTTCCGTAGCGTAAGGTTGCGTTTTTGCAAAGATGTCACAGTAGAAAATCCCTTCGTACAGACAAAATTGGATTTAGAAACGCTCGAAGAAGCAACGTTGACTATAAGTGCGGAGCTTGCCAATCATACGGACCGCGCCATATCCGGCGTCATCGAAGGAAAGATCGAATCGATACAATTCGACAAAAGGATCCAAATAAAACCGCAGAGCCGGGAAACCGTCGAATTCACGGGTTTAACCCTCGCAAATCCGAAGCTCTGGTGGCCGCACAATTTGGGCGAGCCGACTCTATACGATCTGAACCTGAAATTTACGACCGGCGGCGAAGTCTGTGATGTGGCCCACGTTCGATTCGGGATTCGCGAAGTTGAAGCTTATACGAATGAAGCCGGGCACAAAGGATTCAAGATCAATGGCAAGAAAGTTCTCATCAAAGCCGGCGGGTGGACAGACGATTTGCTACTCGCCGACACACCTGAATCCATTGACGCCCAGTTGCAGTATGTACGCCATATGAACCTGAACAGCATCCGCCTTGAGGGCATCTGGGGAAAGGATCAGACGTTATACAATCTTTGCGATCAATACGGCATTCTGATGATGGTCGGCTGGAGTTGTCATTGGGAACATGAGCAATATTTGGGAAAGCCGGTTGACAGCCGGTATGGCGGTGTATTCACGGATGAAGATATCAAACTAATCAGTCGATCTTGGCAAGACCAGGTTCTCTGGCTAAGAAACCACCCCAGCATTTATGTCTGGACCGTCGCCAGTGACAAGGTCCCGAAGCCGGAACTGGAACGGAAATATATCGACATCTTCCGAAAATATGATCCGACTCGGCCCTATCTGAACTCGACCGGCGGCGTCGGAAGCGAACAGCAAATCATCGGAGAGGACACGGTCGTTAGCGAAATCAGCGGCAGTTCCGGCGTCAAGATGCTCGGTCCTTATGCTTACACGCCGCCGATTTACTGGTACACCGACACACAGCGCGGCGGCGCCTACGGCTTCAATACGGAAACGTCCCCCGGGGCCGCCGTGCCGGTCCTGGAAAGCATCCGGAAAATGATCCCGGAAGACCATCTCTGGCCTATAGACGAATTCTGGAACTTCCATTGCGGATTGAATGAATTCGACAACCTGGACCGTTATCAGGAGGCCATCCATCGACGTTATGGCGAGGCGCGCAGCGTCGAGGAATTCGCCATGAAGGCGCAGGTCCTGAATTATGAATTGACACGCCCGATGTTCGAAGCGTTCCGAGCGAACCGGGGCATCGCGACGGGAATCGTTCAATGGATGCTCAACGCCGCCTGGCCCAAGATGTATTGGCAACTCTATGACAAATATCTCTATCCCACCGGCGGCTTCTACGCCGCAAGAAAGGCCTGTGAGCCATTACACCTGCTCTATCACTACGGCAACCACAGCATCTATATCGTCAACGATCACCTAACGCCCGTGACAAATCTCAAAGCGATCATCCGGATTTTAGATATCCACTCAAAAGAAATTCTGAACAAGAAACTAACAATCCATGCCAAACCCGAATCTTCAATTAAAATCTTTGATATTCCCAAGCTCGATAGTTTAACGACGACCTACTTTCTCGATCTGCAACTCCACGACGAGTACAATATTGAACTCGCAAACAACTTCTATTGGCTTTCCACGAAGCCGGACGTTTTGGACTACGAAGCCGACGTTCGACCCTGGCCTTATTATACTCCCACGAAGGAATTCTCGGACTTCGCGACTTTGAACGCACTGCCCGCCGCCAAAGTGACCGTCGATTATCGCTGCCAAACAACCGATAACGAACAGACAATCGACACCCAAATAACCAATCTAAGCAACCGGATTGCATTCTTTATTGAACTTAAGGTTTCACATAAAACAACCGGAGAAACCCTCCTCCCCATCTTCTGGCAAGACAACGACATCAGTTTGCTCCCGGGCCAAACAAAGACGATTAAAGCTGTTTTACCGTTCACAGAACAAGAGCCTCTTCTAAGCATCGAGGGATGGAATTTGGAGCATTAATCTCCAAGATCTTATTATCTCGGTAGTCATTTCCTCACGGGAATCAAGCTAAAACCTCTGACGGTCCCGTTCTCTTTAGGCGATAATGTGTTGCAAAAGTTTCGGCAAAAGGTTGTTACAAAATAGCAAGAGATGACAGACGGTCAAGTATTAAGAGAGAGGAATTAAATGTCGAACAGTAGTATGAGGTTTACAACAGAACAACGCCTCCTTGCCCTGGAGCGTGAAAACGTCGTTCTCCATAACACCACTCAGTTACTGCACCGAATGCTGAAGGAGCAACGGCAGCTCATCAACGATTATATTATCCAGACGCTCACGGCTATCGACACAAATCAAGAGCAGAACGAAAGCGTTCGTCCGAAAGAGGCCGTATATACCTTCAACTGCAAGCAGCGATTTGACAGACTGGAAAAAACCATCGAGAAACTCCGCAAGCAGATGGACGAAACGGTCGTCGCATTAAACGAAGTATAAGAGCAACACGCGTACGGAGGAGCGTCGAAATTTTTCAGACAAATCCCCCTCGGGCGCTATAGCAAACAATCCGTTCACTCTTAAGGAAACCGACGGGTGGAAATGAGACTTACTTTCCAGTCAGTCCTTTAAATGTATCATAGACCTCTGGATCATCGCGGTATCCGTGAAACTCAAAGGGCTCGTACTGATTGAGCTTATTGTACATAAAGCCCCACGAGCAACCGTTTTCGACGGAGGCTTTGAGCGCCAGAGCGGCCTCTTCGCCGATCTTGTCGTCCTCATTGCAGACAATCGGCTTGTTGTATTCCTTTAAGGCATTGATCCGCTTGGGAATATCTTCAACCTTCGTCCCATTGAAATGAATCAAGATAAAGTCCGCCTCATTTGCGATCAGGTCGTCCATCCGACCGTGGCCCAATCCACTGGTGGAAACGAGCAAATCCGGCGCTGTTTTTTTCGCAAGACGGATTAGCTCAACCTCCCCTTCCGCCGTTTTAATCACGTTATGATCGAAACCGCTGTGGTTGTACTCGTTGGCAATCTCGATCACAACATTCGTCAAGTCGTTGTCCTTGATCCAATGGACGGCATTTACGACGCCGCGTTTGACGGCCTCTTTATCACGCAAGACTTGATCCTGTCGCTGATAAAACAATCCTAAAATGACGATGATGCCCTGTGTATCACACACGTCGATAACGCGCTTTATCCGGCTCATATAATTAGGCCGCAGAGTTCCGTTCGGTGCGAAAGCAGAATTAACCGCACCTTCATAGCCTGGAAATCCACCTTGTAAGTTGAATGTGAACGCACGAACACCATACGCGTTATACTCCGATATCTTCGAGATAAAGCGAGAAGTATTCTCATCCGAATTAAAGTCGTTCCGCTTTCTGTCCTCAAACGTGCTGTTGACCATTCGCACGTTCATGAGCAATCCTTCGGCGGGCGTGCCGGGATAGGTGATCTGGCCGTTAATATACCATTGTGTTTTATTAATGGAGACGGTCGTCCCGGTAGCAACAGAAACAACATACAGAAACAACGATAAGGTCAATATTTTTTTCATAATGTAAGTGTACGATAGAAAATGTCATACATCAAGAGAAAGAAAACATCGAAATACTTCGACCTGTTCGTGAAAAATGGTATAATACGACCAAGGCTATGAAGGGCGATTGGAGGTTATAGAGAATGACTAAGTATAAGTTCACATCAAATACTAAAAACGATTCGACGCGCAGGCAGTTCATTAAGAATGTGGGATTCGGCGTCGTCGCCGGTGGTATGGCCGGACCGCTATTGCAAAATGCGCAATCTGAAGCAACCACTCAAAAGGTTAAATCCCGTGTTCTTGGCAAAACGGGTCTGAAAGTCTCTGAGATCGGTATCGGCGGCCACAGTTGGGCATACAAACAGGTTCCCGACGGCAAGGGAGACTTTCGAAGACCGACGGTTGAAGAAGCGATGCAAATGATCGGCGACGCGATGGACAAGGGCGTGAACTTTCTCGATTCCTGCACGCCGTTAGTCGAATCCAGCACGCCTGGCGAAGCGCTCAAACGCCTCGGCGTTAGGGACAAGGTTCTCGTTTCGATCCGCGTCTCACATAAGATGAAAGGAATCAAAACCGATCAACAAGAAATCTACAAATGGACGGAAGAACGCTTGAAGCTGTGGCAAACCGACTATGTCGATTTCTGCCTACTGTGTAATACCGACAACGACACCCCGCAGTCCGGCTACTGGGATATGTCCTACTCTATCGAAGCGCTCGATAAGCTCAAAGAACAAGGGAAAATCCGATTCACCGGTTTCGGATGTCACTTCACACCCGAGCTATTCCTGGAAGCATTTGACAAATTCGGCGACTACTTCGACACGTGCTCGATCCCTTACAACATCCGGCACCGCGCTGCGGAAATGGTCTTGCCCGCCGCCAAAAAGAAAAATCTCGGCGTCATCACTATCAAGCCCTTCGCGCGAGGCGCTTTGTTGAAAGACCGCGATCTCACAGGTGCCTATGCGGGACTGCCCCGCGATATGATCGCCTTCGTATTGGAAAACAAGCTCGTCGATATCTGCACGTGCGGAGTCCACACCCTGGAACAGACGAGAGAAAACCTTAGCGCCTCATGGACGAAGCTGAACCCGAAGGCACGTGACCGTCTCAAAGACGTGGCCGGCACGCGCATCACAGATCGAGAATACGCCTGGCTCGAACAAGACTGGTGCCACGCATAGTTTCAATCTGTTAATGAAAGTCCAAGTTCTTTGAACTGGGCGGCGGCATTGAGAAAGTGGGCCGTGATCCAGAATACCGTCCAGTCTTCGACATAATTACCGCGCACGGCGGGAGGACCTTCCGTCTCGATGCGACGGATAAACCTACCGTCCTGAGCATAGTTCGTGTGCATCGGTTGCTCGCCCTGGCTACCGTACGGATCGATAAGCTGGCCGCAACTGCGATACATCAGGATTGCGACCCTTTTTAATTCGTCGTTGTTCAGATATTGTCCCAACCGGTAGATATCCGGGGTGATGAGCACGCCGAACACGTCGATGTGCTGGTTCTGGACGGAGACGGCCGTCCAGCCCCGCGTCTTGAAGCCGTGGTCACGAAGCCGGCCGGGAGGCATGTCGATATCCCAGACGACGACATAGGTTAACACAACGTCACAAGCATGCTCAGCCCATGTGAGGTATTTGCGATCCTTCGTCAGTTCGTACAGCGCCACAAATCCCTGCAAAGCGGCAAAAGCGCCTTCCTTATCCTCGCAACTGGCGTCCAGCGTGCCTCCCCAGTAAGGCTCGTCCATACTCACGTGTCTCGACGCATAGACATCGCCAGCCTTTTCCGCGGCTCGACGATACAAGTCGGTACCCAAAAGTTTATAAGCGCTACACAACGGCGCTACGAAAAACGCCTGATTAGTGGAAAGCGGTTTCCAGTCGTCCGACAAGATTTTCTTTGCGTGGAAATCACATGCTCGTTTCAAAAAAGCCTCCCAGCGAGAAACGTCCAATCCTTTCGCCCTGCCGACGCGAATCGCATTGGCGAAATTCAGCATCGCCTGACCTTGCGAGAGCAATTCCGGACGATCTCTCCGGAGCCATTCTTTCTTCTTGTAATCGTACCAAGTATAGAAGCCCTGGTCATAGAATTCCACCGTGGAAAGGAAATCGAGAGATTTGGTCGCCATCTCCATCGCCTGGGAATCACCGAGATCATCGGCCAGGACTTGTAAGGCATATCCCGGCGACGCCGTCTGGCCGCACCAGCCGAAAACGAAAACATCGCGATTCGGATACTTCCTGAAACCCGCAATTTTTCCTTCTTCGTGCCAGCGGCTCAGAGCCAGACGATATTTGGCGTTGATAATTTCGCCAAAGGTAGGCATCCCCTCAACGGAACACGGAGAAAAGATTTCCAACGACGTCCGCGTCGGGTGCTGAAATCCCGACCCTTTGCGAGCCACCGGATAGGCTTGCAGATAGAATGTTTTTTCAATAACCGCCCCCGGCGGTACATTGAGATATGCATTGTCATAAGGAATAAAACCACGCTGTGTGCCCTTGATGACACTTCGTTTGCCGTTGGAAGCGCACGGGCCGGACAGAAAAATCATCTCGGTCCCATGCTCTTTTGCAACGAGTCCCATGGACCACCATTGATCTTCGAGGTTGCCGTATGGAACCGGCGAGGGTAAGGAGTGTAAGGCGGCACCTTGAAGGCCGTCGTCTTCGGCCCATTCCAGGCTGGCGTAGGGCATAGGGAAACGGTGCTCCTCGTAGATCGCCTCCTCCCCCGGCTTGTCGGAGTAAACCGGGACTCTGCCGCTCTTTTTACCGGACGGATTGCCGTAATATAAAATACCGGGCAGCAAGACCTTCGAGCCTTGGCCGGGACATTGAAAACGAACCGAAAGTGTTGCTCGCTGAGCCGGCTTTATCGCCTCCCAGGTGAACCGTCGGATACCCCGGATGACGTTGCCTTCGGGCCGATACGAATCTGAAATCCGCCACGTACCCGACAAGGTTTCTATTTTGCCCCGCAGAATCGTCCAATTGCCCGCACGTTCCATTTCCGTCGGGCTACTGTGTATCCAATCCGAGGGCCAGCCACCTTTCCAATCCGTCGCAATCGACCAGAGTCCCTCGGCGGGTGAAGTCAGAACATCCTTTCCATCCAAGGTAACAGCTACCTGATAGCATCGGCCATCGCGCTTTGTACGGAGCTTAAGGGATTGCCCTCGTACGGATACCGTGAGGAAGAAAATGGCGACCAACCAAACCGGAAAGCGACGCTTCATTTGTTATCTCTTTTTCGGAATATCACCGGATCTTATAGCTAATCGACATGCCGTCATTCTTTTCCATCGACGCTCGAATAATCACGGTGTCGTAGTCGGGATTGTTCTGTATATAATCCAGAAAATCCTGCATTGCCCTGGCGGAACGAATCACATTGTCGCCGACAATCACGGAACCGGGCACCAGCTTCGGCTCGATGATCTTGAAGTATTTCAAATAGTCACTTTTCAACGCGTCGATGAAAACAAAATCAAACTGACCCTTGAGCGTCGGCAACGTTTTGAGGGCGTCTCCTTCGATGCAGGTTACCGTATCCTCCAGGCCGACCTTTTTCAGGTTCTCCCGGCATTCCTTAACTCGCTCCGGATCGATTTCGAGCGTATAGAGATGTCCGCCGGTCCGCTCGAAGCCGATCCCCATATTGATAGCGCCGAAACCGTTGAACGATCCGACTTCGATGCCGCGTTTGGCCTCCGAGCTTTCCACCAAGATGCGCAGCATCATCGCATCGGCGACGGTCGTATTCAAACCGGTGCGATGAAAGTCTTTGATAAATTGCTCGCGAAATTCTCTTTTGCTTTTATTGCTCTGCATACCTAAGGCCGTCGCCAGGAGAACGCCGACGCTCACCAGTGCTACACACATAATCATGACGGATCGTCTGTGTCGTGTCATAATCATCTCCTAAATGATACAGTAAACATTATCGTTGTTGAATCATCCACCCCAGCCGAGTGTTCGCATGAGGCACCATTTTTTACGGACATACTATAACCGGCTATCCCCTAAAAAATCAACAATATCTTGCGGTTTCGGCCATTCAGGTATGAGTTTTGAGGCAAAAACCCTATTCCGGCTCAAACCGGAAATAATTTGCTCAACACATAAGCAAAATTCGCCGTTATTTACTTGACGAAAAGGCTAAATATCTGGTATATGTATAATTGAGTTGAGACGCGAAAATTCGGCTTTGGATTTGAAATTTTCGCCGTTCAATCGGCAATTCTTTTAGGCGAATGAAGAAAGGAGGTGGAAGTACGATAAACATCATTCTGGGCAAAGGATGAACCAAAACCTGTGGACGTAAATACAAATCATCAATCATTCTATTAGAAGGAGGCACATTATGTGTAAAAAACCGACTCTTTGTATCTCTTTAGTTATGTTACTGGGCCTGGTTCTAACGGGCATCACTCATGCTCAGGATCCCGATATGCTCGGCTGGTGGAAACTGGACGACGGCGCCGGTGATACGGCGATGGACTCATCCGGCAAAGGGAACCACGGCACGATCGCCTACGCAAACAGCGGCGGCCTTGGCCCGAACAGTTCGGTCTGGTATTCCGATCCGGACCGCGGCGCGGTGTTCAGCTCCAATGGAAATGACAGCACGGGCTGTGTTATCAAGACCGATCTGATCATCCCGGCCATAGGCTTGACCACTGATTTCACGTGGGCCTTCTGGGCTTACCAGGATCCTGCTCAAGCCACGAACAACGACACAATCCTGGGCAACCGGAACGGGGGCACACAGAGCCCGCTTCAGTTTTGTAAGTTCACACCGACACGGTTCGAGTTCTACAACGATGACGGGAGCTATTTGCAAGGCATTAATTACAATTCCATCCCCGGCGGCGAGTGGATATACCATACCGTCGTCAAAGACGGGGCGGACCTGACCTACTACCGCAACGGCGAGGTGTTTATGACCAACACGGTCACCAAAACGATGGCTCCGAATCCTTTTTACATGGGCGGCGACGCGGCGCCCGCTGAGGTTTGGCAAGGTCGTCTGAGTGACGTGCGGCTCTACACCAAGGCGCTGAGTTCCGCTGAGCTTATAGGTGCTATGCAGGGATCGGGCGAGGCCTGGCCTTACGCCTCCTCACCAAGTCCGGCGGACGGCGCCATCCACAAGGATACCTGGGTGAACATGTCCTGGGTGGCGGGAGCAAAAGCCGTCTCGCACGACGTGTACTTAGGCGATAATCGCGAAGACGTGGAAAACGGTGCCGCAGATACCTTCCGAGGTAATCAGACAGAAGACTTCTATGTAGCCGGCTTCCCGGGGTTCGCTTATCCGGACGGTCTGGTTCCGGGCACGACGTATTACTGGCACATCGATGAGGTCAATCCGAACGAAGCCGATAGCCCGTGGAAAGGTGAGATTTGGAGTTTCTCCCTGCCTCCCAAGACGGCGTACAGTCCCGATCCGGTGGACGGTGCCGAGTCTGTTGCACTGGATACCCAGCTTAGATGGACGGCCGGCTATGGCGCCAAATTGCATACCGTTTACTTCGGTGATAATTATGATGACGTGGCCAACGCCACCGGAGGATTTCCAGGGGGGCTCACGGTTTACAATCCCGGTCCGCTCGAAGCGGAGAAAGTGTATTATTGGCGGGTTGATGAATTTGACATTGTCGAAACCCACAAAGGTGATGTCTGGTTCTTTACGACGCCGGGCGCTGTTGGAAATCCGCAACCGGCGTATGACGCGACGGACGTCGGAATGAATGCGGTGCTAAGCTGGACACCGTCGGATTCCGCCGCTTCGCATCGGCTTTACTTCGGGACGGACAAAGCGGCCGTACACAGCGCCAGCATAGGCTCAGCAGAGGATAAAGGCTCGATAGCGCTGGGTGCAGAAAGCTACGTGCCCGGTCTGCTTGAGGCGAAAACGGCGTACTATTGGCGCGTGGATGAAGTGGACGCTCAAAACAATACGGCCATAGGACCCGTCTGGGTGTTCACAACGGGCAGTTTTCTTCTTGTGGATGATTTTGAAAGCTACACCGATGACGACGCGGCCGGCGAGGCGATCTGGCAAACGTGGATCGACGGCTATGGCGTCGCCGACAACGGCGCACAGGTCGGCTATCTGGTTCCCCCGTATGCCGAACAGGCGATCGTTCATGGTGGCGCCCAATCCATGCCGCTCATGTACGTCAACGAAGCCGGCGTTACAAACTCAGAAGCGGCGATGACATTGGCGTTGCGTGACTGGACACAAGCCGGCGTCACCGCTTTGAGCGTCTGGTTCGTTGGCAGTAAAGCCAACGCCGCCGATCCGTTGTATGTCGCGATAGCCAACAGTTCCGGCGCCCCGGCGGTCGTCGCCCATGACGATTCCGGCGCGGCGCAGATCAACAACTGGACGCAATGGATTGTCCCGCTTCAGGCCTTTGCCGATCAGGGAATCAACCTGGGCAACGTGAGCACCATCGCAATCGGTCTGGGCAGCAAAGGCGGCGCCGTGACCGGCGGTTCCGGTACGATGTACCTCGACGACATCCGGCTGAACCCATAATGGTATGCTGCCAGTGGCAGCTTTTATAAAGTAAGATATGAATCAAGGGCCTATGTCGAGTCATTCGGTATAGGCCCTTTCATATTGACACGATTTGATTCGGATTAAAACAATTTGTACAAAAATGTTATCAAGTGCGTAAGCCACTTTACCGATGAAACGATGTGAAGTTTCCGATTGACAACAAGTGGTTTTGTCTCGTATCATAGGATTATTCAACGGCGAATTTCCGTTCTTTCAACAAGTAAACGTTATCGATGTTCTTTTTGAAGGAGGATTATCATGTCTGGTAAAATGTACAAGTATGTTGTCATGTTGTGGATTCTCGGTCTCTGCATAGGGACATCCCGAGCGGAATTAATCGCCTATTGGCCATTCGAGGAAGGCCAGGGAACCGAAACCGCCGACATCACGGGAAACGGCAACGACGGAACGTTGAACGGCAACATCGAGTGGGTATCCGGCTATAAAGGTAAGGGAGTGCGCTTCGACACGGCCGGCGAGCGGATCGTGGTCGGTCCCATCGATCCGACGGAAGGGACCAATGCGATGACCCTGGCCGCCTGGATTAATTGGCAGGGCCAGGGGCATAGTATCGAGCACCAGGGGATCATCGGCAAGCGTCTCGGCTGGACGACCGATGGTGCCACCATCAAGTGGTTCTGGGAGGCCACACCGGCCAACGCGCTTGTCTTTCGAGCCGATTATGATGGAGGGGGCACGGGCTTATGGTGGGGCAATTCGTTGCTCGAGCTTTATGCGAATGAGTGGATTCACGTCGCCCTGACGTGGGAGGACGATGCGGCGGCACAGTATATTAATGGCGAAGAAGTTTCAACGGGAACTATTACGTTCAGAGAAAGCGCGAATGCGACCCCCGTGACAATCGGGTGCGTGAGTTCAACCAACAACGAAACCTTTGTCGGCATCATCGACGAGGTGCGGTTCTACAACCATGTCCTAACCCAGCCAGAGCTTCAGACGGTCATGTTAGGCGAATTCCCCACGGCGTCCAGTCCCGTTCCGGCCGATGGCGCCATTCATGAAGATACGTGGGTCAGCCTTTCCTGGAAGGCGGGCACGTTAGCCGTCTCGCACGACGTGTATTTGGGCGAGAATTTCGACGATGTGAACGAAGGTCTCGGCGATACGTTCCGCGGCAACCAACCGACCACCTTTTACGTAGCCGGCTTCCCCGGATTTGCTTACCCGGAAGGGCTTGTTCCAGGCACAACCTACTCTTGGCGAATCGACGAAGTCAATGACACGCATCCGGATAGCCCCTGGAAAGGGGAAGTCTGGAGCTTTACCGTTCCCTCCCGGATCGCCTACAATCCGAATCCGGCCGATGGAGCCAAGTTCATCGCTACGGATGTGACCCTGAACTGGATGGCCGGCCTGAGAGCGAAATTGCACTACGTGTATTTCGGCACCGACCCGGACGAAGTGGCGAATGCCACCGGGGCTTTGCCCCAGGCCGTCACGAGCTATACTCCCGGCCCGCTGGAGCTGGACACAACGTACTACTGGCGCGTGGATGAGTTTGACGGCGCGACGGTGCAGACGGGTGACGTCTGGCATTTCACAACGTTACCTGAAATTCCCATCGCCGATCCGAGCCTGGTCGGCTGGTGGAAGTTCGACGAAGGTAACGGCAACATCGCCGTGGACTGGTCCGGCCAAGGCAATCACGGCGCGCTCCAGGGCGATCCGCAATGGGCGCCCGGGCAGGTCGGCGGCGCGCTGGAGTTCGATGGAACCGGCGATCTTGTGGATTGCGGTGCGAACGACGTCTTCGATATAGCCACCGACATGACCGCGATGTGCTGGATTAAAGTTCATCAGTTCAATAAAAACTGGCAGGCGATTGTCACCCAAGGCGACAACTCCTGGAGACTGCACAGATCAAACAACACGGATAATATCGCCTGGGGAACATCGGGCCTCGAACCGACGGATATCACAGGCACCATAAACGTCAATGACGGCGAATGGCATAATGTGGCCGGCGTGTACGACGGAACGCAAAAAATCCTGTACGTGGACGGCAATATCGACGCCTCGTCGAATACGACGGGCAGTATCGACAGCAGCACCTATCGCATGCAAATCGGTGAAAACGCCCAAGCTACCGGCCGCAACTGGGCCGGCCTGATCGACGACGTGCGGATCTACACCCGTGCTTTAACGATGGACGAAATCAAAGAAACCATGCGGGGCGAACTTGACCTGGCGTGGGATCCGAGCCCGGGCAATGGCACCACTCCATACATCTCCGACGCCACTCTGCTGACCTGGTCGCCCGGTGATCTCGCAGCTGAGCATGACGTCTATTTCGGGGCCGATCGAGCCGCAGTTGACGAGGCTGACGCTTCGGATACGACGGGCATCTACCGAGGACGTCAGAGCGGAACCAGCTATACACCCCCCGAAGGCGTCGAATGGGGCGGCGGGCCGTACTATTGGCGAATCGACGAGGTCAATACCGACGGGACGATCAGCAAAGGCCCCATCTGGACCTTCACGGTGTTGGATTATCTGCTCGTGGAAGATTTCGAACGTTATACCGACGACGACGTGGCCGGCGAAGCCATCTGGCAACACTGGATCGACGGCTTCGGCGTTGCCGATAATGGTTCGCAAGTCGGTTATTTGCTGCCTCCGTATGCCGAGCAAACAACGGTCCATGGCGGCCGTCAGTCGATGCCGTTGCTTTACAACAATTTGGACGGCGTGACAAACTCAGAGGCCACACTCACCTTAGCCGCTCCGCGAGATTGGACGCAGCAAGGCGTCGGGGAGTTGTCCCTGTGGTTCCACGGCCTACCGGGTACCGTCGGCAGCTTCACAGAAAATCCCGGTGGCACCTATACGATGACCGCCTCCGGCACGGACATCTGGAACGAAGCCGACGAGTTCCACTTCGCCTATAAGACCCTGACCGGCGCCGGCTCGATCACCGCGAGGATCGTGAGCGTTGAGAATACGAACGCCTGGGCCAAGGCCTGTGTGATGATCCGCGAAACACTCGATCCGGGCTCGAAGCATGCTATCGCGTGTATCACGCCCAGCAACGGCGTGGCCTCCCAGGGACGTGACGCGACGGACGCTGGCAGCTTCGGCTACAACGAGACCGGGATTACAGCACCGCATTGGGTCCGGCTGGAGCGTGACAACGCGGGTAACTTCACGGTGACTCATTCAACCAACGGCACGACCTGGCAACCTGTCACGGGCGCTACAACGCATAACATCCCGATGGCCTCAAACGTTTACATCGGCCTGGCGTTGACCAGCCACGATGCGGGCCTGACCTGTCAGGCTGAGTTCTCGAATGTCACTACGACCGGAAACGTGAGCGGCCAGTGGCAAAACCAGGATATCGGCATCACGAGCAACGCCGCCGAACCATTGTACGTGGCGATTTCCAACGCTTCCGGCGCGCCCGGCGTCGTAGCTCACGACAATCCTGCAGCCGCCACGACGGACGCTTGGACCCGGTGGCGCATCCCGTTACAGGCCCTTGCCGATCAGGGCATCAACCTCGGAAATGTGGATAAACTCGCCATCGGCTTAGGCAGCCAATCCGGCGTCGCTTCGGACGGCGGCTCAGGCACGATATACATCGATGACATCCGGCTGTACCGGCCGTAAAATGTTCTCAAGTGAACTAAAGTGGCAGCTTGCCCCTTCAAGGGCAAGCTGTCATTCTGAGTGCAACGAAGAATCTCTCTTACTCCAACCAGATCCCTCGGCTTCGCTCGGGATGACACATACGTGTCACTTTAGGCACTTACGTGTGATAGTCGGCGTTGATCTTGACATAACCGGCGCTCAGATCACAGCCGTAGCAAAAATCGCTTTCCCTGCCGATGCCCAGATCCACCGTAATCGTATGGCTGATTCTCGAGACGACTTCGCTTGCCTTCTTCCGGTCGAATTTGGTTGGCGCGCCGTTCTTAAAAACGGTGACCCGATCCAGCTTGCAGGAGAGCTTAGCCGGATTAAGCTTCACGCCTACCGAACCGACGGCACAGATGATCCGGCCCCAGTTAGGATCGCCGCCGTGAATCGCACACTTCAGTAGCGGATAATCCGCCACCGCCCTGCTGGCCTTCGCCGCGTCGGCCTTCGTCGCCGCACCTTTAACGACCACCTTGAACATCCGCGTCGCGCCTTCGGCGTCCAGCGCCATTTGCTGCGCCAGGTCCTCGCATAACTCGCCTAACACCTTGGTGAATTGCTTATATCGCGGACGCTTGCTAACGATAGACCTATTCCCCGCAAGCCCCGAAGCGAGAATGATCGCCGTGTCATTCGTACTCTGGTGGCCGTCCACGGTTAACCTGTTCAACGAACCATCCATAGCACTCTTTAAGGCGTTCGCCAACAGAGGCTTGCTAATCGCCGCATCGGTCGTCAAAAAGCACAGCGTGGTCGCCATATTCGGCGCGATCATCCCGGCCCCTTTCACCGTCCCGGCGATGGTCACCTCCGATCCGGATATCACAAACCGGCGAACGGCCTGTTTGGGCTTCGTATCGGTCGTCATAATCGCCTTGGCAAAATCCAGACCCGCCTTGGACGAATCCGAAAGCGTCGCCGTCGCTTGGGATATCCCGGCGACGATCTTCCCCATGGGCAATTGCTCGCCAATAATCCCGGTCGATGCAACCAAAATGGATTGACGGACGATGGACGATAGACGATGGACGTTTTTTAGCTCTTGCGCCGTTTTCGTGCACATCTTGTTCGCGTTATTTAGTCCGAGCTTACCCGTACAGGCGTTGGCGCAGCCGGAATTGACCACGACCGCCGAGACCGTCGGGCTTTTGACGTGCTCCTTAGACACCGTCACCGCCGCGGAAACGACTGTATTGGTCGTAAAAACCGCCGCCGCCTTCGCCCCCGTCGGGCAAACCAGCAATCCCAGATCGTACCGCCCGGACGCCTTGACCCCGCAATACAGTCCCGCCGCTAAGAATCCTTTCGGCGACGTAATCGTGTTGTTTTTCGTCGTTTTAGCCATAAGGCGACACATTACCAGAATGGCCCAACGCTTTCAACACAATTACCCCGCCCCGGCTTCACAGATGATAAAATTGGCTTTAATTGGCTTTGATTCGAATCCTCCAAATATGCCCATATTACCATAATCACTTTCTATTCCTATACTTACATTCACTCAACCTCCATTAAATTGGGTTCGTTTTTCAAATCCGTCATGAGCCTATCGAAGGATAAACACGAATCTACGCGAATTGAATGAAAGGTGGAAAATTGGGTTTGTTTTACATAATCATCCTCCCGTACATCATGCCGTTATTTCGGATTTAGGATTTCGAGTTTCGTGCTTCCGGCCGAAGGCCGGTATTGGGTTTGTTTTTGCAGATGAGCCTCCAATAAACGTTAATTTTCCAGAACAATATGCGAAATACGACATACGGAATACGAATTTTTGATACGGTTTTTGGAAAAATTGTGAATTTTTGTGAATTTTTGAATAGTTTTTGACACCGCCTAAGGCGTCCCTTCCGGGAGGATCAACACCGATTAACACGGTTTTGGAATTTGTTTTCATTAACCGCGGAGATCGCTGAGAACGCCGGAAAAATATTTCCTTCGTTATTGGATATTCGGTATTCAATATTCATTTCCTTGGTCTCCTGATGTTCTGATCCCCACATCCTGATACTCCGGTAACCTGATAACCTCATTCCGTCTCCTGTCTCCTGTATTCTATATTCTATTTGTTAAGTATTATACTAAATTTTAAGCCCAAAGTCAACCAGAATCTGTATTTTTAGCCACCGAGAGCACCGAGGGCACCGAGGGCACTGAGAAATAGTCAGAATTTCGATCCTGGCCACTTGTCATTCCTGCGAAGGCAGGAATCCAGTTGAAAGGTTTGATTAAAACCACGAAGGGCGCGAAGGAACACGAAGGAAAATGAATCAGTTTATGTTAAAAACTTCGTGGCTCTTCGTGACCTTCGTGGTAAACACCCTTGTTTTTCGGCTAAAAAACGGGGTTGTCCGCTCAAAAATACGTAGTCACCACAATATAAATCCACCCGTTAATTTGTATAATAAAACACGGCCGGATAGAAGATAGCGTATAGCATATGGCGTACAGCGTTTAAGACTCAGCGATTAATCTACCCGCTATCCACTGAACGCTACCCGCATATGAGAATATCTTAATCCGGAGTTGTCAGGAAACATTAGAACATTATATTATTGAAAAGCAGCCAACAATGGGAGAATCTGACACACTCAGATTGCAGTGCTGGGATAGCGCTATCCATGCCTTCGGAACTGGCTACATTTTTGAAAGACGTTCCCGCTGTCTTCGCTTTCAGTTACGATTACTGTCTTTTCTAGGTATTATTGTCCCAGTTTTTGTAGGTGGGATTGTTACGACATACGGGATTCAATTCAAGTATATTGGCATTATTTTGGCGACTGGGGGAATTCTTGCTCTCGCCCAATTGATTGCGTCGATTTGGGCAATTATTGCAAAGTGGGATGACGCGTATGCATATTCACAGGAATCCACCTCTGCAAATTATGACCTTGCAAACAAATACAAAGCTATAGCACAAAGCCCACCGTCTAAGCTTGACGATTTCCGTATTCGGCTAGAGTTTCTTAATGCGGAAAACCAAAGAAGAAGTGATACCGACTACCGACAATCCATAACAGAAAAGGAAAAGCGGATGGGCATGAGAGCTGCCCTGCGAAACTTACAACGTGAATGTACAGCATGCAAGATGGTACCAACAACAATGAAGCCGACAAATTGTGGTGTCTGTGGCAATTTCTAATATAAGGAGATGATAATGACGGACAAAGCAACACTCGTATTAAATGGATTCCTGAAACTAAACGAGACCGAAAAGAGGGAAGTAGTAGATGAGATCAATAACTACTTCAAGGCTGATCAAACACGAAAGAATTCTATGTGTGAGAGTTTTAGAAGAAAGAGTGCGGGCGTTGTTCTTGGCCCTACATCTGGCTCTTGCCCATGTTGTGGAAGATGATGGAATATAAATATTCTTATTATTCTTCTGTAGCTCGAAAATATGATGAGAAAGTTTAAATCGTCTTTTTCAGTTAGAGATTCTACTCATGACTTCTTCCAGGCTCTTTCCCTGGTCAGGAAGAAATTGTCTAAAAGCATACGCCTCCTTTAACCAGTACAAGGCTTCCTTGTCTTTGACCTCCGCCAATATCAGCCCCATGTTAGCAGCCGTTAAGCAATAATCTTGGGGGTAATTATCCTTCTTGTATATCTCTAGCGCGGCCTTGTAGCAGTCGATAGCGTTGCTGACATTTTGCGCCCGTTGCTCAGGCGTCACCGCAGGCAGGGTTGAATAGGCACTTCCCAGATTGTTCTGGGTAGACGCGTATTGCACCGGATACTCGTCCTTCTTTCTGAACTCAAGTGCGGCGTTGTAGCATTTGATAGCATTTCTAGCGTTTTGCGCCCGTTGCTTAGGGGTAGCATCTGGCAGGTATAAATGTGCAGTTCCCAGGTTGTTCTGGATCATGGTATAATTCAAGGGATATTCATCCTTCTTGTATATCTCTAGCGCGTCCTTGAAGCAGTCGATAGCGTTCCTTATATTTTGCGCCCGTTGCCTAGACGTTGTCGCAGGTAAGTAAATATACGCACCTCCCAGGTTGTTTTGGGTCGCAGCGTATTCCACCGAATGCTCGTCCTTCTTTCTTATCTCCAGCGCAGCCTTGTAGCACTCGATAGCATTTCTGATGTTTTGTACCCGTTCCTCAGGCGTTGCCGCAGGTAGCTCTACATATGCAAGCCCTAGATTATTCTGAGTGGTGGCATAGTCCAATGGATAGTCATTCTTCTTTCTTATCTCCAGCGCAGCCTTGTAGCAGTTGATCGCGTTCCTGATGTTTTCTACCCGTTGTTCAGGCGTTGTTGAAGACAGATCGCTATATGCAGTTCCCAGATTGTTCTGGATTGCGGTATATTCTAACGGATACTCGTCTTTCTTGTATATCTCTAGCGCGGCCTTGTAGCATTCGAGCGCGTTCCTGCCGTTTTGTGCATGTTGCTCTGGCGTTGCCGAAGGCAGGTTCTTATATGCATTTCCCAGATTGTTCTGGGTCATAGCATAGTCCACCGGATGCTCGTTTTTGATAAAAATATTTAGAGCGCTCTGGTAATTGTACACGGCTTGACGCACGTTGTTCGCTCCGACAGTTCCGGTGGATGCTGGTCTCATCATATAGGTATTGGCTATATTTACTAAATTTGAGGCCTCGCCTTGCCGGTCGTTTGCCTTTCGTGATTCTCTCAAGCCCGAGGCATAAAACTCTGCGGCCTTAATATAGCGGTGGAGTCCAGAATAACAGTTGCCAATCTGCACGTACAAAGCGCCAAGTTTTTCGTGGTCATTCTCAAGGGCGAGGCACGATGTGAATGCATCGATGGCTTTGTCAAATTCACCTTTTTGGTAGTATTTGTCTCCTTGCTGGAATAGACGTCTCACCCCAGGGATTTGGGATTCGGGTAATCCATCGGTATAGTTGATGACTAACGTTGCACCTGATTCAATACATTCAACGTTGATGCCTGTACTCTCATATTGATGTCTGTCAGCGATCAGATTTTGTGTGACTTCTGAGCCCATAGCTGATTGTGAGGGAGAATCAGGTTCGGTTGTTATGCTTTCAATGGCGGGAGGCAGGTTGGATTTTGTATCCTTTCTACAAATCGGATTCAAGAAAAGAATACCCGCAACGATCAAGCCTGCCGCAACTTTCTGCCACAATGCAAGGGCCGTAAAAAACTCTTTGATCTGCTTTAATATCCGTTTTGATCGCATACCAAAATTCACCCGACACAATTGGAGACGAACAATGCTCCATTTTTGAATTAGTATTCTATCATTTAGCCGTTTATAGACCAAAGAAAAACAGGAATCTTAAAGGTATCAAGTGTTAATTCTTCCGATTGGCTTGGCGTATCTACCTGGGGATTCAACCTACCCTTTAGGGTAATAAATTCTCCCGGGTATGGGGGTCAGCCCTTAGATTAGTAATTAAGGGGGTTTTCCGGGGATACCTAACCTATTCTTTAGTTGAATTGAGAATGATGTTCTCAGATTTCGTTGACGATTGAAAGAAGTTTCATTATGTCTGGCTGCTCGTTATCTGTTTTTGCTCGGCCTCGACAGCTTCTTCGAGTACGTCATTCACATAGGTATTAATACTCTCTTTACGCTCCGCGGCGCGCAACGTGATGGCGCGATGGAGAGCCGGACTGACTCTCACGACAAATTTTCCACTGAACGGCTTCTCCGGCTTTTCGCCCCGTTCCTTGCAAAACTCCAAATAATCATCCACGGAATCATGAAAGGCCTGCTCCAGCTCCTTTACGGACTCGCCCTGAAACGTGATGACGTCATTCAGGTCGATCACTTCGCCGTAAAAGACCCTGGCTTCGCCGTCAAAATCTACTGTCGCTCGATATCCTTTATACTCAATCATTGCCATACCCCGCATTCATTAAAAATCTCTTCATCGAATTTAAAGATGATCCCTTTTCCGTCTCGCGTTTGGGGTGAGGGCGATGAAAGACCGCTCTTACCCCATTGAGATAGATTCGCACGCGAGAGCCACGCCCTTCTGAAATTTCCGCACCCAAGGCGATCAAAAGTGACTCAATGTCCGACCAGGCTATATTTGATCGCGGTGGCTTTTCAAATATCCGACTAAGCGTTTTTCTCTGTTTACTGTTCACATCTATATGATACTATATTATAGTATCATTTCAAAGAAAAAAATTAAATTTTTTAGCCCAAAACGATACACCCGAATAATGAGTAGGTCTATATATGATCCCAAAGACCGAGAAAAATCGTTCGGGGCCCCAGATGTCCAAATTACCCCCCTGGTTGCCCTAATTTGGCCCTCTGCCCAAACGATTTTTCTCTCGGGCCAACCCCAAAGCCCCGATCTGTCGGATGTACCTACGCATTAACCGGATGAAGCCCAAAAACGAGGTTTGAGGCCGAAAATCGGGGTATAAAATAACCACCAAAACGTGTTTTGTCATTATCCGCCAAAGGCGGATAGATGATTGACTATTGAAAAAAACAGATTAGGTCTGGAGTCTTATACTGAGAAATTAATATCAATTCGTTTCTTGTGCCCCAGGAGATTACTTTTCGGATTGCTCTTTCTTCTCTGCGTTTTCTTCCTGATCCAGCCCCAGTTTCTGGGTAAGTTCCTGGACTCGCTTTTCAGCGGTGGCCTTATGGTCCTCATCCTTCAGCTCTGCTTTCAGGGC
>JAFGTG010000004.1 GCA_016934255.1 Sedimentisphaerales bacterium
ATCGTTCCGCCGTGCGCCCTCTCGAACCGGCCGATCTTCCGTTCTGCGGCGCCGGTAAACGCTCCCTTTTCATGTCCGAAAAGTTCACTTTCCAGCAACGTGTCCGGCAAAGCCGTGCAATTGACCTTAACGAAAGGCTTGTCCGCCCGGAGGCTGTTGTAGTGGATCGCATGGGCAACGAGATCCTTGCCGGTACCGCTCTCGCCGCGAATGAGAACCGTTGCGTTGCTGTTGGAGACCTGCTCGATCAGGCGATACACCTCCTTCATGGCGTTGCTGCTTCCGACCATGTTGTGGATATTGAAGTGGCTTTTCAATTCCCCCCGCAAACGTACGTTCTCTTCGCGAAGCTTCCGCCGGTCGGATTCGACGAGTTTGTTCAGGTTGATCGCCTGAGCCACCATCGTCGTGATCACATCGAGCAGTTTGACATGGGCTTTCAAGTCCTCCTTGGGGCTGGCTTGTTTATCGGCGCTAAGGGCGCCAATCGTCCGGCCTTCCAGCTTGATGGGAACGCAGAAAAAGGCCGTCTGTTTACCCGGCTCTCTTTTTCTCGATTTTGTTTTGTGCAGAAAACGCGGGTCCTTCGAGATGTCCGGCACGATCATAGCCTTGCCGCTCTGCACGACTCGTCCGGTAATGCCTTCGCCCACTTTGTAGCTGGCCTGACTTGTGGACTTCTTGCTCAGTCCGTGAGCGATGCTGATATTAATCGTCTCCGTTTGCGGATCCAGCAACGTAATGGCGCCTCGCCGCAGACCCAGATGGCTGTCGAGCGATTTGAGAATGGATTTCAGCGTCTCTTCGAGATTCCGCGACTCGGAAAAATCTCTGGATATATCACTGAGAAGCTCGACTTCTCGTGTACGTTTTGCCGCCATAACCGTCCCTTTCGTTAAGACAACGGAATATTGGCATGATAACAAAATTGTAGACTCCATACAAGGATATACAATTATGTCACCATTCAACGTACAGAAAAATGTGCGTTTTCGAGATGAATTATGTTTTTTAGCTGCGAGCCGTCAGGCGCTTAAAGGCACTCTCGCCGCCATTGAGCAGGTGCACCAGCGGCTTTGGCCGATCGACACCTTCGATAAACGCCGGTCTGGCCGCCCAGGGAGTTACGCTCAAGACGCCCGCCAAATCCATCCAGTGCTGCAACCGAGCCACGGGCAAATCCCAGGTCATGTGGAAATGATTAGCCGGGGGATATTGTTTATACTCGACCATGCTCGCATATTTCGGCACGACAAACGTGTGCGGCCACGTCGGCGTTGTTAGATTGCACATTGCCTGACCGAGTTCCTTCGGCACATCCGTCGTGTGTGCTTCGTCCCAAATCATGCTGAACAATCCGCTCGTGCTACTGTACGCACATCGAGCAGCGATCCCCTCGATCCCCGCCGGCGTCATAAAGGTGACGGAATTGCCGCCGCCCGGGAAGTAGCCGGGATCGGCCAACGGCATGGATACGCCGTCCATGATCTTTTTGATGGGCGTTCCGGATTCCGCCGCCCAATCGAATGCGGCGCTGCCCGAGTTGTCACCATCAACCAGCCCCTTGGTGTACCAATCCGCCTTTTTCTCCAAAGACGTGAGGCCGATTTTCTTGGCTAATTCTCTGATCTCCCATGCCTCCCACACTTTTCTAAAGTCCATGAACAATGGCGGATTGCCGCCGGACAGATACGTCATGAATAGCATTGTCAGAAGCCCTTGAACATCAGCTTCGGTTGCGTAGGGCAGTGGTGCTTTTTGTCCTTCGTGGTCGAAGGTCGAATTAAACAGGCTTTCCATCCCGTCGGCCACGGGCAGCGGGATACCGCGTAAATCGCTTCCCCATTCCAACTGGCTCATAAATCCACCGCCGACCGCGTTCAAATCGGCCATCAGGTCGCGGACGATCAGGTACATCGCCAGCGACTGGTTGAAGCGTTCGCTGTCCGCCTCGTCGCGGAGTTCCAGGCGTTTGCCGACATATTTGTCAATCCAACCTCGCAGCGCCTTCAGATCTTTTTCTTTGTAGGCTTTCTTGCTTAGCATATCGGCTAAGAGTTTCATATCCAAACGCGTAATCTCCAGGCCGAAGGTGTTCCTGATCGGAAGGATGTGCGCCAGGGCGGTTTCCATACCCATCGAATCGTGGCCGAAGATCACGACCCTTCGACCGCGCAGGGCAACCGCCGTCACGGCGGCGTAACACCAATCGATCAGATTCTTCGCCGTCTGGTCGGTCATCTTTGGATTCAAGCCCGTGTCCGGCCAGGTTCCGACATTCAGGGCGGCCATTCGTCCGTACTGGGCAAGAGCGCCGTTGAGTGCGTGGGCATAAACGACGCCAGGTCTGGGGCCGCTGTTACCGCACGTGATGTTGATCGGCGTATTGAGCGGGAATTGCTGGAGCAGTGAGATCGTCGTCAGTTGAGGAAACGCCCAGGTATCCGGCACGCACACGAGAATATCAACGCCGGCTTTGCGAAACTGCTGGGCGACAATATCCGCCTGCGCTTCGCCATCTACTAAGACAGTCGAATAAACCACAGGCACCGGCGTTTTATCCGGCAGAACGACCAAACCGCTGATCGTATCGGCCGCCATCTTCGCAATATTCTGACAACGGATTCGATCTTCTTTATCAATCCGCGGATCGCTCGTCGCAAACACGCCGATCACCGGGACCTTGGGCGTTGCTTTTATTATATTCGCTAAATGCTTTGCCTCAATCTTCTTCGCCATGTCGAACGCTCCTTCCTTACGTATCTCATGAATTCAAGACTCAGGAATTAATATTGAATGAGGAAGTGTCCTGCAGTTGTTTTCTGACAAAATCGAGGAACTGGGCGGCGTAAGCGCCGTTGGCGACTTTGTGATCCACCGACAGCGTCATGTTCATCAGTTTGCGAACCATGATGTTACCGTTATCCGGTACACAAGTATCGTTTATCTGACCGATGCCCAAAATGCTGCACTGGCCGGGCACGACGATTGGGATGAAGTTATCGATTCCGAATGCGCCGAGATTGCTAACCGTAATGCAGCCACCTTCCAGATCCGTTGGTTGTAATTTGTTGCCGCGTGCCCGATCAATTAGCGCCAGGCTGTCGGCGGAAATCTGTCTGACAGTCTTATTATTGACGTCTTTGAGAATCGGCGCGACTAAACCGTCCTCGACTGAAATGGCCAGACCGACATGAATGGCTTCCGCAAGCTTGATGGTCTCGCCGTCCAATTGGCCCGTCATGATCGGGAACTTTTCCAATCCAGCGGCCACCGCTTTCACGATGAAGTCGTTGTAAGAAACTTTTGCGCCACCGGCTTGATTGAGCTCGGTACGCAACTCGACGAGATCAGTGACATCGACTTTGATCGTTAAATAAAAGCACGGAATCTCTCGTTTAGATCGGAGCATCCTCTCGGCGGTGATCTTCTGGAGCCTGTTGAGCGAGATCGTCCGGCCGGCTTTGGGTTCGGCAGCAGGAGACGCAGAAGCGACTGGCGTCGATGGTTTAGCACTCCCCGCACTCTTGACGTCCTCTTCGGTGATTTTTCCGCCGGGGCCGGTGCCGGTGACCACCGCCAGGTCCACACCCATATCGGCGGCTAACTTCTTCGCCCGTGGTGTCGCCATAATGCGACCCGCCGGTTTGGCTGGTTCGGGTTCGTCTTTGGTTGGTTCTACGACGGGGGCCGCCGGCGCCGCTTCAGAAGCCGCTGGGGCGCCGCCCTTGAGAGAATCGATAAAGCTCTGCGGCACGTTCTCATCTTTATCACCGAGAACCAGCAACGGTTCACCGACCGCCAACGTCTCATCGACCGCAACAAGAATATGCTTCACAAAGCCGTCCGAAGGCGATTCCATCTCAAGGGTTGCCTTGTCGGTTTCGATCTCGAATAGGACATCACCTTTTTTAACCTCATCACCAACTTGAACCAGACAATTGACGATTGTGCCTTCCTCCATCGTCTGTCCAAGTTGGGGTAACCTTACGTCTTTAGCCATTGATTCGTACCTCGTTTTGTGTTTTGCAGTTTTGCATATGTGTATCTTTTATCGTTATTGGAAGAACCCCCGGTGAAACCGGGGGCTAACTAAGCATATTTTTGACCGCTTCGACGATTCTTTCGACGCTTGGGATACTCGCATTTTCGAGCGGTTCGCTCATCGGGGGCGGGACGTCTGCCGCCGCCATGTTGACCGGCGCCGCATCGAGATAATCAAAGCCATGCGAGCCATCTTCGAATTCGTATTCCATGAACCGTCCGGAAATTTCCCGACCCGCGCCGCACGTGCAGAAACCTTCGCTAACCGTAATGAGCCGGCCGGTCTTTTGAACGGACTTGGCGACCGTATCGATGTCCATCGGCTTGAGCGTTCGCAGGTCGATGACTTCGGCGTCGATACCGTGCTCGTCGGCGAGAATCTTCGCCGCCTGGAGCGACCACATCGCCATCCGGCTGTAGCTGACAATCGTCGCATCACTGCCGGGTCGCTTGATGTCCGCAACGCCCAAGGGGATGATGTAATCGCCTTCCGGCACCGCGCCGAGCTGGCCGTAGGTGGCCTTATGTTCGATAAAGACGACGGGATTATCGCTTTGAATCGATGCTCTGAGCAAACCCTTCGCGTCATAAGGCGTTGAGGGCATGACCACGTAAAGCCCCGGCGCGTGCATCAACCAGGCCTCGAGCGATTCCGAATGGTGGGCGGCGATACAGCGTCCGACGCCGCCTTCGGTCCGCAATACCATCGGCACCTTGGCCTTACCGCCGAACATGTAACGGTTGTAGGCCCCGACGTGCACGAGCTGGTCCATCGCAATCGTCACAAAATCGACGTACATAATTTCCGCCACCGGTCGTATCCCTCGCAAAGCGGCACCAACTCCCGCGCCGGCGATCGCCGCCTCGGAGATGGCCGTGTCGATCACTCGGTCCGTGCCGAATTCGCTCAGTAGTCCACGGGTTGCCTGGTACGCGCCGCCGTAGAGACCGATGTCCTCGCCCATCACGATTACATTAGGATCCCGCCTCAATTCCTCGGCTTGGGCAGCCGAAACCGCTTGGCCGATGGTCATAATATCCATACCGAACTGGGTCTTGATTTGATTTCTCGCTTGCTCGGTCGCCTCTTTTTTCGTCTTGGCCGTCGATGAAGCAATCGCCGCCTCGAAAGCCGCCGTTGCTTCCATTACCTTCGCCGAAGTCGTCTTGTCGTTGGAGATGACCTCCGCCGGGTAGCTTTCCTCGACGTACACGTCTTTAGCCAGATCGGCCGGATCGGGCCACGGACTGTCGATGCCGAACTGCGTCGCTTCTCCGATGGTCGCGAAAGCTTTTTCCTTGATCTTGTCCAACTGCTCCTGCGTGGCAAGTTTCTCGTTGAGTAACTTCTGGCTCAGAACCGTAATCGGATCGCGTTCATGCCAGGCCTTTTCCTCGGCCTTCGTTCGATAGGCCCGCGGATCGCTCCGGCTATGCCCGTACCAGCGATACGTCTTGGCTTCGATCATGGTCATCAGGTTCTCGCTTCGGGCCCTGGCCACCGCATCCCGCACGGCCAGAAAGACCGCCAACGCATCCTGTCCGTCCACGATCATAGCCGGTACGTCGTACGCCCCCGCCCTGACCGCAATATCCTCGATATTACTCGCCCGCACGGCGCCGTCCACCTCGCTGCCGGAAAACGGCACGCTCATGCCGTAGAGATTGTTCTCAATGATAACGACCAGTGGCACAGCCAGCGTCGAGGCCATATTCATCGCCTCGTGAAAGCTGCCGGTATTGCACGAACCGTCGCCGAAAAAGGACAGCACGACCTTGCCCGTCTTGCGGTATTTCTCGGCCAGGGCCGCCCCGACCGCCGGGGCCTGGTTGCCGCCGACGATACCGGTCGAGCCGAGATTATTGCATTTATCGACGTCGGCGATGTGCATTGAGCCGCCCCGGCCCTTGCAGTAGCCGGTCTCCTTGCCCATCAGCTCGGCCATCATCTGATTCCAGTGGTGCTGACGGTCGGCCTCGCTGTCGGCGTATTTATTGCCGATCGCGCCGCAATGGCCGTGCCCGCGGTGGGTCGAGCCGATCACGTCGCCGCGTTCGATAGCCGCGATGGCCCCGACGGCGACCGCCTCTTCGCCCGCGTAAAGGTGCGAGGCGCCCTTGATGATATTCTGACCCAATAGGTCGAAGACCTTCTCCTCAAAAAACCGAATTTCATAAATTGTCCGCAGCCAGTCGAGGGCGTCATCGAGACTGATGCTGCCGTCCTTAATCAGGTCCTTCACCTTCGGTGCCGGTCGCTTGCGCTTATCTTCAATCACAAAACCCATTTTTCTCAACTCTCCAATAAATTGTATTGCGTTTGGCGTCTTTCGTATTGCGTGTATCGTGACGCAATACGCATCACGCACGACGCAAAATCGGCATTATAGCAAATCTCACGCCCAATACAACCCACTTTGCTATTTTGAAGGATCACCCGCGACGAAATCTATACAAAACGAGAGAAAATCTTAGCAAATCCGTCATTTCAGACTCGAAATGCACTATCAATAATGATACTCAATAGGAAAGTAGGCATCCGGCACTTTCGAAAGGTATCCACCCTGAATAGGTCGATTCACACGTTCAATTGATTTTATAAGATTCGCTCCAGATATCATATTCGGTTATTCTATCGTAACGATACCTTGATATTCTCTGATTCTTTGGCCCTCGATGTTTGGAGTCGTTAACAGGATCATTATGCTGTTTCCTTAAATGGAATAATTATTTGCTTTAAGGATTCCTGTTTTCGCGTTCTTCTTTATCGCTCTTGACCTGGCTCAGAGCGGCCATTCCGCCGATCGCGCCCAGGTTCATCGTTTCCAATGCCGAGCTGGGCACGATAATCATGGATCCTTTCTCCTTCAACCCCTCGAAGAGCATGTTCATGCCTCGAAGGTGCATCGCGCCCGGATTCGATTCGTACTGTTTGGCGGCTTGTGCGAATTTCTCGGCGATTTCGGTTTCCGCGGTTCCGAGGATAATACGCGCGTGACGTTCGCGTTCGGCCTGGGCCTCTTTAGACATGGCGTCTTCGAGGGCTTTGGGCAGAATGATGTCGCGGATCTCGACCGACTGGACGGTGATGCCCCAGGGATTGGTTTTTTCGTCGAGGATTTCCTGAAGCCGCTTTCCGAGTTTTTCGCGGTGGGTCAGCAGCTCGGAAAGCTGGTGCGTACCGATGATGTCACGCAACGCCGTCTGGGCGGAAAGGACGATCGCGAGGTAGAAATTCTCGACCTCGAGAATCGCTTTCTTGGCATCCCAGACCATCCAGAAACAGATCGCATCGACATTGACGGGCACGGTGTCCTTGGTGAGCGTGGACTCGGAGCTAAAGTCGGTCGAACGGATTCGCATATCGACGGATTGGACGATACTTTCGATGATCGGAATGATAAAAAACGGCCCCGGCCCTTTGAGGCATTTGAATTTGCCGAGACGCAACACGACGGCGCGTTCCCACTGATTGGCGATCTTGATGCCGAAAAAACAAACCGCAGCAACGAGGGCAGTAACGACGACGATGCCTACATTCATCCGTTCCCACGTGTGTTCAATGAGCCTGTTAAGAACGACACCGGCCACGACGACGACGGCCGCGACTAAGGCAGCCACCCAGTTAAGGGATGCGGCTTCGGCCTGAAGTTGTGTGGTCGCTTTGTACTCGTGCGTGAGGCTTGGGAGGGTCGCCTTGGATTTTCTTTTTTCAGTCATTTTCGAGTCTCCTTTGCATTTGAGTGACGATTTCTTTGAGTGTGAAACCGTATTGGTTGCCGCGTGCGACGAGCTCGTCGCAAATTTGGCGCAGCATACGCTCTTTCTCTGCTTCGCCGATTTCGACTTGACGGTGCCCAACGAACGTACCGGTGCCCTGTTGGGTATCCAGGATGTCCAGGATTTCCAGTTCCGAATACGCTTTACGAACCGTATTGGGATTCACTGACAGATGGACGGCCAGTTCCCGCACCGTGGGCAATTGCTCGCCGGGCAAAAGCCGGTCCGAAGCGATGCCGTAGCGAATCTGGTCCACGATCTGTCGATGGAAAGGCACGCCACTTTTCAAATCCAGCTTGAACTCAATCATTTTTAACATCCACTGAAAAAATAATATGATAGTTATCTATTATTATAATGTACTATATATATAGCACTTTATTTCAACAAATCCAGAAGAATTTCTCATTTTTTCGATTTTTTTCTGGCTACAATTCGTTTGGTGTTAGCTTGAAATCCGAAAAATCGCTGTTATCAGGCTGAAAATAGCATATTCCCAAAAAAGGCTCCTGACCCCTTTTTTGCTTTTTCCCTTTTTTGGGATTATTTCTTTTTGCTAACCAATTTTTTGCGGAAGGCTTCGGATTCCCAATTGTTGATAAAGTCCTGTTGCCGCCTATTCAGAGCGAGAACACCGCCGAATTGCGCCGCATACATTCGTATGACGAGCGAACTGGTTGTCATATCCACGATCAAAGGAGTTGTACTCTCCGGCGCGGAAACGAACAGACCCAAACCTTTGATAACGAAAGCGACCGCCGGTTTTTGTCCCCGACGGACGAGCGATTTCAATTTGCGGGTGATCGCTTTGACATCGCAAGTTTTCAGCCACATGGCCGAGCCGTTGGCGTAAACCAGCTCATCCGGATTCAGGGCGGGTGTGGCCAGAAGTTTGGCCGCGTCTTTGCGAGCCATAAAAGCGGCGACGGATTTGTTCTTCGATGAATAGGTTACGGGAAGTGATTGACCGGTTGCATCGAAGACCGCTTTTCCTATGGCTTCTTTAGCGGCTGTGATATCCGCCTTCGCGGGAGCCTTGGTCGTACGCGGCTTGATGGGTTTGAGTTTGCTTTTGCACAGCTTAATCACTTTGCGAACGAGGCGCAATGCCGCATCCGGCGTTGAGGCGGTGACAAAAAGACCATGTTTTTCCAAGAACATCACAGCGGGCTTGGCGCCGTGTTGCTTTTGATACTGTTGAATGAGTTTTGAAATCCTCTTGGCCAGCATGAATCCCGGATCGGTGTAGGGCACCCAAAGCGGGGGAAGTTTCTCCTTTTTAAAGATTTTTTCGATGTGTGCTCTGCCGTTTTTTGCATTGACGTAAGCCGCGACGGCAAGGGGATGCAAATGAATGACGCATCGCTCAAGAAAAGCATGGAGATGCGATTCCACCGACGGACGGGCCGCGATTTTGACATTGTCATCACAAGCCAAAAGCAAACGATCCACGACGACCGGCTCTCTTTTGCCCGCGTCGAGCTTTGCCAGCTCTTTGTCTTCGATGACCGATAGGACAGCATCGAGCCGGAGCCTTCGCCAGCCCAGTTTGACGTTCATGTCCTTCAAGGCCGTCCCGCTAGCCTTGATATACATATATTGACCGTCGTCCGTTTTTACGGAGGTGTTGCCGCCCCCGCCCTGAACGAGCGTCGAGTCTTTGCCTGTGATGTTCGATATCTTAATCAAGTCGGCCAGAGCTTTATCCATTAGTTAAACGTTCCTTTTCTCTTCATAGTCCAATTCAATGTTAACCTTAACAGTGCTCCGTTACTCGGAATTGTTATCTTTCCACATCCAGAGCGAGGCACTTACAAACCATACGATGGTCACGACGATCCCCAGCCATTTGACCTGGTCCAGCGTGATGGAACCGGCCAGGAATAAGATCCCCAATAAAATCAAAACGCCCAACGATATCCAGCTTATCAACTGTGATATTGTTCTGAACAACGGTACTTCATACGTCTTGCGCTGGTAGATCGCACTGACGACCACATACAACACTGCGGCCATGAACCAGCCCGGCAGCGACACGAAGTAAATCTGAATCACACCGGCCAGCACCAGTGACCAGCAGATTCCTAAAGTTACAAGCCATGCCAAACCCGCCGCCCAATTGAACGTTTTTTTGCTGATCTCGGCATAATTGCTCTGCAAGCCGAACTTTTTAATCAGCCAGAAATCGACGAAGATGACCGCTCCCATCGGCATAAGCAACAAGCCGTAGAGCGCCACAAAGTCCAGCAGCTTCATGGCAATGGCCGGGAACATTCCGGCGAGCGTCGCGATCGCTCCCGTGATGAGCGTCACTTTAAATCGCGACGACTTCGGTGTTATGGCCTGGAACGCCAGACCGGCGCGGTAGATGGTCGGATTGGCCGTCGTCCAGCCGGCAATGATCACGCACAGCAATCCAGCGAGACCACAGGCTCTAAAAGCAAGAGGCCCGGGTAATACGTTCGTATCCGCCGGATCGAGATGGAGCTGATAGGCGTATAAAATCGAAGCACTGATCCACGCCATGAAATGACCTACGTACATACCGGTGGCCGAGGCGACTCCGTACCAGGACTTCTTTGCGAAGCGGAACACGGATAAATCGCTCATGCCGATGTGCATCGCCATATTACAGAACCACGCGAAGAAGGTGACGTGCCAAAACGTGAACTTGACCTGCCCTTCCTGAGGGGGTCCGCCTTTCCAGATATGCGTCCTGGCCAGTTCCCAGACGTCGCCGAGCGAGTTCACTTCGGAGCCTGTCGCATCGATAAACTGTCGAAGCCCGACAAAGCCAAACGCCAGGAACACCAGAACCATCCACGGCGCCGCAACGTTGGCGAACTTCGCCACGGTTTGGTAGCCGTAAGCGGCGACGATGGCGATGAGCCCGCCGACGACGGCGACGGCGATCACCCAGCCGACACTGTTGGGGTACAAATCGTTAAGCCCCGGCATCCGGAAATTGAACCAGACGCCGACAGCGGTCGCAGAGACGGTGACCATCGCCCCGGCGAGGAAACAGAACATCACGCCGTTGGCGAGGTTGTAGAGCGTCACGAGCTTTCGGCCGCATATTTTTTCGAGCTGGTAGTAGAGCGTCAGCCGCATCCGCGTGGCGATGGGCGCACACAGGAACATCCAGCTCAGCACCGCCAGGGCGTTGCCCAGGAGAAGTCCCATGATCAAATCGAAGGCGCTGACGCCCGCGGCCACGAACAACGGCCCGATCATCAGTTCCGTTCCGGCGCAATGCTCGCCGGCGTACATTCCGATGAAGCTTTTGAAACCGAGCAGTGCGCTTTTCGGCACCGGCTCGCGCTCGAACTCACTGCCCACCTGAGTTTCCTGCGACTGCTGCTGCGTCTCCATACCGTATCCCCTAAAATGGTCTGTGCTTGATATGCCCCCTATCGGCGTTTACTCAGAACATCCCTTTCATACGTTCTCACGTCATCCAGCCAGGTTTCACCGGCCGGCGCGTCCATTTTTGTGCAATAGTAATCCCAAACCGCGCCGAAAGGCAACGTCTTGCATTCCTCCAGCATCGCCAGGCGCGTGGTGTAGTCACCGGCTGATTCCGCCTCACGGAGCTTGTCAATCGGCTCAAGCAAAGCCATCAGAAGCGCCTTAATCATGCAGCGCGTCCCTATCGCCCAGGCGGCGATGCGGTTAATGCTGGCGTCGAAGAAGTCCAGACCGATGTGCACCCGATCGAGATAACCGCCGCGGACGATCTCCTGGGCAATGGCAAGCAGCTCGTCCGAGAGGATCACGACGTGGTCGCTATCCCATCGCACGCCCCGGCTGACGTGAAGCAGGATTTCATCGAGAAACGTTAAGACCGAGGATATCTTGTCTGAAATCACTTCCGTCGGATGATAATGTCCCGCATCGAGGCATAAAAGCGTCTTGTTTTCTATCGCATAGGACAGATAAAACTCGTGCGAGCCGACGACATAGCTCTCGGAGCCAATTCCGAATAGCTTGCTTTCGACAGCGTCCAATAGATGTCTATGATTCATTTGCTTAGCGAATATCTCGTCGAGTGATTTCTTGAGACGCTCGCGAGGCCCTTTGCGATCCACGGGGATATCCTTGTAGCCGTCCGCGATCCATAAGTTGGTTACGCAAGGCGTGCCCAGTTCTTTTCCCATCGCGGCTCCAATCGTCCGACAGACGATTCCATGCTCGACCCAGAACGTGCGTATGTCCTCATCCGCACTGGCGAGCGTGAAACCGCTGTCGGCCTTCGGATGCGAAAAGAACGTTCCGTTGAAATCCATCCCGAGACCATTCGCTTTGGCCCAGTCGATCCATGAGGTAAAGTGCTCCGGCTCAAGCTCGTTGCGCTCGACGTTACCCTTGGTTTCGGCATACATCGCGTGCAGATTCAACCGGTGTTTACCGGGGATGAGGCTCAGGGCTTTGTCCAGGTCGGCCCGTAACTCGTCGGCTGTCCTTGCTTTGCCGGGATAGGTGCCGGTGGCCATAATGCCGCCGCCGCTGAGGGCGTCGCCGCTCTCGAATCCGCCGACGTCGTCTCCCTGCCAGCAATGAAGCGATATCGCAATCTTGCTCAGCCGTTTCATCGCCTTATCGACGTCCACTCCCAGTTCGCTATAACGCTCTTTCGCCAGTTCGTATGTCTTTTCAATTGTTTTCGAATCGCTCATGTCGCCATCTTTCTATGAATCTTTATATGTCTCCAGAAGTTTTTTCTCTGCTTCTTTCGTCCACAGACCGTCACTGAGGAGTTTAGCTACCTCCGGCATCTTCTCGTTCATCTCTTCCAGCCGGACCAGCCCTAAATTTCGACAGGCCGGATACACGATGATCTTGCCGGCAATCGACCGGTTCTCCACAGCCCGAATGCCCTCCGTTGCGCCTTCGAGTCCGGAGACAGCCGCGACGCTGACATTCGTATCGAGCCGGCCGGCCTCGACCTTCGCCAACATCCGCTTCATATCGTCCAGGGTCGATCCGCTGGTGCCGATGAAGTACAGTCGTTTTTCAATATAGGTATCCAGGTCAATCTCGCCCGTGACCGGCGCCGGGATACCGGCGAAAATATTGATGAGTCCACGTTCGGCAGCGCCGTGTACGGCGCCGGCGACCAGCGCCGGGACCGGCGCCATTAACGCGGTGTAATCGAATTTTTCTGTCGTCTCTTGCTTGGTCGGATTGGAGGGTATGTATGTCACTCCATTTTTCTTAGCCAATGGCGCGGCGACTTTCGTCAACGCAGCCAACCGGCCATCATCTACATCACTGGCAAAAACACTCACGCCCTCGACGCCCTGGCAAATGTTGCGGATCACGTGCATCATACCCATCGGCCCGCCTGCACCGATCACGTTGATCTTATCGCTGGGTCGAATTTCATCCGTTTCGGGAATACTCTCCATCGCCTCGGCCGGATTCGAGCCGGTTGTTCCGATGATGCGAATACCGCCGTAATGAATCCGGCCAACCATCGTCACAACATCCCGGCCGAACTTACCACCGCACTGGACGATATTTAAAAGGCCTTTCCCGGCGACTTTAGCAAAGAGAGCCTCGACCGTTTCCGGCGTGGCACCAAAATAAATCACATCATCAAAAGACGCGTCGGGCAGGTCTTC